>WSZJ01000293.1 GCA_009773755.1 Planctomycetota bacterium | reverse complement strand
AGCGTCGCAAGCGCGCGGCGCGCGTGCGCAAGCCCGGCTTCGCGAAGCTCGGCCGTCTCGCGTGTCGTCGCCGCGAGCCGCTCGGAAAGCGATCGCTCGATCGCCGCGGCGATCCCGCGCTCCCGGTCGAGAAGCCCCAGAAACCGGTCGCGCCCCAGCCGCCAGCAGACAAGCCCCGTGCGCGCGGCGACCGTCGCCGTGCGAAGCGAATCGGCCAGCAGCGCCATTTCGCCGAATCCCTCGCCGGCGCCCAGCGCCACCGGCGCACCGGCGCGCACTTCCGCAATCCCCTCCGCGACCACGAAGAACGCGTCTCCCGGCGCGCCCGCTTCGATCACCACCGCGCCCGCTGGAAATCGCACTTCGACCAGCTCGCCGGCGAGCCTGGCGAGATCGATGCGCGACAGGCGCGCGAAGAGTGGGACACGGGCGAGGGCGGCGGCGGAGTCGAGCACGCTCAGTCGCCGAACGAGATGTCGAAATCACGCGCAGGCGGGACGGTTTTCCGGAGTTCGCGCGGTGTCATGAAGCCGAAGATCCTAGCCGCCTCCTCGCGCGGGAATCAACGCTTCTCTCTCGCGGCAGCAGAATTGGCCTGATAAACTCCCGGCCCTCCGGGCGTTTAGCTCAGCTGGTTAGAGCGCATGGATCACACCCATGAGGTCGGGGGTTCGAATCCCTCAACGCCCATTCGAGCGCGGGGGTGCACCACGAGACGGGCGGGCGGCGAGGCCATCCTTTAGCTCCGGGTCGAAGCGCATGATCGCGTTGAATTAGATTGGGGATTAGCCGGGAACTGTCGTGGCCGCGCCGCCCGCCCGACTCGTGGCACACCCCCGCGCTCGAATGGGCCGAAAAATGCGCGGCTAATGTCTATTCTCCCGCCCGGCGAATCAGTTCCGGCAACTCCGTCTCCCCCGGCAGGAGCAGCGCCGCCCACTTCAGCAATGCCAGCGCCTCGGGTTTCCTTCCCGCCCCGAGCTCCTCGCGCCCCCGCTCCAGCCATTTCAGCCCCGCCCGGCGGCGGAGCCAGCCGGCGGAATCCTGAGGGAGGGTTGCGAGCCATTCGAGGCGGGCGCCGACGTCGCCGCCGTCGGAAGCGGCGCGGCGGGCGGGGGAACCATCGGCCAACCGCAGGTCCCGCCTCGCGGCGTCAACGAACTGCGGATCCGCCTCGATGCCGCGCCCCATCTGCCCGAGATTCAGCTGCGGCTGCAGCAGTTTGAATTCCTCCAGGCTGGCGGCCGATTTGTCGAGAAACTCGCCGAAGGGGCGGCACTTC
This sequence comes from Planctomycetota bacterium, assembly GCA_009773755.1. Classification (GTDB taxonomy): domain Bacteria; phylum Planctomycetota; class MHYJ01; order WSZJ01; family WSZJ01; genus WSZJ01. Next base: position 1,374 of record WSZJ01000293.1, on the reverse strand, counting down.
CAGACGAGGTTGTAATCGAGGAGGTCGCAGCGGTCGTGCAGGAAGCGGATGCCGGGGCCGGCGTGGAAAGCGGCGATGTTGTCGGCAGCGGGGGCGGAGCTCGCGCGCGCGATGATGCCGGGGCCGCCGCCACAGGTCGAGTTGTGGCGGATTTCGGCGGAGCTGGAGACACCCGAAGTCCCGATGCAGGCAATGTTGGCCGCGTCGTCTCGCTGTGAAGAACTCGCGTTGTCGGCGCAGACGTTGTCGACGACGAGCGCGCCGGGCGATTCGAAGACGAGGATCCCCCAGTCGGGAAATCCCGCGACGTCGTTGGCCCGGATGGCGACGCCGGGCTGACGCAGGGCGTGGATGCCGATGCGCTGGCCTCCGCGGAGGCGGCACCGCTCGACGGCGCAATCGGGCCCTTCGAGGGCAATGCCGACCCATCCCGCGTCGGAGATGTCGCACTGCAGGACCAGCTGGCGTTCACCCGAAAGGCGCACGGACTGCTCGAGCGCGCGGGCGATGCGGCAGTCCCGGAGGATCGAATCGGCGCCTCCGGAAAGCGAGATGCCGCCCTGGTCGAAGTCGTGAATGAAGAGACGTGCGGCGGTGAAGCGGCGCGCGCCGGAAGCGAAGATGGCGGATTCGGTGCCGCGGTTGAATTCGAGGTCGCGGACGGAGGCGCCGCAGCCCGGCTCGACGATGAGCGCGGGGGAGCCTTCCGGAGCGCTCAGGACCGGCCGCGCGCCGGGCGCCGGTCGAAGCAGAACTCCCGGCGGCAGGGACCAGCCCGCTTCCTGGAGGCCGTCCGCGAGTTCGACGACGGTTCCGGGCGGGGCGCCGCGAAGCGCCGCCGGGGCGTCCGCGTAGGCTTCGCCGACCCGGCGGACGCGGAAATCGGCCCGGGCCTCGCCGCCCCTCGGGATTTCCACGGTGCAGACGCGTTCGACGCGGCCGTCGCGCGACCAGACAACCGTGCACTCTCCCGGCGCCACCGGTTCCCCGCGGAACGGCCGCGCCAGCCCCGCTGCGCGCGCCTCCGCAATCGGCGGAATCGTTTCTTCGTCCCACGTGCACGCGGCGTCTGTTACAAGGATGTCCACTTCCATCGGTGCGGACGCGTCCACTTCGAGCGTCCCCGTTCCGCGGGCGAGTTTCTCCAGCGCCCGGACGTCCTCGTCGTCGCGCCACTCCTTCCCGTACTCTTCGAGAAGCGAAAGCGCGCCGTTCCAGTTCCCCTGGTCGAGCGAGCGCCGGAGCCCCGCCACGAATTTCCCTTTACGCGCTTTCGCCAGCCCCTCCCTGGCGCCCGCGATGTCCGGCGCGAGGTCGAGCGCGGCCTGGAATTCGGCGGCGGCGTCTTCCCAGCGGCGCGCGTCGAGGGCGGCG
>WSZJ01000035.1 GCA_009773755.1 Planctomycetota bacterium | reverse complement strand
GCGGTCGCTTTTGCGGGCCGCCGCGAGGAGGGCCGCCGCGGAAAGGTCCCCGCGCTCGCGCCCGTCGAGCGCGACGACCACGGCGTCGACCGCCACGCGGCGCAGCCTCGCTTCGGCCATCCCCTTGAGCGCCACCTCCGTGGCTTCGAGCAGCCCCTGCGACGCGACAACGATCAGCCGGTCCTGGCCGATGCCCAGGTCGTGCCCCTCGACTTCCCACGCCGCGTTGTCGCCGGTCGCGCGCTTCAGCAGTTCGCGCACCTGGTCCGGGCTCAAGCCGGGATTGCGCGGCTCCACAATGAAAGGAATGCCGCCATTCGGCTCTTCATCCTGCAACTCCAGCCGCCTTCCCCGGAAGTCCGGGACGTCGATGATGACGGAGCCTGCTTCGAGGAAGCGCAGTTTGAGGTCGCCGCCGCCCGCGTTGAGGTCCCCGAGCGGCTCCTCGACGCGCTTCGTCCGCACGATGACCGCCATCGACCACCCGTTCTCGACGCCCTCGACGCCCCCCGGCGCGAGGAGGACCGCGCGTCCCGAGGGGCAGGGCCACGTCCCCGCCGCCGAATAGAACGCGCGCGCCGGCTGCTGGATCTTTCCCTCGGGCTTCGCCTTCGCGTCGAACTCGCGCACGGTGCCCGGGCGGGCGCAGGTGAAGCGGATTTCGAGGAGGACCGTCGCGCCGTCGGGGGCGAGCGTCGGCCGCACGTCGAGCACGGCGCCGTCGAGGACGCGCGTCGAGACCGGGTCCGCGACCGCGGCCGCCTGCGCGATCTCGATGTCGTAGTCCGTCAGCAGCCGCCGTTGCCGCACGTCGGCTGCGTGGAAGCGCAGCCCGGGCGAGCCGCCCGTCCGCAGCACCGCGACTGTCCGCCCGCGAGTCCCGCCGGCCGCCGTTTCGCGCAGGGAAAGTTCCTGCGCCTCGGTCAGCGCTCCCGCTTCGATCCCCGCAGCTTCCAGCACTCCGGGCGCCAGCAGCATGACCTCCGCGTCCACCACCACTCGACGCGCCCCTGCCCGCGCCAGCACGTTGAGCGCCGCGGCGATTTTCGCCTGGACCTGCCTGGTGTGCTTCACCGTCATCCACCCGTCGCCGGAGATTTCCAGGCACACGCCGTCGGCGTCCTCCCACGATTCCGGCTCCACCAGCGTCCGGATCAGCTGTTCGAGCGTGTCGCCGGTGAATGCCGCCATTCCCTCGGACCCGTCCGCGACCACTTCGGGCTGCGCGTCACGAGGCCTCAATTCCAGCCTGGGCCCCGGCCGCTCGACGTCGGCCGCCAGCAGCGCGCGCACGTCGTGAGTGCGCGTGACATTCTCGGAATCCTCGGCGATGGCGAGGCTTGCGGCGAAAACGAGCAGGGCGATCGGGCGCATGAAGCGGTCCCCCAGGTGTGAAGACAGTGCGTCCCCCGGAGCATGAGACGGCGCGTGGGGGGTGTGGGTCAAGTTGATTCCGAGAGGGAGGGCAATCGTCGGGGAGTTGCAGATGCGCGAACGTCGGGGCGGGCGGAAGCTGCGGAGGCTGGCGGAAGCTGCGGAGGCTGGCGAAGGCCCAGGAGGGAGGCTGTCGAGTGCGGGAAGTCGTTAGCGTCCGCCCGCCTCCGCCCGCCTCCGCCAGCCTTCGCCCAGCCTCCGCAGCCTCCGCAACCTCCGCCAGCCTCGCTTCGCCGGGCGGCAACGGCCGATCCTTCACTCGCACCCGTCGTCGGCTAAAGGGGCTTCGAATCTACTTCAGCTTGTCTTCGAAGAACTCGATCGATTCCTCGAGAATCTCCTCCTTCGACGGGTCGGGCTCCCCGTCGATCGGGTCGAAACCGTGCGTCGCATGCTTCACGAGCACCAGCTTCGCTTCCCCCCCCGCCTTCCTCAGCGCGTCCACCATCAGGCGCGAGTGCGACGGCGGGACCACCAGGTCGTCCTCACCATGAAAGAGCAGGACGGGCGGATCGTCGGCCGATGCATGCATGAACGGGCTTGCGGAGAGCGCTTTGGAGGATCTGACCGAGTCGCCCAGAAACTGCTGGACCATCTCGCGAATGTACGAGAGGTCATCGTTCGAGAGGTCGATCGGCGGGAACCAGGCGCAGGCCGCCTGGACCCGGCTCGACGCGCCCCCCTGCGTTTCGCCCCCGCACGCCGCCATCAGCGCCAGGTGCCCGCCTGAAGAGGCTCCCCAGATGCCGATCCGGTCAGGATTGACGCCGTATTCCGCCGCGTGCGTCCGCAGCCACCGCACGGCCGCTTTCACGTCGTCCACGGCGGCAGGAAACGGCGCCTCGGCCGAAAGCCGATGGTCAAGACTCACCCCCACAAACCCGCGCCCTGCCAGCGCCTCCACATTCCGCGCTTCAGACTTGCTCCCGGATCGCCACCCGCCGCCATGGATCCAGATCACGGCGGGAAGCGTCCCTGCCTGCGGTTCTCTCGGCCGGTACAGGTCCAGGGCCAGGGATCTCCCGCCCTGCACCGCGTACGGGATGTCCCGGAGGACTTCAATGGGAACGGGTTCCTTCGGGGCGGTGGTGCACGAGGGCAGGGCGAGCGCGAAGGCAAGGATGGCGAAGCGGGCTGGTGGCATCGTCGAGGTGTCCCTATAGGAAGCGGCCGTGACGGCCGATTGGGGGAAGGATGATAGCCACCACCGGTGCCGCCGGAAACGATCGGCGATTGCGAGAACTGGTTCCCGTCAACTCACGATCGTCTCCCGCCCACTCACGTCCCCTCACCTCCGCCAACCATTCACTTCACCCACCTTGTCCGCCCCACCCCGGCAATGCTAAAGTCGCCCTTCCGGGTGCACCCAGGGCCCGGTCGAGGGCCTCTCATGGACACAACAAAACCCGAAGTCGCCACCGCTCCGGCACCCGCCGCCCCTGCCTCGGCCGACCCGCGGGTCGACAAGCTCTTGGAGAAGATCGGGATCCTCGAGCAGCTCTTCGTGAAGCGGATCAAGGATGACCAGGCGCACACGGCGGCGTACAACACGCTTTACCAGGACATGTCGAAGTACCGCGACGACGCGTTCCGGGGCGCGCAGAAGTCGTTGTTAAAGGGGATGGTGCTGATCTACGACACGATGAAGCGGTCGATCTCCGGGATCGGGGACGGGACGGTGCGCGAGATGGTGAACCTGCACGTCGAGGAGTTGCTGGAGCTTCTCCACCGGCATGACGTGGAGCGCATGCCGGAAACGCTCGGAAAGTTCGACCGGAACACGCAGCAGGCGCTTGGTACGGAGCCTGCGGCGTCATCTGAAGAAGATCAGATGGTTGCACGAGTGGTGCGTGACGGGTTCAAATGGGGGGCTCAGGTGTTGAGGCCGCAGGAAGTGGTGATTAAAGTTAAAAAGCAGTAGGGAGACGGGAGTCGGGAGCACGGAGTAGGGAGCAGTGGGTAGTCGGCAGGTGGTAGTAAAGGCAACGACCCTTAACAGGAGACCGTCCATGGCTGACCAGAAGGCCCCGATGACTTGCGGAATCGACCTCGGCACGACCAACAGCGCGATTGCCTTCATCGACGAGCACGGCAAGGCGCAGGTGATCCAGAACACGGACAACGAGCGGATCACCCCGTCGGTCGTGCTGTTCGAGGAAAAGGAGGTCATCGTCGGCAAGATCGCCAAGAACTCGGCCGTGGCGGCGCCGGACCGGGTGGTGCAGTTCGTGAAGCGGCACATCGGCGAGGAAGGGTGGGTGAAGACGTACTTCGGGACGGAGTACACGCCCGAGACGATCAGCGCTCTGATTCTCAAGCGCATCGTGCAGGACGCCGAGAAAGTGAGCGGCGGGAAGGTGGGGAGCGTGGTGATCACGGTGCCCGCGTACTTCAATGAAGTCGAGCGCAAGGCGACGCAGGACGCGGGAACGATCGCGGGCCTGAACGTCGTCAGCATCCTCAACGAGCCGACGGCCGCGGCGCTCGCGTACGGGCTGGACCGGCTGGGCGAGAAGAAGCGCGTCCTGGTCTACGACCTGGGCGGCGGGACGTTCGACGTGACGATCATCGAGATCGACGGCACGAAGATCGACGTGCTGGCGACGGACGGCGAGCGGCGCCTGGGCGGCATCGACTGGGACGACGAGATCATCAACATGGTCTCCGAAAAATTCCAGGCGGAGCACGGGATCGACCCGCGCAACGACCTCGAAGCGTGCCAGGACCTGCGCAACAAGGCGGAAGACGCGAAGATCAGCCTGTCGAAGCTCGACAAGGTGCGGATCCTCTGCCAGTGCCAGGGGAAGACCACGAAGATCGAACTGACGCGCGACGAGTTCGAGAAGATCACGAAGGGGCTTCTCGACCAGACCGAAACCTACCTCGGCGTCGTGCTGCAGAAGGCAAAGCTGGCGTGGAAGGACATCGGCACGGTGCTGCTCGTGGGCGGCATGACCCGCATGCCCGCCGTGCAGGGGATGATTCAGCGCGTCACGGGTCTCAAGCCCGAGACCGGCATCAATCCCGACGAATGCGTCGCGATGGGCGCCGCCTACTACAACGCCGTCCTCGCCCTCCAGGCCAAACCCTCCGAGGAGCCCGAACTGGCGCTTCAGGGCGACGCGCTCAAGGAGTCGATCGACGAGGAAGTCATGATCCTCCTGCAGGGCGTCGAGGTGACCAATGTCAACTCGCACTCGCTCGGCATCGTCGGCATCCACAAGAAGACCGGCAAGCTCGTTGCCTACAAGATGATCCCGAAGAACACGCCGATCCCGGCCGACATCACCAAGCCCTTCGGCACCGAAAAGGAAAATCAGGTCAGCGTCCAGATCAAGATCGTCGAGGGCGAAGGCGAGACCCCCGAGGATTGCACGGAAATCGGGATGTGCGAGATCAAGGATCTCCCCAAGGGCCACCCGGCCGGCTCGATCATCGACGTGACCTATTCCTACAGCGTCGACGGTCGCCTGCAGGTCACCGGCAAGGACCGTATTTCGGGCAAGGAAGCCAGGGTCGAGATCGTCCGCGCGAGCGGGATGGACGACAAAGAGATCAAGGAGGCCAAGAAGGACGTGGTGGAGATGGAAGTAGGCTAAGGGCAAGGCTGGCGAAGGCTTTGGAGGCTGGCGGAGGCTGGCGGACGCTTTGGCGCGCGCGGGGTGATTCCCCCTGACGGAGGCGCGCCCAGGTTGTGGCCGTCCTGCACTCGTCGATGCCTTTCAGCCTTCGCCAGCCTCCGCCAGCCTCTTCAGCCTTCGCCCGCTTCTACCTGCTATGGCTGAGAACCGCTTCCACGAACTGCTGGGCCTCCCCGAGGAGGTCTCCGACCCCGATTATTACCAGCTTCTCGGGGTCGACCGCACACAGGCTGATCCTGACGCGATCGAAGCGCGCTTCAAGGAGCAGATGACGCATGTCCAGCACATCGAGAACCCGCGTCACAAGGAATTCGTGGAGTTCCTGAAGGGCGAGCTGAAGCGCGCACGGTCGATCCTGACGGACGAAGAGCGGCGCGGCGAGTACGACAAGGAGCTTGCGGAGGAGCGCGGTGAAGAGCTGCGGAAGATCCTGTCTCACATGCTCGTCGACGGGACGCTGAGTTCGATCGCGGAGATTTCCGTTCTCAGGGAGGGGCGCAACCTCGGGCTCGACGATCGTTTCACCAACCAGGTCGTCAACGAGGAGCTGAAGAAGGCCGGCGCGCGGCGCGTCAACGTCGCCGCGGGGAGCAACGGCCACCAGACGCAGGTCCTCATGAACCGGAAGGCCCAGGAGGTCGCGCACCAGATGCAGGAAGCCCGCATGGCGGCGCGCATCGCGGACACCCGGGCGAAGATCGCGGAGACGCACCAGAAGAAGGCCGAAGATCAGGTCGTCGTGGTCATGCAGAAAGCCCGCCAGGCCGAGCTGCAGAAAAAGCAGGCCGTGGAACAGGCGCAGGCCACCCGCGAGCGGGCGCGGCAGGCCGAGATCCACAAGATGCGCGCCGAGCAGAAGGTCGAAGCGGTCACCAAGAAGGCCCGCGAGGCCGAGACCCTCGCGCGCAAGGCGATCACCCGCGAGCACCTCGCCGCCGCGCGACAGAAGATGTCGGAGCAGGAACGCAAGCAGCTCGAGGCCGGCATGAAGGAGGCCGAGACGCGCTTCCAGGCCTACGTCGAGGCGTCCAATGAGGAGCTCGAGTCCGTCCGCGCGAAAGGCCTGGCGGGACGGCGACTCACGATGTGCTACTCGCTCCTCTGCGTCTCTCTCGTCGCCGGCGCCGCGCTGCCGAAGTTCGCCTCAGGCGCCGCTTCTTCCATCACCCGCCTGCTCGAGCCGTACGTTTCGAAAGTCGGCGGGATTCCCCACGCCGCCGTGCCGCTGATCGCGATCGCCATCCTGCTCCCGACGCTCCACTGGCTGGCGGGGAAGCGGTCGACCGGGTTCTTCGCGCCGCTGCTTGCGATTCTTGCGCTGGGCGTCGCCGCGGGCGTCCTGAGAGGGTAGGCCCTCCGGCGGCCGGAAAGGTCGCCTGAACGACGGGCGGCCGGATCCGGCACAATGAAGGGGCCCGGCAGCCCGGCCGGGCGCGGTGTGGCCGTTCACGGCAGGAGAAGTCATGCATCAGCACCTCGCGGCGCCGTCGAGGGACTCGCGCGGCCCGATGTGGAAATGGGTCGGAGTCTTGACGTCTGTAAACGCCCTATCGCTTCTTGCGACCTGGGCCGAAGTGTCGCTCGTGTGGCCGAAAATCCTCGGCTACCCGCTGATGCTGGTGAATTGCGCAGCCGTTGCGCTGTTGCTTGCCGCGATCCTGTCCATCCTCGGCGTGCTGCCGATGATGGCCTGCAGCCTCTTCTCGCCGGGAGCCAGGAAGCTTCTCGGTCCCTTTCTGGCGCTCGCCGCGACCCTGACCTTCACTTCTTTCCTCGCCCAACTAGGGTGCCGCTTCATCTGGGACCGCGGATTCTCCGAGCTTGCGCGCAACAGCTCACCGTTGGTGAGCGCGATCCGGAAGTTCGAAACCGATCGCGGACGCCCGCCCGCGGATCTCGAGGCGCTGGTCGCCGAGGGGTACATCGCCGCGGTCCCGGCCACTCCCTGCGGGTGTTCCGATTACCGCTACAACGTGAAAAGCCGCGGAAACCCGTGGACACTCACGGTGACTCCCCCGTTTCGCGGCATCGGGTCCGACCGCTTCGACTACTGGCCGCATCAGGACTATCCGGAGCGCGACCTGGGCGGCAGGTACGAGCGCATCGGCGACTGGGCCTATTACCACGAGTGAATCCCGGCATTCACACGCCGGGCTCCCGTTGTTTCCGGGGAGCGTCAACTTCACAATCAGCCGGTCAAACCCGCTTTTCCCCGGCACAAAATCGCTAGAATCCCCGCCCCGCAGTGGACAGGGGGTAGTCGGTAGGGGGTAGAAACAGCGGCCGCCAGAAGGGTCTTTTCTACCTCCTACCCACTACCTCCTACCCACTGTCGTCCCCGCTTCCAGGAAAAAGCCATGAGCCCCAAAGACGACCAGGAACGCAACACGTTCCGCCGCATCCACAGCGACCTCGTCGACGATTTCGACGAAGAGCTCGAGCTGGAATCGGAGGACTACGAGCCCGGGGACGTTCCCGCGAAAGGGATTTCCGACGCCGAGCGCGTCCTGCGTCGCCGCTACTTCAAGGAGCTGTTCCGCCTCCAGTCCGAGCTCATCAAGATGCAGGACTGGATCATTCACAAGGGGCTGAAGCTGGTGATTCTGTTCGAGGGGCGCGACGCGGCCGGCAAGGGGGGGCTGATCAAGCGGATCACGCAGCGCCTGAACCCGCGCGCGCTGCGCGTCGCGGCGCTTCCCGCCCCGACGGACCGCCAGCGGACGCAGTGGTACTTCCAGCGCTACGTGGAGCATCTGCCCGCGCAGGGCGAAATGGTGCTGTTCGACAGGAGCTGGTACAACCGGGCCGGGGTGGAAAAGGTGATGGGATTCTGCACGGCGGCGGAGCTCGAGGAGTTCTACCGGTCGGTTCCGGAGTTCGAAAAGATGCTCGTGCGCTCGGGAACGCAGCTCATCAAGTACTGGTTCTCCATCAGCGACGAAGAGCAGGAGTTCCGGTTCATGTGCCGGACGATGGATCCGATGAAGCAGTGGAAGCTGAGCAAGATGGACCTCGAGTCGCGACGGCGGTGGGAGGACTACACGAAGGCGAAGGAGGTCATGCTGGAGCGCACGCACATACCGGAAGCGCCCTGGTGGGTGGTGCCGGCGAACGACAAGAAGCGCGCGCGTCTGAACTGCATCCACCACCTGCTGAGCCAGGTGAAGTTCCAGGAAGTGCCGCACACGCCGCTGACGCTTCCGAAACGGGAGCACCGCGAGGACTACCACCGGAACCCGGTGCCGAAGGAGATGATCATCCCGGACGTTTATTGAGCGCACAAAGCTCCGCGAATCAGGCTGCGTCGGCTGGGTCATGGTGACTCGGAAAGTTTTCATTTTGAGGGCCGACTCCGCCCGATCCGCAGGAGTTTTGTGTGCTCAATAAACGTCCGGGATGGAGGAAATGCCAGGCGCAACTCCAGGGACTTCCCCTCTTGTCGAAGCAATACCTCGTGGCGAGGCCGACGTTCCAGGAATTATCTATTAGTCGGGGCCGAATTCGTCACCATGGTGGGGTGAACCGCCTCCGATTTGCCGTCCTGGTCCTGTTCGCGGGTTGCCGTGCGCCTGCCGATCCGGCCGAGGCGTCCCCGCGCTGCGCTCCGGTCGTCCTGGACGAGCGCCGGCTTGATTTCACGGAAGACGAAGGAAGCGGGCGGGTCGTTGCCGACGTGCGCGCCTTCCTGCTCCTCGAAGACGGGCGAGTCCGCTTGCGCATTTCGGCGTCGGCCGTCGGGCCGCGCGTGGACCCGGTGCCCGGGTTCCAGGGGATACGCGGCGCGAACCGGATCGCCGCCGAGGAGCTGCAGTCGATCCTGCGCAAAGAGCGCGGCATGCTTGCTACGCGAAGGGGAACCGGCGTCGAAACGGAGCGTGGACGCGAAGCGCGCCGGGGCCGCATCCCGGAGCGGCGGCTCAACCCGGACGGGACGCTTGACCTGGACGCGGAGAGCCGCGAGGAATTCCCGCTTGAGGCCGTCTTCGAGACCGCGCCTCCGGGCGACGGCGTCTACACAACGGAGCTTGTCGTCGACGGCCGGCCGCGACTGCGCGTCGTCTACCGCGTCAAGGACAACAGCGGCCGCATCAGCGCGCTGGAAGCGGTCGACGGCCACGGGAACCGCCCATGAAATTGATCCCTTCACTCGTCCTGCTTTCCGCCATGGCTTGCGCGGAAGAGCCCGCCCCGGTGGATGTGAAGGACTGGGAATCACGCGACGTGGAGGCGCGGTGGGTCTTGCTTCGCTCCAGCGCCGCCGGCGCCGAGACCTGGACCCGCTTCCTGAAGAATCGCCGCGAGAACGAACTCCTCGAGTGGATGTCCGTGACGGGACGCGAGACGGAGCCACTCCTCGCGCTCGCCGAAAACAAGGCGCCGCAGTGGATCCGCTGCGCCGTATGGGCGCTTCAGAACGCCGATAGCCACAGTCGCGAGGGCTCGAAGAAGGTCCTGATGGACCGGCCAGGCGAGTCGCTCGCCTGGCTGCGGAAACACGGCGCAAAGGGGCCCGCTAAGGACCTGCTCGCCGAGCTCGAAAAGCTCGCGCCCGCCTCCGCCGACATCTCAGCATTGTTTCCGCCGTTCGATGAAGAAACACTCCTCGCGGACCTGCTGCCTCCAAAGATTCTGCTGGAGCTCGGCTTCGGCAGGAAGGCCGAAGCGGACAAGCGCTATGTCCACCAGGTCGAACGCGCCATCGACATCCTGACCGCGTCCAGTTTGCGCGATCTGCCCTGGTCGCGACGACTCCTCGCCCTCACGTCTCACGCCAGCACCGCCGTCCGCGTGAAATCCTGTCTCGCGTTCAGCCATTTCCCTCCCGAGAAGATCCCGTTTGAAGCGCTTCTCGCGCTGGTGGAGAAGGCCGGCGAGAAAAAAGAGGTGCGTGAGGCAGCGCTTCTTGGCGGCTCCTACTCGGGCCACCCGTCCGTTTACGCCCGCCTTCATCGCATCGCGCTGAACCCCTCGCACGACGGTTGGAGGGTCGCCGTGAGCCGCCTCGCCGAGACGGGCGATGGTTTCACGCTTCTGTATCTCCGCGGCGCCACGGCGGAGGAGTTCGGCCCCGCAGTCGTCGAGGCGCTTGAGAAAACTTCCGAGCAGATCAGGAAACGGCTGGCCGGCGAGAAAGGGACGGCCCCGGGCGAGATCGAGCGCATGCTGGCGCGCGCCGCCTGGGCCGACATTGCCTGCGATCCGCTCGAAGCCACGCTCATCCCCTGGACGCTCGACGACATCCGCTCGCGCCTCGGTGTGCCCGATGTGCGCGTGGCGCTGGAGGCGATCGTGAAAACGGATCCGGCAGCCCCGGAAGAAAAGCGGGTCCGCGAATACGCGAAGCGGCTCCTGGAAGGCGGAAAGTAGGGGTGTGCCGGAGTAAGCTTCCGGAATGCCCCGGCTGCGCCTGGTGACCCTCCTGCTCGCGTCCGCCCTGAGCGCTTCCGCGCAGCCGGTCGCGGTCCGCGACCCGGACGGCTTCCGGCAGGCGGTGCGGCAGGCGAAGCCCGGCGCGACGATCCTGCTGGCGGCGGGGGAGTATGGCGGAGGTTTTTATTTCGAGAACGTGAAGGGGGAGCCCAAAAATCCGGTTGTGATCGCGGCGGCCGACCCCGAGAATCCGCCGGTATTCAAGGGCGGCAATTCCGCAATGCACTTCACCGACGCCGCGCACCTCGAGCTGCGCGACCTCGTCGTCACCGGCGCCACCGCGAACGGACTCAACTTCGACGACGGCGGTTCCTCAGATACGCCGTCGCACCACATCGTCCTGCGCGGGCTCAAGGTGACCGACGTCGGCGCAAGAGGAAACGAGGACGGCGTCAAGCTGTCCGGGATCGACGATTTCCGCGTCGAGAACTGCGCCTTCGAGCGCTGGGGCGCCGGCGGCTCCGCGATCGACATGGTCGGATGCCACCGCGGCGTCATCGAGAAGTGCCGCTTCACCCACCCGGGCGGCGTGAACGGCGTCCAGACGAAAGGCGGCTGCTCGACCATTTCCATCCGCAAGTGCCGCTTCGACGACGCCGGCTCGCGCGCGATCAACATCGGCGGCAGCACGGGGCTCGAGTTCTTCCGGCCGCCACTCAAGGCGCCGCCCTACGCGGAAGCGCGGGACATCACGGTCGAGGGAAACACTTTCACAGGATCGGACTGCCCCGTGGCGTTCGTCGGCGTCGACGGCGCGGTCGTGCGGTACAACACGATTTACCGTCCCCGCCGGTGGGCGATGCGCATCCTTCAGGAAACGAAGGCCGAGGGGTTCGTGCCCTGCCGCAACGGCGTGTTCACCCGCAACATCGTCGTCTTCCGGAGCGACGCCTGGTCGGAGGGCGGCGTCAACTCCGGGCCAGGGACGGAACCCGAGAGCTTCAAGTTCGAAGGCAACGCGTGGTTCTGCCTCGACGCGCCCGCGCGGTCGAAGCCGAAACTGCCGGCCGCCGAGACAAAGGGAACGTACGGAACGGACCCGCTTCTCATGGACCCGGAAAAAGGGGACCTGCGGGTGAAGAAGGAAAGTCCCGTGCGAGAGGCGGGGGCGGAAGCACTTCCAGACTGACGCTGCGTCCAGAAGTGCTAGCATTTCCTCTCATGGCCGCATCGCTTCCAAGCCCGGACCGGTACGCCGCGAAGCTTCTCCTGGCCGGATTCCTCGACCAGGCCGAGTCCATGCGACTCACGCCGGGCAGGCGATGCCAGCTCGTGAGATTCGGCAAGCGCCGTCTTGCCGGCAATCGCCCAGTGAAGGAAGAGGAATTCCGGCACCTTCTGGATGGCTTGACCACCGAGGCGCAGAGGCAACGTTACGAAGAAAAGGGATGGCTCGAGTTCCAGTACGCGCTGCCGGACTGGGGCACCTGTCGCATCGTCCTCACCTGGCGCGAGGACCGAGAGATCATGGAGGTGGAATTCCCGGCGCAGTCCGGAGGCGCTTCGTCGGGCGGCGAGCCCGACTCCCCGGAGGGCGCCGGTACGCCGGTCCCGCTTCCGTCGCTGGACCCGACGCGCAGCGCGGGCGCAGCGCTTGAAATTCCCCGGGCGGACGCCGAGGCCGAGGGGCGACTGGGGAAGAGGGCGCGGCGCCGCAGGGCGTAACACCCGGGGCCTACGAGCCGTGCTACGATCCGCCCGCGATGACCACGCTCCGCGTCATGACGTACAACATTCTGGAAGGGGCGAAGGACCGCCTCGACGTCGTCGCCGCGGTCGTGCGCGCGGCAGATCCCGACGTGCTCGGCGTGACCGAGGCGAACGGGTTCGACGAGACGAAGCGGCTGAAGGAAGTCGAGAAGGCGTTCGGGATGAAGGCGGTGCTGGGGCGCGCCAGGAGCGGCTTTCACGTGGCGATCTTCACAAAGCCGGCGTGGACGGTGGAGGCGAGCGGGCCGGAGTTCTACCCGTTTTTCCACGCGGCGCTGTGGGCGAAGCTGAGGCTCGACAAGGACCGGCATTTCACGGCCGTCGTTGCGCATCTCAACCCGTTCAGCCCGGACGAGAGGCTCGCGGAGATCCGGGCGCTGTGCCGGCACGCGGCGCCGGGCGAAAGGGCAGTGCTGATGGGCGACTTCAACTGCATGGCGCCCGGAGACGACATCGACGCGAGCGTGCTCGAGCTGCCACGCAATATCCTGGCGCGCTTCATCAAGGAAGCCGGCGACCCCGTCGAATTCGACCGCCGCGAGATCGCGCTGGCCGAGTGGGCGGGGTTCGTGGACGTCTACCGGAAAATGGTCCCGAAGAAACCGGGCTGGACGCTCATGACGACCCGATTCGGCGCCGCGCTCCGGTCACGGATGCGGATCGACTACATGCTGGCGACTTCGGGACTTGCCAAGCGTGCGATGTCGGCGGAAGTGATCGAGACGCACGAGTCGCGGCGCGCGAGCGACCACTATCCGCTGATGGCGACGTTCGACCTGCGCGGGATGGGAACGGGAAAGTCGGAGAAGTGGATTCCGCTGGAGAAGTAGAGGCTTGCCATCATGAACTGCCATGCCACCATCATGCTCACCGCCTGCGCAGCGCTTCTCGCCGGCTGCGCGGGAGACTCCGACAACACCACGGACGCCGCTTCCATGAATGTCACCATCACGGACGACCCGCACCTCTGGCTCGAAGACGTGTACGGTGAGAAGGCGCTCGACTGGGTGCGCGCGCAGAACGCGGTGAGCCAGGCGGAACTGGAGGCGCTTGCGGATTTCGAGCCGATCCGTCAGCGGCTGCTGGCGATCTACGATTCGAAGGAGCGGATTCCGCACGTCGTGAAGCGCGGGGCGTGGTTTTACAACTTCTGGCGCGACCCGAAGAACGTGCGCGGTGTGTGGCGGCGGACGACGCTGGAGGAGTACCGGAAGGCGGCGCCGGCGTGGGAAACGGTGATCGACCTCGACCGGCTTGCGGCGGAGGAGAAGGAGAACTGGGTCTGGCAGGGGGCGAATTTCCTCGAGCCGGGGTACGAGCGTTGCCTGGTCGAGCTTTCGCGCGGCGGAACGGACGCGTCGGTGCTGCGCGAGTTCGACGTCGTGAAGAAGGGATTCGTGGAAGGCGGGTTCTCGCTCGCCGAAGCGAAGAGCTGGGGCGCCTGGCGCGACCGAGACACGCTCTATGTCGGGACCGATTTCGGCCCGGGCTCGATGACGACGTCCGGGTACACGCGGATTGCGAAGGAGTGGAAGCGGGGCACGCCGCTGTCCGAAGCGCGCGTCGTGTTCGAAGGGAAGGTGGACGACGTGAGCGTGGACGTCTCGGTGATCCACGATCACGGGCGCGTCTACGAGATGGCTTCGCGCGGGCCGACGTTTTTCACGGACGAAGTCTTCATCCGAAGCGGCGACGAATTCGTGCACGTCGACAAACCCGCCGACGCGCGCATCCGCTTCTTCGGCGACCTGGTTCTCTTCCAGCCCCGCCTGGACTGGACCGTCGCGGGGAAAACCTGGGCCGCCGGCTCGCTCCTCTCCGCGGACTTTAACGGGTGGATGAAGGGCGAGCGCCGGCTCACGCCCGTTTTCGAGCCCACGGCGCGCGCTTCACTCAGGGACTTCAGCTCGACGAAGTCCTGCCTCATCCTGAACGTGCTCGAGAACGTCCGCAGCCGGCCGAATCTCGCGCGGCTGGAAAACGGGATCTGGAAGCGAACGCCGCTCGAGGCGCCGGAGTTCGGGCTCGTGGGGGCGCACGGCGTCGATCCCGACGAGTCCGACGACTACTTCATGGACATGACCAACTTTCTCACGCCGTCAAGCCTCTGGCTGGGAAACGCAGGGAAGCCGGAACGGGAGAAGCTCAAGAGTCTGCCCGAGTTGTTCAAGACCGACGGCCTCGAGATCCAGCAGTTCGAAGCGGTTTCGAAGGACGGCACGCGCGTCCCGTACTTCCAGGTCAGCCGCAAGGGCCTGGCGCTCGACGGCAGGAATCCAACGCTCCTCTACGGCTACGGCGGCTTCGAAATCTCGATGCTCCCCAGCTACAACGCCGGACTCGGCGCGTCCTGGCTCGAGCGCGGAGGCGTCTACGTGCTCTCCAACATCCGCGGCGGCGGCGAATTCGGCCCCGCGTGGCACAACGCCGCGCGCAAGGAAAACCGCCAGCGCGCCTACGACGATTTCATCGCCATCGCGCAGGACCTCGTCATGCGCAAGGTCACCTCCCCCCGCCACCTCGGCATCTCCGGCCGCTCCAACGGCGGCCTCCTCATGGGCGCCATCCTCACCCAGCGCCCGGAGCTCTTCCGCGCCGTCCACTGCGGAAATCCGCTTCTCGACATGAAGCGTTACCACAAGATGCTCGCGGGCGCGAGCTGGATGGACGAGTACGGCGACCCCGACAAGCCGGAGGAGTGGGCGTATATCGGGAAGTTTTCGCCGTACCAGAATCTGGTGAAGGGGCGGCAGTACCCGCGAGTGCTGTTCACTACCTCCACGAGGGACGATCGCGTCCACCCCGGCCACGCGCGCAAGATGTTCGCGCGGATGCAGGAGCAGGGGCACGACGCGCTGTACTACGAGAACATCGAGGGTGGCCACGGTTCTGCGGCCAACAACAAGCAGTCGGCGTTCATGGAGGCGCTGGCGTACGCGTTTCTCTGGAAGCAGCTGAAATAGGATTCCCAATCCGCAAGGACGTCGAAATCTGGATGAAATGAATCGATTCGAACCTGGTCAACGCTACGCCCCCGGCGGCGCTGAAATCCCGAGCGCCTTGCGGATCGACCGCACAGTTGGCCTTGCGATCGTCGTGTGGCGGCGCAGCTTGCGATCCGCCGCGCGCAAGCAACGAAGCGCGTCCTTCGCCATCACGAAGGCTTCTTTCAGAGACCTGGCCTGAGTGGTCAACCCGGGATCGACAGGGGAAGTCACGTGCAGCCAGCCCCCTTCGCACTCTTCAATGAAGAGCACCAGCTTGCCGTCATTGACTGAGAACTTCTCGGACATCACAGGATTCTGCCTCACCGCGGCGAGGAACTCAAGGGGAGGCCCTGATGCGAGATTTCAGGTGTTCGGCGACCTCCACGGCGGCATCATGCCCGCAACCTCTCAGCCGGAGAATTGACATGCTTCGTCGCCACCTGATCGCGTGCATTGCTATCGCCGCTTCCCTCGAGGCCACCGTTTCTGCCGAAGAATCCAAACCCGACGTCTCCGAAAACGCCTGGCTCGATTACGACGTCGCTTCGCTCAAGAACGGCGAGTGGGTGAAGATGAAGCTCGACCGCGACGGGGAGAAGCCGCTGGAGTACCGGCTGGCGTGCGTGGGCCTGGAGGCGGAGGTTGTGTGGATCGAGGAGGATCGGACGACGGTGGAGTCGTTTCCGGGGACGGTGATCCTGTGCTCGGTGGGGCTGAAGGACCGGAAGGTGAAGCGGGCGTTCTGGGGGAAGCCGGGGGAGAAGGGGCGGGAGCTGAACCTGACGCGGCAACTGCTGCCCGATCCGGGGAACGACGCGGCGACGGGGACGGCGGAAGTGACGGCGGGGAAGATGACGATCAAGGGGAAGGAGCACGTCACCGAGAAGATCGAGATCAAGACGGAGAGGGAGGGGTTCGGCGCGCCGATCAAGACGAAGCAGGTGATCGTGCTGGCGGCGGAGATCCCGTTTGCGCTGGCCGTGGACGAAAAGGGCGTGTGCCGCGCGAGCATCCAGGAGGGGAAGATCGAGTGGAAGGGGAAGCCGACGTGGAAGGGCGGAGTGGTGACGCTCCTGTTTGAAGGCGGCACGAAGTCGACGCTGTCGATGGTGGACTGGGGGACGGACGCGAAGGCGACGTTGTTCAAGCCTTGATCGAGCGACCAGGTCAATTCAGTGACACGCAGTTCCCCGACCGGTGCGCCATCGGCTCTGCGTCTTGAATGTTACTTCTGGCCGTATCTGCGCTTGTCTGCGGAGATCGCGTGTTATCTGCGCGACAGGCTTTTTCGGGGTTAATCGCGGTCGATGACCTTGGGCGGTGGAGTCGGCACGAGCCGCGCGACTGAGTTCCAGGAAGTGCGTCGCGCAGATAAAGCGCGATCGACGCAGACAAGCGCAGATTTGACCCAATACCGGGCCGCACTCCGAAATTTGCCCTCACGCGCGACTTCGATCACGTTCCGCCGCAGCACTTCTTGTACTTCCGCCCGCTTCCGCACGGGCACGGGTCATTGCGACCGAGCGGAGCACCGGCTTTCTTGAAGGGCGTGCCCTCGGGCTTCGCCTGTTTTTCGAAGGCGGCGGCGAGCGCGCCGGCGTAGGTTCCGAGCTGGCGGCCGCCGGAGAGGCGGCCTTCGGACTCGAGAAACTCCAGGAAGGCGCCGACGAGTTGAGGAGCGGTGGCGCGGGCTTCGGGTGGAAGCGCGAGCCTGGCGACGCCGGAGAGGAGCCCGTTCTTGACCGACGGCTCGTCGAGGTCGCCGGGCGAAACGGAAGCGCACGCCGCTTCCATGAAGGCCATCAGGATTGGTGCGGCGTCGAGGTCGGGGCGGGCGCGGAAGGGGCGGAAGGGGGTGGACTCGACGAAGTCGGCGATCCAGGCTTCGACGCTGTCGCGCTCGAATTTTTCCATGAGGCGGGAATCGTACGCGGATGAGGGTAGGGGTGCGAGTACCGGGAGACCTTCCGGATTCCCCACGGCGGCCGGATCCTTCACGGAACCGGCGGCCCTGCTATTTTGAGGGGCCGCTTCCCGACGAAAGGGCCCCGATGTCCCAGCTTGAAATCGTCCGCCTCCGCATTCTCGACCTGCATCGCGCGCTCCTCGCCGTCGAGCGCGAGGACTACGAGCGGCTCCACGGCCGCGTCACGGGGACCGCGTTCCTGCAGGCGCTGACGGGCGACCCGGCGTTCGCGTGGCTCCGGCCGCTCACGTCGCTCATCGTGACGCTGGACGAGATGCTTGAAGCGGCGGCAGATCTCGCCGAGAGCGACCGCGTCGACGGGATCGCGCACATCCGCGCGCTCCTCGCCCCCGACGAGAACGGGAACGAGTTCCAGCGCCGGTATGCCGACGCGCTTCAGCAGAGCCCGCACGTCCTGCTCGCGCACGGGGCGGTTGTGCGGGCGCTGTAATCGAGCAAGCGAGGAGCGATCTGACTTTCAATTGACAATAAGTCTATTTGGTCCATACAGTCTATTTTGGTATCATTCCCCCAGGAGGTTGCACCCATGACGACCAGTTCCCTGCCGACGCCTACGGGCGATTCCGTTCCCATGCCGAGTTTTCCCGCCTCGGCGCTCAAGAATTCCGCGGCCGATGTCCTTGAGAAAGTTCTCACAGCCGGCGCGGTCGTCATCACAAGGCACGACAAGGACAAGGCGGTGATTCTGTCCATCGACGCATACAAACGCCTCCTCGAGTCCCGGCGGGACAACCTGGACGTCCTGCGCGCGAAATACGGCGGACTCCTGGCGCAACTTCGGACTCCCGCTGCCCGAAGGGGTGCACGGGTCGCTTTCGACGCTTCGCCCGAAGTCTTGGGCAGAGCGGCCGTGAAGGCCGCGCGGCACCGTGACTGAGAGCAAGGCGGTCATTACCGTCCTCGCCGGAACGAATGGCGCGGGGAAGAGCAGCATTGCCGGCGCCGAGCGTCGGGCGGAGAAGGCGGAATACTACAACCCCGACGAGGCGGCCCGGGCCTACCTCGCGGCGCACCCCGACTCGACGGGCGAGCAGGCCAATGCGGCAGCCTGGGAATTCGGGCGCAAGTTGCTGGAGGAAGCGATTCGGGACTCGACGGACTTCGCATTCGAGACCACGCTCGGTGGAAACACGATTGTGGCTCTTCTCGAGAAGGCGGCGGATGCAGGACTCGACGTCCGGATCTGGTACGCGGGGCTTTCTTCGGTCGAGCTGCATCTTCAGCGCGTGCGGCAGCGTGTGAAACGAGGCGGACACGACATTCCCGAGGAGATGATCCGGCGCCGATATGAGAACGGTCCCCGGAACCTGATCCGTTTGATGCCGAAACTCGCCGCACTGCGCGTCTACGACAACAGCGCCGCCGGTGATCCGGCTGCGGGGGTGGCTCCGAAGCCCCTTCTTGTGCTTTATGCGGAACGGGGACGCATCGCGGCGCCAAGGGACCTTTCACGCACGCCAGAATGGGCCAAGCCGATCGTCGCGCGGGCCATCGAACTTCACCAGGCGAAGAGGTAGCGGCCCTGCGCGGATCGGCGTTGTGCTATCCTCCCGCCCCCCCGATTCCGGAAACACCTTGATGCGTTTCGCCGACCTGCAGTTGATCGAGCCTCTTCTCCGCGCCGTTCACGACGAAGGCTACGTCGCGCCCACGCCGATCCAGGAAATGTCGATCCCGCATGTGCTGGAGGGGAAAGACCTTCTCGGCTGCGCGCAGACCGGCACCGGCAAGACCGCGGCGTTCGCGCTTCCCATCCTGCAGCGCCTCCACGCGCAGCCGGTCCCGAACCCGCGGTTTGTGCGAGTCCTTGTTCTCGCGCCGACGCGCGAGCTGGCGACGCAGATCGGGGATTCGTTCCGCACTTACGGACGGCATCTCGGATTCCGTCACGTCGTGATCTACGGCGGCGTCGGGCAGCACCCGCAGACGCAGGCGCTTCATAAGGGCGTCGACATCGTCGTCGCCACCCCCGGCCGCCTGCTCGACATTATGCAGCAGGGGTATGCGAAGCTGAACCGCGTCGAGGTCCTTGTGCTGGACGAAGCCGACCGCATGCTCGACATGGGGTTCATCCACGACGTGCGGCGGATCATTTCGGCGGTTCCGCGGAAGCGGCAGACGCTGTTCTACAGCGCGACGCTGCCGCGGGAGATCCAGTCGCTCGCGCACGACATCCTGTCGAGCCCGGTGCGGGTCGAGGTCGCGCCCGCGGCGACGACCGTGGAGAAAGTCGCGCAGTCGGTGTGTTTCGTGGACAAGGGGAACAAGTTCACGGTCCTGCAGCAGCTCCTGCGCGACGCGGCGATCCAGCGCGCCCTCATCTTCACCCGCACCAAGCATGGCGCGAACAAGCTCGCCAGGCAGCTCAACAACGTCCAGGTCCGCGCCGACGCGATCCACGGGAACAAGGCCCAGACCGCCCGGGAGCGAGCGCTGGCGGACTTCGGCCGCGGGCGGATCCGCGTGCTCGTCGCGACCGACATCGCGGCGCGCGGAATCGACGTCGAAGGGATCACGCACGTTTTCAATTACGACCTGCCCAACGACCCCGACAGCTACGTGCACCGGATCGGAAGGACCGCGAGGGCAGGCGCGAGCGGAGAAGCGATTTCGTTCTGCTCACCGGAGGAGCGCGGGGAGTTGTCGGACATTGAGCGGTTGATTCGCATGAAGCTGCCCGTCAAGGCCGGGCACGAGGCGCGGCAGGAAACTGCGAGGGCAGGAGGGCATGCGAGCGGGCATGCGGGCGGGCGGGCTCCTTCGACTCGCTTCGCTCGCTCGGGATCTGCGAGAGGGCACGAACACCGGGAACGACCGGCGCATCCCGCTTCGCAAGGACATGCCGCCGCTCATGGACATCAGGGTTCGCACGGGCACGGGACTTCGCATGAACACGGGACGACGCAGGGGCACCCGGGATCTCACGCCGCCCCGCACCAGCAGGGCGCCCCGCGAAGTCACGGGGGCTCTCACCCCCACGGCTCCGCCCCCGCACACGGCCAGAGCCGCTTCGCCGGAAAACTCCGCGGACGTCATCCGAAACGGCGACGGTAACGGCGCGTTTCGTGACGCGGTCGAACCCGAGAGGCGTCAGTCCGTTGAACCAGCGTGCGCCTGACAGGCGTATCATGAGACCCCGTATGCGGAAACTCATCACTTCGCTGATCGCCGTACTCGCCTTCGCCGCCTCGTCCCACCGGACCGCGCGCGCGGAAGAGCCCGCTCCACGCGAATACGTGGTCGAAACCGCCGACGGGTCAGTCGTCTCCGGCACGCTTAAGGCGGACTTCGAACTGATTCTTGTCCGCCCTGAAGGGGAGACCAGGATCCCGGCCGGCACGATGGAGCGCTTCGCGGTCTCGAGCATCCGGGAGCGGGAAGCGCTCGAGCTTGCGACGGCGGTCAAAGACCTGGGCGAGCGGTGGCGAAACGACGACTTCGAAGTGCGCGAGGCTGCGACGAAGGACGCCCTGAATTTGCCCGGGGTGGCGGCGCCGTTCCTTTCGCTGCTTCGTACGGATGCGGATGCGGAGGTCAGGGCGCGGGCGAGGGAGGTCCTGGAAACAATCGAGTCGCGCGGACTGCTCGCCGACGCGCGGGACCTGGTGGTCGTGGACGGTCGGGGGGTGCGGGGCATGCTGAGACTGGAATCGCTCGAATTAATGACGACGCTGGGGGCCGTCGCGATCGCGCTGGGCGACATCCGCTCGGCGCGCCGGGCGGACATTCCCGGCGTTCGCGTCCCTGCCGGAAAGTTGAAAGATGAATTCTGGCCGCCGCCGCCGACCGACCGCCCGGCTCTCCCGCCCGCGAACGGGGCGCTGGCAGCCGTTGTCCTCCTGCGTTCGGGCTGGAAGCTCGTCGGAGAAGTGGAGCCCGCGGCGATTCCGCTGATCGACGACAAGCGGGAAAAGGTATCGATTGAGAGTCTCCTCCTGATCGCCCGCGCGAAAGATGCGCGCGAGTTCTTCAGAGTCTCGCGCCGAGGCGCAGCCCCGCTGAACGCCACGCTGGACGCGAAGGCAGTTTCGTTCAGCTCCCTGGGGCGGAAGTGGGATCTTCCCGTCGACGAGATCGAATCGATCGATTTCAGGCCTCCGGGCCGCTTCAGCGCCAGCCTCGCCGAGCTGGTGGCTGAATTCGTGAATGCCGAAGCCGTCGGCGAACCAAGGCCGGACCGGAGATTCTGGGTGCACATCCACGACCAGCGCGCCAACCCGTGGGACAGCGCCGGCAGGATGGGCATGACGTGGTCACTTCTGAAAGTCCAGGGGGACGCCTGCCTCGTCGGCGCCACCGCGGCGACGAACGCCTACAAGGGCGACACGTCCGTCGAGGAAGAACTCCCGATTCTCGCCATCCGGAAGACCAAGCTCCCCGCGCCCCGGGGACTCGACGTCTCAAACGCGTACAGCGGCTGGTGCGGCGGCGAAATCCGCCTGACGCGTCCGGTTGCCGGAACCGAATTAAAGTCGCTGGAAGCGGCGAACAGAATCGTCGCCGACGAGCTCGGGGAAGGCTGGCGGATGGCCCAGTTCCACGACACGAGCACGATGGGGTGGCACTGGTGGGGGTACTGGACCGAACAGAAGTAGGCTGGCTCCGGCGCCGGCTACGATCCCTGTTCGCTCAGTCCCGGCAATTGGCGCGGTCCGGATTCCGTCCTACTGTGAGGTGATGAACACCGTCCAGTCCTTCTCCAGCTTTTCCTGGTCCGGGATGAACTTCGACAGAGCTTCAGGCTTTCCCGTCTCCACCGCCTTCCGGAACGCCTTGTAGCCGTCGCGGTACGCCGCGTTGTCGGTCTGCGACAGGAAGTAGTTAAGCGCCCAGCACTCGCTGTAGAAGAGGTTTGCCTTCGAGGCGTCGCTGTTGATGAGTTTGAGCGCGTCGGCGGCCATCAACTCCGCGAGCGAGATCTGCTTTTTGTCGAGCATCGCCTCGCGCGCGAACGCGAGTCGCGATTCGCTGATGTAGTTGAATTTCCACGAAGCGCCCGCGCCCTTGAATCCCTCGAAGTAGGTCGCCATGCCCTCGGCGTGCCACGACGGGATGCTCGACGGCGAACAGATGCGGAAATAGAAGAGGTGCGCGGCCTCGTGCGTCATGGTCTGGAGAAGCTGCCAGAGACTTCCGGTCTTGTTCCAGCCGACGACGACGTTGGAGTCGGACGAAGCGAAACCGGCGGCGTTCAGGTGCTCCTCGGCCTTCTTCTCGACGCAGTACCTGCGGTAGTCCTCGTACGCGCGGAACGCGAAGAGCGTCATCTTCTCCTTGCCAAGCTTCGGCTCGCGACCGTCGTAAAACGTCTTGAGCTCGCCGTACGCGACCTCGGCGAGCGCCGCGAGGTCCTTCGAGAATCCTTCCCCGGCGTTGGTGCGGATCTTGAAGTGTTCCGTCTCCACTTCGTTCGCGGTGTCCCACTTCGAGCGCAGGGCCTCGTACTCTTCCGCGCCCATCCACTGGTCCTTGTACTTCCGGTACCCGGCCGCGAGCAGTTTCGCCTCCTCGCCGTCCACCCACTTGCCGCCGACCTGGATCAGACCTTTCGCCAGCTTTTCCTTGTCCGCGGGGGTCGCCCACTTTCCCTGGTACCGCACAAGCCCCTTCTCGAGGTTTGTTTTCTCCTCAGGAGTCACATAGGTCCCCTTGTACAGCACGAACCCGCCCTTCGGCGCCGCGACGCCGCGCTTGCGGGCGACGAGGTTGTCGATTGTGCCTTTCAGGTTGGCGGCGCCCTTGGAAGCGTTTTCGATGTTCTGCTGGGCGGCCTTGGCTTCCCCGACGTCCCACAGAAGGACCCCGAGCGCGAAATGTTCCTCGGGGGTCGTGGCCTGCGGGTTTGCGAAGCGGAAAAAGTCCAGCGGGTCGAGGTATGCCCAGGGGAATTTGCCGGAGCCCTTGGAAAACGTGAACTCGAATGCCCTGTTGTCGGACTTGACGAGCGCGAGGTCCTGCCCTGCGACCTTGACGTTGAGCTTGACCTTCTTCGCGTTGATGGCGAGGACAAGTTTGTCGAGCGCGGCGGCCATCCCCTTGACTTCGGCGAGGCGCGTTTCGACCTCCTTTTTCCGGACGGGCGACACCAGGCTCGGGAGCAGTTTTCCGTATTCCCCCGCGGCCCGCGCGAACTCGTACCGGCGAACGAGTGTCTCGATCTCCGCTACAGACAGCAGGTGCGTCGCGAGCTCGTACCGGAGTCTCCGCCCCGTGTCCCCGCCCTTCTCCGCCGTGATCGTCTCGTCGATAGGCGCCAGAAACGCGTCCAGCCCGGGGAAGCGCTTCGCCCAAGCCGTTATGTACGGGTTCAAGCGTCGCGCGTCCGTCAGCGTTGCTCGCGCTTCGACGAATTGCTCGAGCTTCCATTGCGCGGCGCCGAGCCAGAAGAGGCAGAGGAAGTCAGAGCGGGGCGCGTGCGTGGACAGGAGGTCGCGGCACTCAACGAAATGTTCGGCGAGGAAGAGGAGGCGGCCGTGGAACTGAAGCGCCAAGATGAGGTCTGTCCTGGCCTCGAGCTCATTGAGAAGCCGGGTCGACTCGGCGAAGTTGTACTTGAAATAACCCGGAGTCGACAGGAGGTAGTATTGGGCAAAGGGTATTTCCGGGGTGTAGGCCCTGTCCTGCAATACTCGCACGTGCTTGAGCGCGTCATCCAGCCTGCCGAGTTCACACTCGGCCATGACGCGATAGCGCATCATCTGGTCGACATAGGCGTCGCGACGCACTCCCTCCTCGCAAGTCGCGAGGACGCCTTCGAAGTCGCCTTGCAAGAACTGGACGTCGACAAGGAACCCCGCCACATAGGGATCGCTGACCATTTGCGCCTTCAAATCCTTCAAGCTCTCGTCGACGCGACCGAGGTTCGCGTGCGCCCAGGCGCGCACTCGCAGCGCTTCCGTGTCCCCGGGACAGAGTTTCAGCACTTCCTCGATCCCGTCCAGCGCCTCCTGCCACCGGCTGAGCTGCGTGAGGATCATGCACCTGAACATCATCCAGTCCCTGCTGGCCTCCGGGTCAGAAATCCGCAGGCGACGGAGTACGTCGAGCGCCCTCCCCAGGTCTTCAAGCGCGGGTACGTTCCGGCCGAGTTTTCCGCGCGCCATGCCGCGATTCCCGTATAAGACGGCGACGTCGGGTTCGCGCGAATCTTCCTTGATCGCTTCGCTGAACTTGCGCTCCGCGGTCTCAAAATCGTTGGCGGCGAACGCGGCCGCGGCCTCATTGCAGAGCTGCACCGCTTTGTCGGGGTCGGCGGTGCAAGGAAGGGCGAAACCGAAAAGCGCAGCAGCGGCGAGGGCGCATCGCATGGGAATCCTCCGAAGGTATCGCACGAGGGAAAGGGTACCCTTCCTTGCGTTCGTCAATCCAGCCCTTCCCCCGATCGCCGCCGACCCGGCGGAATTCGTCGCGGGCGCGCGCCCTTGCTTCGCTACACTTTCCGTATGAAGCGCTTCCTCCTGGCCTCGCTCGTGCTTCTCCCGATGTGCGCCGCCGCCCAGGACACGGCCGGCGGCGATGTCCCGAAGCTGATCGCGGAGCTCTCCGCTGACGACGCCAGCGTGCGCGAGCGGGCAGCGGCCCGGCTGTACGAGTTGCGGAAGACGAGCGAAGCGCCGCTTCGCGCCCACAGGACCGACGATGCGACGTTGAAGGCTCGGATCGCCTGGGTGCTGAACCGGATTGAGGAGCGGCGGCTGCTGGATTCGGAGATGGCGCTGGAGAAGGTGATCGAGCTCCCGGGCGGGTTCTCGAGGGCGCTGGCGGGGAGCCCTGCGGACGGGAAGTTCGCGACGAGCGCGCCGTGCGGCGGGGTCGGGATCTGGGAGGCAAATCCGCTTCGCTATACGGGCTTCATCGACACCGGCGATCGCGTGGTGACGGCGCTGGCGTTCGACCCGGAGGGGAAGTGGTTGCTGGTGGCGGCGGGCGCGGTTGGGACCTGGGACGCGCGGTCGGGGGTGCGGGAGCGGGAGATTTCGAAGGATCCTTCGCCGGCGGTCGCATGGAGCGCGGACGGCGAGTCGGTCGCTTATGTGTCGGCGGCGGGGGAAGTCGTCGTCGCGGACCCTGGGACGGGGACCGCGAAGGGGCGCGTAAACCTCGCGAAGGAAAGGGTCCGCTGCCTCGCGGCCGCCGTGGACGCGACGCTGGTCGCGGGGTGCGAGGACGGCTCGCTTGTCACGATCTCTTTCGAGACGGGGAAAGAGACGGCGCGCGCTTCCGCCGGCGGCAAAATCCGCGCGCTGGCCCTCATGCCCGACGGCTTGCCGGTGGTCGGGCTCGCCGACGGAAAAATCCGCTGGGGCAAGATCGAGCAATCCATCCTGACGCCGATCCGGTCGCTCGCGACGGACCACAACGGCAAACGCGTCGTTGCCGGGATGGACTTCGGCCTGCTCGTCTGGGACTCCGATGGCGTCCCGATCCCGCACAACGCGCCGAACAACAAGCGCGGAGAGTCCCTCGTTGCCATCATTCACCCGAAACTCGGGCGCCTTATCGCGCTCGACATCGACGGCACCGTCGCCGCCTGGCGCGCGCCAGACCAGCCCGCCGCGGCCGTGCACTGGGGCCGCTTCCGCGACCTCCAGTGGACGCGCGACTGTAAATCGATCGCCGCTTGGGGCGTCGATCTCGTGTTTGCCGACGTCGCGTCAGGCAAGGCGAAATTCGTCCGCGATTTCACCCCGCTGAATTCCGGCCCGCCGGGGACCAACGGCTTCCAGGGCGCGGGCCCCGACGAAATCCTCATCACGTCCAACGAGGGCGCCAAGGTCTGGAGCGCTTCCAAAGCCGAGCCCGTGCGCGGCTACAGCACCGAAAAGGACGAAGCCGGCCTTCACCCCGAATGGACCTCTCCCGACGGCGCGTTCCGTATCGCCACCGAAGGACGCGACGGCGTCTGGCTGCGCCCCGTCCACGCCGGAGGAGGAGGCGGCGGCTCGGCGTTGTCGCGCGCCAACCGCTACCTCCTCGGCGCATCGTGGTCCCCCGACTCAAAACACGTCGGCACCTCCGTCGCGTTCGACGACAACGGACGCCGCAAGGTCGGAACGCTGCTGTTTGACAGCGCGGGGAAGCGGCTCTTCGAGGATGTCGAGGACGGTTATGCCGGAAGCGTCGCGCTGGATCCGGGCGATCGCTGGATCGTCTGGACCGTGGACGACAAGACCTGGCGCGTCCCGAACGGCGATCTGCGTCGCGAGGCGATCTCCGACCTGCCGGTGGTCTGGTTCCGCTTCCTCGACGCCAGGGCGGGGCTGGGGATCAACGGCGCCGAGGTCACGCTCTGGTTCACGCCGGACTTCCGCATCGCGCGCACCTGGAACCTCGGCCCTTTCAACGCGTGGGAGCTTTCGCCGGACGGGAAGCGGCTGGCGCTGTTGAGGCCGGGAGGGATCCGGATTTACCGGATCGACAGGTAGAGCGTCTGTGACGAGCATGAGGAGATTCGGCTCTCCGGCATGGGAACAGTCCGGAAAGACGACGCGCAATCCCGCCGCCCTCCGTAAGATCCGGTTCCGCCCATGGAGGCCTACGCTCATGCGTTTCCGTTCAACAGCCGGTTTCGTACTTCTCGGCGCCCTCATCCTGGGCGCTTCTCACGCCCGCGCCGAGGAAGTCGACCTCGCGGACACGTGTTTTCGCCTCGGCGTCATCCAGGAACCGGAGCTCGACGTTGCGAAGGCGAAGGCGGCGCTCGACGCCATCGTCGATAAGACGAAGGCCCGGCTCAAGGACGTCACGGCGCCGCGCGACATCGTGGCCGGACTGAATGACGTCCTCCTCAAGAACCGCAAGGTCTCCTACATCTCCAACAAGTACTGGCGCGATTCGACGCTCGTGGCGTCGCTCCTCCGTGGCCAGGGGAATTGCCTCTCTACCACGACGCTCTTCGCGGTCGTCGGCCAGAGGCTCGGCCTGCCGGTCCACGCCGTCACAGTCCCCGGGCACGCCTTCGCCCGCTTCGACGACGGAAAAACCCGCATTAACATCGAGACGACCAACAACGGCGTCGAACTTCCTGATTCCTACTACGACCGCATGGGCCCATGGGTCCAGGACGACGCGAACGCCGTCTTCCACGGACGCACCCTGACACCACGGCAGTTCGCCGGGCATCTCCACGATTACGCCGGGCGGCACCTCGACCAGGCCGGGCGATCGAAAGAGGCCCTGAAGGAATCGGAAGCGTCGATCCGTCTCTGGCCGGAGAACGAGTCGCTCGAGCTGGGGCGGCTCGGGATTCTCCAGAAGAGCGGCAAGAGGGAAGAGGCGCTGAAGGGGCTCGAGGACCTCTTTGAAAGAAGTTCAAGTCCCGAGGTCCGCGCGCGGATCCTCATTTCCGTGGCGCACGACCTGCAGTCCCGCGGGGAGCACGAGAAGGCGCTCGAGCGGCTGCGCACGGCCTTCCGCGAGGCGCCGAAGCACCTGACGTCGATCGTCCTTTCCGCGATGGCGAACTCGTACCGCACGCTGCGGCGTTTCGACGAGGCTCTCGTCTCGCAGGAGCTGTCGCTCTGTTCGGAATTCCAGCCCGATGCCGACGATTTCTCAGGCCTCGCCATTCTTTACAAGAACGCGAACAAGCTCGATGACGCGGTGCGCTGCCTCTACATGTCGCTCGAGCGCAATCCGGAAAGCTGGAACACGCGGCTGATCCTCGCGGGGTACCTGATCCGGGCCGGGCGCGACGACGAGGGCTGGAAGATGTTCAAGACGGTGGAGAAGCCGCCGATCGACGAGGAATTCTTCGAGACGAACATGGCGTGGTTCTACGCCTCGGTTTCGAAGAAAAAGGAGTTCCTCGAGCACCTCGACAAGGCGCTCTCACTTCACGAAACCCCGCACATTCTGAACTACATCAAGACCGAGGTCGATTTCGACAAGTACCGCAACGACGCGGAATTCAAGGCGCTGGTCGAGAGGCACCGGAAGCGGCTGGAGAAGTGACGGGGCTAGTCCGCCCTGCGGATCACGATTCCCCTTAGCACTTCGCGTACTTCCAGTTCCGCGACTTCCCCTTCGCCAGCCACTCCAGCGTCGTCGCAAGCCGCCGGTTCCTCGTCTCCTCCTGCTTCGCCTCCGTGATCCACTCGATGTACTCGCGCCGGTGGCTCGGCGGGAAGCTCTCGAACGCCGCACGCGCCTTCGCGTTCTTTTTCAGCGCCGCGGCCAGATCGGGCGGCACTTTTGCCTCCGGTTTGGGTTTCTTTCCCGCCCGCGACATCGGCGACTTCAGGCCCGACTCGTTCAGCGCCACCGCCCGCTTCACGTAGTCGACCAGCACCCCGTCCGGCGGAAGCTGCGACACGTCCGTGAACTTCTCCGCCATGAACGACGCCGTCCCCTTCGCCTTCAGGATGCCCTTTGGGTCGTCGAGCTGCGCGCCGCGCCAGAACCCGAACGTCGCGTGCGCCTTGAACGCCGCGACCCCGCAGACCATCCCGTTCTTTTCGAAACTGGGACAACCCCACTTGACCTTCTCCTCGATGTCCGGGCAGGCCTTGCGCACCGCCGCGCGAATCCGCTTCAGAATCGGCTGCGCGAACGGGGCGGCCTTGGCAATGTAGGCGTCGATCTTCTTCGATTCGTCGGACATGGAGGGCTCCGGGGAAGGTGGGGGATTGAATGTTCGGAGGGAGGAAGTGCGACGTCAACGGAGAAGCGAGCCGGCACCCAGGCGCGCGTAGCCTTTTTGGAGTTGGGGTTGGAGTTGGAGATTGGAGTTGTCCTTCCCTTCCCACTACCATCCCCGCCTTGCGCCTCTTCCTCGCCACCGGCTTCGGCCTCGGCCGCTTTCCCTTCGGCGGCTCCCTCGCTTCGCTCGCGGCGTGCTTCTTCGCGGTCGTCGTCGCGGACTCTTCCTTCCCCGACCGCCTCGAATTCGCGTCGCTCGCGGTCGCCGCTTCGGTCATCTGCCTGGCGACGGGCGGGGAAGCGGAGCGGGCGCTGGGGAGGAAGGACCCGCTGGAAGTGGTCGCCGACGAGTTTGCGGGGATGTGGCTGGCGTTTGCAATCGCGCCGCCGGGGCGGAATCTGGCGCTGCTGTTCGTGGCTTTCGGGTTGTTCCGGCTGTTCGACGGGCTGAAGCCGTTCGGGCTGAAAAAGCTTCAGGCGGCGCCGGGAGCGGTGGGGATTCTGGTGGATGACCTGGTTGCGGGGGCGATTGCGGGGGGAATTGCGTTGGCGGCTTCGTACTGGCCGGCGGCTTGAGATTCCCTGAGCCCTTCGACTCGCTTCGCTCGCTCAGGGCCTGGAGGCTGAAGGTTGGCCTCGCGTTGTGGCGTGAGGGAGGTTTCCCATCTGAGGCAGGTTGTCACTTCGTTCCGGCTAGTCCGTGCCCGCGGGGGCCATCCAGGCGCTCGGGTCGCCGTCCAGAAGGTCATCGGCGAGGATGCCGGTCGGATTGTCGTACGAGAAGACGTCGACGCGACCCTGGAAGAAGAGAACGTTGAGATCCTCGTCAATGCCGTGATTCGGACTGCCTGTCGCAGGGTTGTCGTCGTCGCAAGCGATCGGCAGGTCGGGGGGCGCCCCGTCGTTGATGCCCGACGTCGTCCAGGTGTACGTCACCCCGCCGGCGGGCGTGTAAGCGCCGGCGTCCACGATCGCCGCGTAATGCGTCCCCGGGCCGCGCTTGCCGACAACGGCGCAGCGGAAGAGGTTTCCGTCGGTCGCGAGGTCAGGGCGCCAGAGCAGCCCGAACCAGGTCATGGCGCCGGGCGTCGGATAGGCCTTGAACTTTCCTTCATACAGTGCGAAGTAAATGCCGATCTGCTTAAGCGAATTCTTGCAGTCGGTCTTCCGGCTCGACTTGCGCGCTGCGGCGAGGGCAGGGAGGAGCAGCGCCGCCAGGATGCCGATGATGGCGATGACGACGAGCAGTTCGATGAGGGTGAAGCCTTTGCGTCGCATGGGACGATTCCTGCTCCAAAGGTAACTTTTCTGCCCCGCATAGAGATGCCCGGATTCTGGAGGAGCTTTCAGGTGGGAGAGGAAAAGATTCCTCGGGGTACACGGAGGTCACGGAGAGCACGGAGTGCACAGAGGAACGAGGAATGAGAGACCGAACATCTGGCTTACATATGTTCTTTTCTCTGTGCCCTCCGTGCGCTCCGTGACCTCCGTGTAACCCAACGAGCCCACCCCGTTATCATGGGTCACTTCTCATCATGCCCACCTTCCCCAGCACCATCTGGCAAGACCTCGACCGCGCCCGCAACGGCGAAGCCGCCGCCTGGACCGCCGTCGTCAACCGCTACCGCCCCGCCATCCACTCTTTCCTTCGCAGCGCGGGCCGCTCCGAAGCCGACGCCGAGGACATCGCCCAGGACGTCTTCCTCCAGATGGTCCGCAGCAGCCTCCTCGAAGGCGCCCACCCCCGCCGCGGCAAATTCCGCAGCCTCGTTCTCGCCATCACCACCAACGTCATGCGCCACAAGCTCCGCGACGACCGCGCGGAAAAACGCGGCGGCGGCAAGAAGCCCGTCTCGCTCGAAGGTCAGGACGTCCCGGCGCCCGAGGAAGAAGAAAGCTTCGACCGAGAATGGGTGAAGCGGCTCGTCGCCTCGGCGCTCGAAGAACTGGCGAAACGCCGTCCGTCCTACCACGAAGCCCTTCGGCTCTCCCTCGAAAACCAGTCGCAGGCGCAGATGGCACAGACGCTTCACAAGTCCGCCGCGCAGGTGAACAACCACGTCCACCGCGCGAGGATGTGGGTGCGCCGAAGGCTGCGGGCGCTCGTGCGGGAGTCGTGCGCCGATGCGGAGACGTATCGCGAAGAGCTGGCCTACCTGGGCAAGTACGTCGATCTGGACGGGGAGTAGGATCCGGCGGAGGCTGGCGGAGGCTGCGGAGGCTGCGGAGGCTGG
>WSZJ01000034.1:52160-66879 GCA_009773755.1 Planctomycetota bacterium | reverse complement strand
CCGCCCCGCCCGGGGCCGCGAGAACCCCCACGAGGTCGAGCCCGTTGCGCCTCAGGTCGAGCAGAATCTCGTGCATCGCCGCCCCGTCGGGCGCCAGGTCGGCCCGGTCGCGCGCGGCGCCGCCCCAGAGGACCACGCGCAGGCGGCCGATTCCCGCCTGCGAAAGTATCGCGCCGGCGCGACGCCCCGGATGTTCGTAGGGATCAAATGAAGCGCCGTACTCGCCAGCTTTTCCCTTCGGGAACAGCGGATCGTGCGCGATCGCGAACGCGGCGCGCGCCTGGACCAGGGGCTTGTCTGAAGCTCGGATGTCGATTCGGACTTCGTAATGACCGGGCGAAGTCGCCGGGAACTTGAACGGGAGGGCGAGGTTCTCGCGAACCGGCAGCTCGACGCCGCCGACGCGGCCTTCCCACGCCGTCTTGCCGTCCGCGTCCCGGATCACCGCGTGAACCTCATACGTCCCGGGCTCCAGGCCCAGCGCCACGACGTTCCCCGCCACTCCCCCGGCGTCGCGCGACTCCCCTTCCCGGTAAATGCTCCCCGGCCGCCCCTCCGTGTCCAGCCTCACCCGCACCCGCCCGAGCCACTCGACGTCGTCAAACCACGCGCGCCCCGCGACGTCGTCCCCGCCCAGCACCAGCCGCAGCCGCGCCTTCCTCGCCTTCACAGGAATTTCCGAGGCCTGGATGCGAAGCGGCTTCCAGGCGCCGCCCGTGTCGCGCACTCCCTGCGTGCGGGCCACGCCGATCCGCGCCTCCGCGTCGTCGAGCCATTCGATCTCCGCCCAGGCCGCGGACTCGCGCAGCCCTTCGGTCTTCACCCACGCCGTCAACTCGTACGCCCGGTCCGGGTCGACCGCAACCGCCCACCGCGTCTCGAGCCCCGCCGATCGCCCTTTCGTCGCAAGCCCCGCCGCGCGCCCGCCGCCGTGGAACTCGTCGGCTCCGAGCTTCGTTTGCGTAGCATTGAATGCCGGAAATTCGTCCGCCAGGATCGACCGCCACCGGTCCGGAAAGCTGTCCTTGTCGAGGTCCGCTTCAAATCCGTCCACAAACGCCTTCGCCACCCACGCCACGTCGTCGAAGCGCGCCGTTGCGGGCTCGCCGGAGCGGTTGGTGAGATTCACGCGGACCGCGACGGAGCGCGTGCGGCTGTCGAGGAGGGAAACGGGAAGCGCGATCAGCGTCCAGTCGTCTCGCTGCGTTGCCTGCGGCGTGCTCTGCGGCGGGCCTAGCGGGTCGCCGCGCTCGTCGACGAATTGGACGGTGAGGAATCCTGAAGCGCCGTCGGCGCCCTCGACTTTGACCCAGCCGGAGAGGACGTAGTCGTTGGCGAGGTCGAGGCGGCCGGCAAGGCGAGTTTCGGCCGCCATCGAGGCGGAAGCGGGGGCCGTGAGCACGAGCCCGCGGCCGTCCTTTCCTGCGCCAAGCGCGAGCGTCCCGGCGGGCGAAACTGCGGTCCAGCCGTCCGGCAAGTCGTTCTTGTCTCCGTCGCGCTCAAACCCGTCGGCGAAATCCCGCGCGGCCGCAGCCGATGCCGCGAGGACCACGAAGAGCGCGAAGAGGTTCGCCTTCATCTCAAGAAAACTCCGGACTTCTGCCCTGCCCGTGAACGCGAGTGAGAATCGGGCAAAGGTGAGCGGTCGGGGCGGAGGCGCGCAGCGCCGGAGGTCCGACCGCTCGCCATTGCCCGGTTCTGGCTCGCGTTCATTCCATGTGTTCCCGGTTCGAGACGTTTCCGCCCTGCACCTTTTTGCTCCCCTTGTGGTCGATGTGAAATTTCACCGCCGCTTTTACTTCCTCCACCATCTTCGCCCACACCGCCGGGTCTTCCCCGGCTGGACGGTTTTTCGGCTTCACCAGCTCGACTTTCACCGTGTTTGTCGGGTTGCGCAGGTAGTCGAACCCGAGGACGTACGCGATCGGGCCGTGAATGTGCCCCGCATGGTGGAATGAAGTCCCCGAGATGTGGCTCGAGCGCTCGTCGACCTCGGTGTACAGGATCTTGCGTTCAGCCATCACCATTTCCCCATTTCGCGAAGGACCTTTTCCTCCGCGGCGTCCCCGTCCGTTTCTTCAGGCTTCGGCGGAAGCGGATTGGCGCGTTCCGACGCGACCGTGCGCCGAACACCTTCGTCGAACGCCACCGCTTCCTTGTAGCCAAGCTCCTTCCGGATACGCGCCGACGACGCGTGCAGGTGTTGCGCGGTGTTGAAGTCGGCCTGAAGCGCCTTCGGCAATTTGTCCCCCGGCGCCTCGACGAACTTCCCCTTCCACCCTGCCGCCGCCCCCACCGCCGCCGCCCACGCCCGTTCCTCCAGCGCCGGCTCTTCGGCAACATTGTAAACCCTTCCGGCCGCGCGCGGGTCCAGCGCCGCCGCGACGATGGCGTCGGCGACGTTTTCGACGTATCCGCGGGAGCCTCGCCAGGCCGCGAGGGCGGCTTCGAGCAGGATTGCGGGACGGCCGGCGTCCATGCGGCGGACGAGGTGCCGCAGGCGGCGCTGGCGGTCGCCGGGGCCGTAGACCATCGGGAGGCGCAGGACCGTCGCCGGCATCCCCGGGTGCGCCAGCGCCTCGCGCTCGACCAGGATCTTGTCGTAGTCGTCGAGCCCCGGGACCTTGCCGCGGTACGGGTAGAGGTGCTCTCGGACCGGCGTGTCCTCATCGAACGGCACGCCGATCGGCGCGCCGGACTCGGTCCCGTGCAGCACTCCATACGCCTTCGTCGCGTCGATGCTCGACACCGCCACGACGCGCTTCGCCGTCCCCTCGAATACGCGCATCAGGTCCTTCGCGTCGGCCTCGGTGATCAGCACCATGTCGACGATGACTTCGGGCTTCCAGGCAAGCAGGGCCCCCGCGTGCTGGTCGATCAGGTGCCGGTCGCCGAGGAATTCAATCACCCCCGCAGGCGGCACCGCGCGCGTCTTTCCGCGATGAAACACCGCCACTTCATGCCCCAGCCCGACGAGCCGCTTCACGACATGCGGGCCCATGAACGCTGTGCCGCCGATGACGAGGAAGCGCATGCCGAGATGGTACGCGATTCGCCCGGCTACGCCGATTCGTGCGTCGGCACTCCCTCAATCCAGAGTGCGTCGGCGCAGAGGTCGAGGCCGTCGGGCCATTCGACGTACCTGCCGTCCGGGGCCACGCGGGCAGACTTGAAGTAGTCAGTCCTCGCGAGCGGCGAATAGACGCCGCCTTTCTTGAGCAGAGGTGCCAGATCAAAGGCGCGCGTACTTCCGTCGTCGAAGGTCAGCCTTATTGAAAGGCCTTCGCCGATCTGAAGCCGCGTGATCTTCCGCATCTCCTGCACGAGTTCGAGCCTCCTAGGGCAACGGGGGTATTTTATCAAGAGGCCGCGCCTGTCTCGCAAGTTCCCAGTCAGCGAGAAGCTCGACCTGATGCAGCGTCGCCCACTCAAGCACCATCGCCTGCACGCGCAGTGGCGCTTCACCCGTCATGATGCGAGGAGGCTGAATCTCCACCCGAATCTCGAATTCGCCGTAGACGGCGTGGAAATGCGGTGGGGCATGGTCGTTGTAGAACATCCTGATGAGAATTCCGTAGAAGGTCGATATGAGCGGCATGCGAGGTTCTCCTGGGGCAATTGGGGGAATCGCGCATCGCATCATGGACGCGTTTTGGAATCAATCCGTCGACCCGCGATTCCGACCCCCGGCGCCGTGGGGACGCTTTTCAAACCCGTTCCTTGAAGTTCGAGAGCTGGGGTCGACCCCTCATCCCGGCCCTACGTGCGTAAGTCCGGTACACTGGCCGCGACGCGTCGTCGAGGGAGTCAGTCCATGATTTGTCCGAAGTGCGGCAGCGAGATTCCCGCCGGACCCTCCGCGTGCCCCGGGTGCGCCGCGATTCCCGTGGCGGCTTTTCCGCCTCCGCCGGCCGGCGCTCCCCGGGGGAGGACCGTGCTTCCCTGGCAAATGAAGATCGTGATCCCGGTGGCTTTCTTTGTCTTCGCGGCCCTGCCGGTCGGACTCGTTGCCCTCCGGATGCGGCTCGCGAGGAGAACGGGACCGTCGGCGATGATCTCGGGGGCGCTCTGCACCTTTCATCTCTCGAAGCTCGGGGAGGGGTGCCGGGAGTACCGCCGGAAACACGGCGCGTGGCCGGCCGACCTGAAGACTGTTTACGAGGCCGAATCGCTGGCCCCGTCGGCGGTGATCTGCCCGTTCACGGAAGATTCGCCTTCCGACGACGCCCGGGGGCGCCCCTGGAAGATCGTCGAGGATCGAGTCTCGTACTTCTACCGCCCACCACCACCGGACATGGCGCCCGACGGGCCGGATGAGATCCCGATGGCCTGGGATCTGGAAGAGCATCCCAGGGGCACGCGCCAGGTCCTCTTCTCCAGCGGCCGAGTCGAAGAGATGAATGCGAAGCAGTTCGAAAGTCACTTCCGGAAGTAGCGCCACGAGGCAGAAAGGCGTATCGCATCGGGAGTTTTCCTCAGATCCCGTGCGTCGTTGCGTGCCGGCTCCTGGCATCCCTGCCTCGTCGCGCCCCATCGCCCGAATCTCGCGGGCCGGCCCTCTACGCCGTCGCCGTCCGCGGCGCCCCCGCGATCATCTCCTCCACCTCCGCGCGGCCGGCGGTCGCTTCCTTCGCGAAGGCCTTGAATTGCTTGCCGCGGTCTTCGAAATTGCGGAACTGGTCGAAGGAGGCGCAGGCGGGGCTGAGGAGGACGGCGTCGCCGCTTCGAGCATGCGACGCCGACATCGCGACGGCTTCGCGGAGGTCTTTGGCGCGATCGACGGGGACGGAGCAGCCCGCCGTTTCCAGCGCGGCGCCGATCTTGGCGGTGGCTGCGCCGAGGAGGACGACCGCGCGGCAGCGAGGGGAAATCGCGCGGGCGAGGTCCTCGAAGGGCAGGCCTTTGTCGTGGCCGCCGAGGATCAGAACCAGCGGCTGGGACAGAGTCCGGAGCGCCGCTAGCGTCGAGTCGGGGTTGGTGGCGATCGAGTCGTTGATCCAGCTCACCCCGCCCCACGTGCCGAAAGACTCGAGGCGGTGCTCGCACCCGCGGAATTCGGCGAAGCCCTGTGCGATGCCGTCCTTGGTGGCGCCGAGGACCCACGAAGCGCAGGCGGCGGCGAGGGCGTTTTCGACATTGAAGAGGCCGGGGATGCGCAGGGCGCTGGTGGGCAGGATCGTGTGCGCGTCGCCGCTGTCGGCGATGGAGATCCAGCCTCCCGAGAGGCAGGCGCCGCGCGCGACTGGAGCTCTCCGCCCGAACGACAGCGGGTTCGCGGCGGTCGAAAGCCACTTCCCCACCACCGGGCAGTCCGCGTTCACGATCCCGACGGAGCCGCGGCCGCGAAGCACATTCTTCTTGGCGTTTCCGTAGGCTTCCATCGTGCCGTGGCGATCGAGGTGGTTCGGCTGGAGGTTTGTGACGAGGCCGGCGGCCGGGAAGCGGCCGATGGCGGCGAGGTTTTCGAGCTGGAAGGAGCTGAGCTCGAGGACGACGGCGTCGTTGGGCTGGATATCGCCGAGATCCGCGAGAAGCGACCGTCCGATGTTCCCGCCGACCCACACCCGCTTCGGCCGGTCAAAGCATCCCGGAGGCGCCGGCAGCCACGTCGGACCGCCCATCCGCCGGGTCGCCGCTTCGACAAGCGCCGTCGTCGTCGTCTTCCCGTTCGAACCCGTGATTCCGAGGATCGGCGCCCGGCAGAGCTTCACGAAGAGGTTCAGCTCCGTTTCGACCGGGATTCCGCGCTTCACGGCCTCGCGGAGGAAGGGGTTATCGGGGGGAACTGCGGGCGAAATTACCAGGAGCTCGCAGGCGTCGAGGTCTGCTTCGCGGTGGGCGCCAAGGTGGAATTCGACCGGCAGGCCTTCCAGCGCCCGCACCGACTCGGCCAGCTGCTCGGCGGACTTGAGGTCCGTCACGGTCACGCGAGCGCCGTGCTTCGCCAGGAACCGGACCGCGCCGACGCCGCCGCCGAACAGACCGAGTCCCATGACAAGGACGCGCATGCCGGGCAGCTCGTGGGCGGCAGGGGTGAACATCCGGTTACTTATCGGAATTGCCGGCCTGTTTTCTTGAGGAAGAACGCCGCGCGGCGCCGAATCACTTGGCGGGCACGCGCTCCGCATCTTCGCGCCACTTTTTGGCGCGCTCGATCAGCGTCTCCGGATCCACTTCCTTCGCGGCTTCGAGCGTCACCTTGACTTCGACAACGTCACGCAGGGTCCCGGGCCAGATGTGTTCGAAGAAGAAATCGAGCGGGATGATCTGGTACCAGGGCGCACGGATCGGGACCGCCTGCCGCGCGGGGGTGCAGCCGTCGTGGCGGAGCTCGAGGCCGCGGGTCCCGTAGAACGTGAACGGTTCGACGAGGGGAGTCTGCCCGGCCAGCCGCCCGTCGATCCACACGTCCGCGCCGGAAGGCTCGCTCTCGACGCGCAGCTCCCTCTCGACGCACCCGCAGAACGCGAGGGCGGCCAGCGAGACGGCGAAGAGTGCCTTCATTTCAGCTTTCGCACCCTCACGTTCCGGATCTTGAATTTCGAGCCCTTGAAGCCGATGAAACTGAAGGACCCGGAGGTGGACGTCGTGGTGTAGGTGTTCGACGGGATCGACGGGCCGCTGACCGTGATCGCGTTCCCCTTCAGCCTCATGTTGATCTTGAACCACTGCCCTGTCGGGAGACCGGGCTGGTTCCCGACCGTGGGCACGAAATTGAACGGATGCGGATCTCTGCCGGAAGACCGCATGACCAGAAGGCCTCCGTACGCCTCGATGTTCACCTCGAATTCGACGTCGTAGTCTTTCCAGCTGTCGTCGGCCTTCGCGAACGTGATTTTCCGGGATTTGTCCGTTTCGTGATCCACGCCTGCGCCGGCCGGGCCGTCGCAGACGAAGGAGATTTCCCGGCCGCTCCACGTCGCCTTCATTTCCCCGAGTTCTTTCCTCCAGTCGCTTTCAACAGCCTCGATCCACCCGGCGTCGAGCTCCTTCTTGCGCGCTGCGACCTTCTCCTTAAGCGCGTTCGCTTTCGCCGCGACGGGCGTCCCCGTGTAGTCGTTCGCGAACATCGTGACCGCGCGGTCCGCCTCCTCCACCATCGAGTCCGCAAGCATCTGCGTCACCCGCTTCTCAAATTCCGCGTACGCCGAGTCGGCGCTCGCCTGGAATTTCTCCAGCGCTTCCTTCTGCTTCTTTTCGACCGACGCCAGGGCCGTTTTCCCCGCGGGGCCCGCAGCGGTGGCCTTTTTGGCGACCTCGTCGAGATCGTCCTTCACCCGCCGATATCCCGCCGGGGTTGCGGCCAGCGAGATGTCGATCTTGTTGAGCGGCTTGAGAAGCGCGCCTTGCACGATTTCGTTCCAGGTCGACTCGGCCATCGCGAGGTGCTTCGGCGCGTCTTTCCTGGCGCGCGCGATCACGTCGCGAAACGCGGGCTCGTAAGTCATCGGGTCTTCCGCGGCCCGCGCGTCGGCGGCCGTTCGCTTGATTTCGGAGTAAATGGCCTCGGACTTTTCATAGGCCGCCAGCGCTTCCTGCGCCTCCCGCGCCATGGCCGTCGCCTTCTCTTCGTATTCCGTCCCGGTCGCATCTCTCCGCGCCTTCTGCGCCGCCTCGACCCAGGCTTTCGGGTTGGCGGAATTTCGAAGCGAGTCTGCGGCTTCGTAGGATGCCCTGGCCCTGGAGTTGTCTGGTTTTGTCGTGTTTCCGCCGCCGCCGCCGCTTCCGCCCATCTGGCTCACGATGAACCCGATGAGCGCGAGCACGGCGATCCCGCCGACGGTCAGGCCGGCCTTCGCGCCGGTGCCCATGCCGCCGGTCTCCTGCGGGGCGATCGCCGCGACGCGCGTCGTGTTCCCGCGTCCTCCGCCCATCGCCTGCAGGTTCTTGATGATGTCCGTGTTGCGGGGCGAGTCTCCGGGCCTCCGGACTTTTGTGGACCCCTTCTTGTCGTGGTGCGTGCCGGGGGCCTCGGGGGGAAGCGACGGCGCGCACTCGGCGCAGTAGAATTTGTCGCCGCGAGCAACGGCGTGTCCCTTCTCAATCTCGGCGCCGAGAACTTGAGAGCCGCACTTGTCGCAGTAGACGGTGGCGAAGCCCATTTTTGCCTGATCCGGCTCCGATTGTACCACTGCGCGGGGCGACCTGAGCGCGAACCCGCCGATGTGTTCCTTCGGAAGTGCACGTTTCGGAGGCGCCGCGCCCTGTCGCGGTCGCGTCCCGGGCTAGGGAATGGCCCGGATCCGCACGCTCCGCACCTGGATTTCCGACTGCGGGTTCAGCGCGAAGCCGAATTGCCCCGTCCCGTGGTCCTTCCCGTCCCCCGCCCGCGAGAATTTCCAGTTCCCTCCCTGGAGCCCCGTGGCGTTCATCGAAATGGTATCGCCTTTGACCTGCACGGTCACCTTGTACGCCTTGTTGTGCTCGACAATCAGCTGCGCGTTCGTCCCCACGGTTGCGGTTCGGATCGCCACCGCCGCGGGCTGCTCGGCCTGGCCGTTGATGCCCACGAGGAAAATCGCGTCCCCCTTCACCAGCGTGAGGTCCACCTCAACTTCGAAACCGGAATAGGGTTTGGACGTGTACCAGAACCCGATTCCCTTGTTGACCGTGTCGGCCTTCGCTTCCTCCGGCGTCAGGTTGTTCGCTCCAACCATCGCAGTGCCCTTCTTTTCCCACTTCATCTTCCCGCCGAATTGCCACTGCCCCGGAGTCTTGTCGTCGAAGAGGGTCGTCCATTCCTTCGGCGGCACCTTGCCCGGATCCGTCTTGATCTCAGGCCCGGGCCCCGGCGCCTTCTTCGACTCGGCGTCAATGTCCCACGCCAGCTTCGTCGCGTCCTCGACCGCCACAGACCCCTTCCACTGGTCCGTAAACGTCTGGATCTCCTTCTGGCACTCCGGGTACTTCTTCTGCTTCCTCAGTCCGTCGATGCGCGTCTTCACCTGCTCCCACGCCACGCGCGCGGCGCCTTCGCGCCGCTCCTTGAGTTCCTTGACCTTGTCCGCGGCCTGCTTTCCGTAGCTGTCATACCCTTCGCACATCAGCTGGACCTCGGTCCACCTCTGGATCGCTTCCACGTGCTTGTCCGGGTTCTGGACCTCGAAGTTCTTCGCCTCGTCGATCGCGTTCAGGACCCGCTTCTCCCTTGCCGTCTTCGCCAGCGACTTCGACTGGGAGGCGAGTTCGGTGTCGCCTGCGGTTTCCATTTCCTTGGTGAATTCGTCGATGCTCGTTATCACCTGCGTCAGGTCCTTGGCGCCCAGCATCTTGCGAAGAGATTCGAGCCGCTCGCTGCGTTTCGCGCGGATCTCCAGCCGCTCCTTGAGCTTGATGGCATCGTCGCGATAAGCGGCCAGCTTGCCGGAATATTCGGAGTTCTTGCACTTGGGGGCCGCGGTTTCGATCAGCTTGAGCAGGCCTTCCGCGTCGTCCGGTTGCTCCCGGCTGTAGTTGACGACCTGCTCGAACGCCGCCTTGGCGTCGTCCTTGCGCTTCTGCTCGGCCGCTTTCACCTTGTTGTCGGCGGCGCTCTGCATGGCGAAGAGGGCGATGGCCGCGATCAGGACGATGCCGGCGACGGCCCCGGCGATCAGGGGTGTCTTGCTCTTCGCCTCGCCGGAGATTTCGTCCACGTCTAAGTGGGACAGGCGCGTCGTGGCGGGTCCGGCAGGACGTTGCGGGCCGCTTCCGACATTCGGCAGGCGCCCGGTGCCGGGATGCGGCGCGCCTACAGGCCGGATCGCCGGAAAGGTCCCTGTCGACCCGGTGCGCTTGCGCCCGTTTCCCGGCGCGGCAGCCACGGCCGGAGCATGGGCGCGGCACTTGGCGCAATACACCTTCTCCGCGACCTCGATCGCCTTCTGCTTTTCGAGGTCCTTCTCGGGAACCATGTCCCCGCAAATCGTGCAGTAGTCAATCGCTCGACCCACGTCAGCTCCTGTCCGATTCCCCCCCGGCCGTCAGGCGGAATAGTCTAGCGGCGGAGGGACATCGGGACAATTTACTTGTTCAGTTCCTCGAGTATCTTACGCGCAAGGGCGTTCTCCGGGTCTGCCAGAATCGCCTCCTTTGCGAGTTTCCTCGCGTCCTCCAGCTTGCCCAGCTTCGCGCTGCACTGCGCCTGCTCCGACTGGAATTCGCCGATCTTCTTCCCCCACTTGCCGGGCTCCGACTTTTCCGCCTCCTGCAGCAGCAGCACGCAGCACTTGAACTCGTGCCCGGACCGCTCCCACTTCTCGCCGTCCCGGTAAGCCCTCCCCAGGTACGCGTGCAGCCTCGTGTCGAAGACGCCGATGAAGATCGCGCTCTCCAGCGTCTTCACCAGTTTCTCCCGATCTCCGCGCTTCTTGTAGATCTCCGCCGCGTCCAGCCGCAGCTTGAACGTGTCGTGGTCGATCGCCAGCACCTGCTCCATCTGCTTGAGCTTGTTGTCCTCGTCCTTCCGCGATTCGTAGATCTCGATCAGCTTCGTATAGGGGCTGTCGGACCCTATGAAGCGCGGGAAGGTCGCCTTCGCATCCTCGAGCGCCTTGATCGCTTCGTCCCATTTTTCCGCCTTGCACAGCATCAGCGCGTGCTGCCAGCGCGTCTGGAAGTCCTTCGCGCCGCCGTCGATCGCCTTCTGGTAAAGCTCGGCGGACTTGTCGAAGCGGCGCTTTTCCGCGGTCCCCATAGACTTCGCCATGACGATGAGAGCGTCGATGTTCGACTCGTCGACCTTGAGCGCCTTCTTGGCCAGCATCTCGGCGTCCGCCTTCTGGCCGACCTCGTCGAGGATGCGCGCGAGCTTTCCCATCGCGTCGGCGTCCATCGGGTTGTCTTCGATCGCGGCCTGCAGCTTCTTCGCCTCCGCCTCGGTCGCCCGCACCGGCAGCCGGAGCTGGGCGCTCTTCAGCCACTCCCCGATCCACGCGCGGATCCGGTCGTCGAACTGGTCGGGCGTCACGCCCAGCGCGGTCTCGAAAACCGTGGGCGTGTCTTTCCCCTCGCCGTACATCTTCAGCATCTCGACCTGCTTCTCGAACCCCCACTTCTCCGCGATGTACGTGTGGATCAGGAATCCGTAGATGTACAGGTTCAGAAGGTCGCCCGCCTTCGCCAGGTCGTTGATCTTCGCGAGCTTCTTCGCGTGGTACGCGTTGAAAATCTCGACCTCGATCTCGCGGCTCCATCCCGGATACCCCTGGCCTTCTTCATATGTCGAAAGCCCTTCCGTGAACCAGCGCGGCACGCGGTTTTTCGAGAGCTGAAGCGCCCAGACGTGGCCGAGCTCGTGCCACACAACGGAGCCCCAGTTGAACTTCCCCATGACTTCCTTCGCGCGCGGCGAAAGGAGCGTAATCACCTTGCCGAAGCAGGCGCCGAGGGCGCCCAGACCGCTCATCCCGACGGTCCGCACGCTGAAGTCGTTATGGTTCGGGTACATGTCGGACACGATCGGAACCTGCGGTTCGAAGTGGTACCGCTTCACCATTTCGTCCCACGCCCGCTCGTGGAGCTCGCAGACGTACGGCCCGATGAGCTCGATTTCCTTCTTGTGCATGCGGATGCGGAAGTGCTTGGTTTCGACGACGATGAAGTCCTTCGGGAATGCGTCCATCAGCGTCATGGTGTTGACGAGGCGGATGTTGAAGGGGTCGCGCTCGTAGGCCTCGCTGAGATACTTGAGCGCGGTCACCTCGTCCCCGAGGCGCAGGGCGTTCATGCCGTACTCGGTGTAGGCCTCCCAGAGCTTCGGGTCGGCCTCGACCGCCTTTTTCAGGTAGACCTGTGCTTCGTCGAACAGCATCTTGTTCCCCAGCGACGACCCGATCAGCATGTAGCCCAGGCCGCAATTCGGGTTGATCGCCTTAAGCTCCTCCTCGACCTTCGCGCGCTCGTCCTTCTTTCCCGCCAGCTCGAGATTCGCGGCGCGGATCGCCAGCGCCTGCACCGATTTCGGGTTCAGCTTGAGCGCCTTCTTCAGCGTGTCGTCGGAGGGGCCCGGCTGCTGCATCGCTCCCTGGATCTGGGCCTTGAAGACGAGCGCATCGAAGAGCTTGTCGTTGAGCTGAAGCGCCTGCTCGACGGCCTGAAGCGCCCTCGGCATCGCGCCGGCCTCGGCCTGCACGCGCGCCATGCCGTAGATCGCGGAGGCGCATTTCGGGTTCGCCTTGAGCGCGTCCTCGTACGAGTGCTTTCCGTACACGCCCTGGTACTTGTCCATGTAGCAGTGCCCCCAGAAAGCGAGCACTTCGTCGTCGGGCGAATCCTCCGCGTCGAGCGCCTCGTTGAGGAGGTTGCCGCCGTCGACGACCATGTGGATCAGGTCCTTGTCGCCTTTCCGAAGCGCGAGCATCCACAGGCCGCGCGCGATCGTGAACTTCTGCATCCCCGTGAGCTTCGTCGCCTTCGTCACGTATTCGCTGAACCACTCGAGCGCCTTCTCCGCGTCGTCGCCCTTCCCCGTCTCCAGCAGAATCGTCCCGA
This sequence comes from Planctomycetota bacterium, assembly GCA_009773755.1. Classification (GTDB taxonomy): domain Bacteria; phylum Planctomycetota; class MHYJ01; order WSZJ01; family WSZJ01; genus WSZJ01. Next base: position 54,408 of record WSZJ01000034.1, on the reverse strand, counting down.
GCGCCACGCGGGCGTTCAGCGCGGTTACATCTTTTTCAAGCGTCTCCTTCGCAAGCTTCACGCCCTCTTCGTAACGCCCCGACCACGCCATCAACTCCGCCAGCCGCCCCTTCGCCTCGATCGCCGGCTCGCTGTTCTCGATGACCTTGCGGAATTGCTCCTCCGCCGATTTCGGCTCCCCCAGCGTTACGTGGATCCGCCCGAGGATCGTGCGCGCCTCGAAGTCTTCGGTGTTCCCCTTGATGTGCTTCTTCAGCGCCTCCTTGGCCTCCTCGACTTTCCCCTGGTTGAGCAGCGTCAGCGCTTCCGCGCGTTCTTTCCCGCCCCTGGAAGTGTCATCCGGCTTCGGCGGCGGCGCCGCTTCTTCGGCGGAAAGTTGAAGTACAAGGAAGGCGGAAGCGGCGAGGGTGGCGAGAAGGCGCATGGAAGGGCTCCGTTTAGGGGGGACGGCCATATCAGTATAGACGCAGGTGATACGGAAGTGTTCGCGGGAAGACAGGGAAAGGGCAAACGACAAGGGGAAAACGGCAAGCAAACGGCAAGGGGCAAACCGCAACGCCTCCACACCCGATCAGGGGAGTCGTTCGGCTTGTCCTTTGTAATTTGCCGTTTGCTTGCCCCTTGCAGTTTGTTGTTTGCCTTTTCGGCCGTTCGTCGCGCCACTCCCGCGCCCCAAGGCTATGATCCTTTTCATGACCACCCCTGCTCCTACCCTCCGCAACATGGACCTCGAGGAGCACCTCAACGACCCCTCCAGGAAGCAGCAGTACGTCACGACGATGTTCGACATCATCGCCCCGAAGTACGACTGGTTCACGCGGATGTTCTCGTTCGGAATGGACGCGGCGTGGAAGAAGGAGCTGCTCGGGCACGTGAAAGACAAGGTGAAGCCGGACAGCAACTGCATCGATCTCGCCAGCGGGACGGGAGACCTGTCGGTCGCGGTATCGCAGATCGTGCCGCACGGGCGCGAAACGGGGATCGACATCTCCCCCGAGATGGTCAAGATCGCCAAAGCACGCGTCGAAAAAGCCGGCGTCCCGAACGTAACCTTCCAGATCGGCGACATGACCGCCCTCGACCTCCCCGACGCCTCCGTCGACCTCGTCACCATCGGCTACGGCCTGCGCAACGTCCCCGACTTCAAGGCCGCCCTCCGCCAGATCGCCCGCGTCCTCAAGCCAGGCGGCATTCTCGCCAACCTCGATTTCGCCCGCCCCCGCAATGGCCTGTGGCGCTTCATGTATCTCACCTACCTCACCATCACCGGCAACATCGTCGGCTGGTGGATGCACGGCGAAGGCGCGGTCTACGGCTACATCTCGCGCTCGATCGCCAAATTCGTGTCCTGGCAGGATCTCTCGAAGGCAATGGAGGAGTGCGGGCTGGAAGTGGTCGCTACGAGCCCGAAGCTGCTGGGCGGGGTGTGTTTGCATGTGGCGAAGAGAAAGGCCTGACCCAATCTAAGGCGTTCCCTGAAGCCGGGTTTTGGCCGCGCTCGCGGATTCGTCAAACTGGCTCGGGCTTGGGTCGCTCTCGATCTCTCGAATCCGATCGAGAGCGCCAGGACACCCGAGGTCCACTTCCACGACGGCGATTCTCTTGATCTCGCTCTCGCAGTCCCAGAGGCACTCGCGCGCGAATCCGCCGGCGAATCCTGCCCCCGATTTCGCCAGCGCTTTCACCACCCGGATCCGGCAATAGGAATACGAAGCTGTTCTGAACACACTTTCCAGTTCCGGGAAAGGGCCACAGTCCGCCCTGAGCGCAAGGGCCTCGACGATTCCACACAGCATCCCAGCTACCTTGACTCCGGGACGCCGGCCCTGGACTCGACGCGAACGAACAACTTCTCAGGTGCCTTGTCGAAATACTTGAAGAGCGCCGGACAGAGCCAGCCTTCCATGGAAGCCTGAGTCCACCGGTACCAATTGCCGCCCATGTCTTCCCGGACCCAGGACAACTCGGCCATTGCACCGGGAAACGGCCCGGGGGCAAAGAGCATGCGGAAGCCCTTCTCGGCGCCGGGAATCCCGGCGGTGAGCCGCTCGATCATCTCGGGGATGCCGGAGACGAAAGGCTCCTGGACCAGACTGGCGACGGGGTCGTCGAAGACCCACGTGCCGTCGGTCTTGTACGGATTGATGACGCGGAGAAAATTTGCCACTAGCGAATCTTACCGCTTCGCCTCGTGACGCACTGCGTCAATTCGAATGCAGCCTCCGCAGCCTCCGCAGCCTCCGCAGCC
>WSZJ01000034.1:0-52080 GCA_009773755.1 Planctomycetota bacterium | reverse complement strand
CCGCAGCCTCCGCCAGCCTCCGCCAGCCTCCGCCAGCCTCCGCCAGCCTCCGCCAGCCTCCGCCAGCCCGCCCTTCCGCCCTAGTAATCCCTCGGCAGATACCGCCTCTTCGCCATCTTCCCCCTCAACGCTCCGGGCTGCTGGCTCGGCCGGTTGAGGACGCCGCTCGACTTCCCTGAGGTCGCTTGCGCCGGGCCGCCCGGAGGAACGGCGCCCGCCGGCGGCACCGGCGCGCCGTGAGACGGCGGATTCAGGACCGCTTCCAGGTCCGCCACGAGCTCCGACGGCGTCTGGTAGCGGCGCACGCGGTCCTTCTGCAGCATTTTCAGGACGATCCCCGCGGCGAAGTCGGTGAGGATCGGGTTCAGCTCGCGCGGGTTGCGCGGCGGCTCGTTCAGGTGGCGCGCGATCACAACCGCCGCGGATTCGCTGAAGAACGGCACCTGCCCCGTGACCATGTGGAAGAACGTCGAGCCGAGCGAGTAGATGTCGCTGCGGATGTCCACGTCGTGCTCGCCGCGCGCCTGCTCCGGCGAAATGTAGTTCGGCGTCCCCATCGAAACGCCCGCTTCCGACAGGTCCGGCAGTTCGTCGCGCGTCACTTTCGCAAGTCCCAGGTCGCACAGCTTCGCCTGCCCCGTCCGCGTCAGCATCACGTTGTCGGGCTTCACGTCGCGGTGCACGAGGCCGTGCTTCTGCGCGTGCTCCAGCGCCTTCGCGGTCTGCAGGATCACCTGCACGCTCCGCTTTTCGTCGAGCGCCCCGCCGCGGCGCAGCAGCTGCCCGACCGTCGGCCCGTCGACGTACTCCATCGCGAAATAGTGGATGCCGTTCGACTCGCCGACGTCGATCCCCTGGATGATGTTCGGATGGTTCAGCTTCGCCACCGCGCGCGCCTCGCGGAAAAACCGCTCCACGAACCGCGTGTTCTGGCCGTACTTCGGCGCGAGAACTTTCAGCGCCACGACGCGGTCCATGCTGATCTGAAGCGCCTTGAAGACGCTTCCCATCGCCCCCTGCCCGATGCGCGCGAGGATGCGGTAATTCTGGATGTGGGTGTGGCCGCCGCGGGCTCCCTGGGTGCGGAAGACCTGTTCGGCCTGCTCGCGCGTGATCATCTCGGCCTCGACAAGCAGGTCGCCGAGGCGTCGCATCGGGCCGCCGGTGGACTGGAGTTCCTTCTGCACCGTCAGGCACTCGTTGACCTGCGCGACGGTCACGAGACCCATGCCGACGGCGATCGCTCCGAACATCGTTTCGTGGCGACTTTCGCTCACGGTGAACTCCGCGCTGGTGAGACTGGACATTCTAGCAGGCTGAAGCGGAATGGCTGCAAGGACGGAAGAGGCCGCTGCGTGGACGACCTTGAAGTTCGCGGTCTTCGCTCGCTCGCTTTATGATCTCGCCGATGAGCTTTGCCGATCGCCTCCTCGCCGCCGTTCGCGCTTCGAAATCCGTCGCCGTCGTCGGACTCGATCCGCGCCCCGACCAGCTTCCGGCGGAATTCGCGGGAGGGACGCCGGCCGACGCCGTCGCGGCGTTCAACCGGGCGCTGCTGGAAACCGTGGCAGGAAAGTGCTGCGCCGTGAAACCGAACGCGGCTTTCTACGAGCGCCTCGGGCCTGCCGGCATGGTCGCGCTGGCCTCGACGCTGAAGTCCGCGAGGGAACGCGGAATTCTCACGATCGCGGACGTGAAGCGCTGCGACGTGACGGACACGGCGAAGGCGTACGCGGAGTGGTGCGGGGCCTGGGGGTGCGACGCAATTACGGCAGCGCCGTGGCTCGGGGCGGACTCGAGCCTGCCCTTCGTCGAAGCCTGCAACGCCGCGGGAACGGGAGTTTTCTTCCTCGTCAAGACGTCGAATGCGGGAAGCGGCGATTTCCAGGACCGTGAGGTGGCGGGCGAGCCGCTGTTTCTGCACGTGGCTCGGGCCGTCTCGAAATGGGGTGAGGGACCGGGAGCGTGGAGCCCTGTCGGCGCGGTCGTGGGGGCGACGCACCCGGAGCAGGCGGTGAAAATCCGCGCCGCGATGCCGCGCACGGTGTTCCTGGTCCCGGGTTACGGCGCACAGGGCGGGACGGCGGCGGGCGTCAGGGCCGCTGCGAACGCAAAAGGTGACGGCGTGATCGCGGTCGCGGGTCGCAGCGTCGCGATGGCGTGGACGCGCGAGCCTTGGAAGTCGAAATTCGGTGAGGCGAAGTGGCGAGAGGCGGTTGCGGCGTCGCTCGACGAAATGAACCGGGACCTGGCCGGCGCGGGTGTGGCGGGCGGCTGGTTGGCCTGATGTCCGCGCTATGATCTCCGGATGCCTTCCGGGACCCCGCAGGCCCGCTTCGCAGTGAATCCCGTGCTCGTCCCCGAGCACACCTCGACCGTGCTCATCTCACTCCTTGTCGGCGCCATCCTCTCCACCGCAGGCAAGCTGCCATCGCTCCCCAAAGACCACTTTCACGTCGTCGCGGCGGGCGTCACCTTCGGCGCGGTGGCCGCGTTCCTGCTGGCGCTCACCCTCCGGAATCGCTGGAAGTTTCCTGCCATCACCCTCGATGCGGACGGGTTCTCGACCGCCGCGCTCGGCATCACGACCGGCGCTTCCCTCTGGGGCCGCGTCGACGCCGTAGAGATCGGCGAAGTACGGTTCTTCGGCTGGCCGGCGCGGGTGCTCAGACTCAAGTCCGGCGGCGTCGTCGCGCTGGAGGCTGCTGACTTTTATTTCGGCTGGGAAAAACTCGTCGAGCGCGCGGTCGCGTCTTCGCGCCGGCCCGGGACCCGTCATGAATCGCTCTCCGACGGCGCTGCGTCGCGTCTCATGTACACCTCGATGGCGCGCGACGCGATGTTCGGGCCGCGCGAGTCGATCCCGATGTTCCTCGTCCGCCTCCCCATCCGCACTCTGTACGTGCTCCCGGTCGCCGCGATGGACTTCGCCGCGGGGCTCTGGCTGACCGCTTCGCTGGGAGGCGACAACTCATTGCCGAACCCCGCCGCCGCCTGGGCCGCGCCCATCAGCCTCGCCGCTTCCGCCTTCGTCGCCCGCTGGGTCTCCTATTACCTCTCGACGAGCCTCACCCTCCGCCCCCTCTTTTTCCCGACCGACGCCGCGCAACTCGCCCAGGTTCGCAGGCTGGAAGCGGAGAGCCGGCGGACCCGCTGATGCGCATTTGCCCGGTACAATCATGCGAATGCGCATCGCCGCCCTCGTCCTCTCCATCCTCCTCGCCCATCCCTCCCTCGCCGAGGAGGTCGCGACAATCCACGTCGTCCCCGGCTCGCATCTCGACATCGGGTTCACCGACACGCCGGACGGCGTGAAGGCGAAGCGCATCCGCGTGCTCGACGACGCGATCGCCGCGGCGCAGGCGGACCCGGAATTCCGGTGGTTCGAGGAAAGCGCGTGGACGATCGACGCGTGGCGCGAGGCGCACAAGGACGACCCGAAGTCGCTCGACGCGTTCAAGGCGCTTCTCAAGGAAGGCCGCATCTCCGCCAGCGCTTCGTGGTGCAGCCCGCACGCGGCGATGTTCGCAGACCACCTGGACCTGCTTTTCTTTCACCTCGACCGGTTCGAGCGCGATTACGGCGTCCGCCCCGTCGCTGCCGTCCTCAATGACGTCCCGATGTTCCCGCAGGCGCTGGTCGACGCGTGCGCCGCGGCGGGCGTGAAGTTCCTGCTCGTCGGCGCGAACACCGCCTTTTCGCCGCCGCTGCCCAGGGAGATCGAGCGCACTCCGTTCTGGTGGGAGTCGCCGTCGGGGAAGCGCGTTCTCGTGTGGGTGGACGACGATGCGTATCCGGCGGCGTACATGAAGTGGGGATTCGACCCGGACACGGCGCGTTTTTTCGCGCCGAAGGAGTTCGACCCGAAAGTCGGCGCGCTGGAGACGATGGAGAAGGGTATTTCCAGGATGGTGCGGAGTCTCGCGTCTCCGCGCGGCGCGGCGATCGTGCAACACGCGTTCGACAACTGGGACACGGGACCGGCGAAGAAGCTGCCGGGGTTCGCGAAGCAGTGGAACGACTCGAAAAAGGGGCCGCGCATTTCCCTCGGCGGGCCGGAAGCGTTTTTCCGCGACATCGAGGAGCGGTGCGGCAAGGACCTGCCGGTGAAGCGCGGCGAATGGGGCGGCGCGTGGGACGCGATCCGGGCGTGCAACCCGGTCTGGACCTGGAGGCTGCGCGCAGCGATGAAGAAAATGCCCGCCGATGCGCCTTACGCGACGCGGGCGCTTCTCGCGACCGCTATTGAACACAGTCAGGGGCTCGGCCCGGGTTGGGGCGGGATGCTGACGGAAGCGCAGACGCTCGCGCACAACGACCAGGTCGCGGGTCTCTTCCGCCGCGCGGTCACGGCCGTCGACCCGAAACTGGCGGACGCGGTTCCACCGCCGATCGAAATGCCGAAGTGCGAGGGCGAGCCCGAAGCGTGGAAAGCCGTCCTCACCCGCCCGCGGGCCCGCTTCCGGGCCGGCAAGCAGTGGCTGGGCCCGTTCGTCGTCGACTCCGCGCCGGAAATCCGCACCGAGCTCGTGTACTGCACGGACCAGACGGTCTACACGATCCGTTCGTCGTTCGACCGCGCCGCGCTCGGCGTCGGCGACGGCGCCGCCGTCATCGAAATCCCGCTTCGCGCCGCCGCGAAAGACGTCACGCTCGCGCCGGCCGATTCTCCCGACGCCTGCGAGGGGAAATGGCTGCGGGGCGAGGCGCCTTCGTTCGTCGTCGCGCCGATCGGGCTGCGGGTGAACGGGCTAGCGCACGCGCTGAAGGTCACCTCCGACCTCGTGTTCTCCTGGTGCGTCGTGAAGGACAAGGACGACGCGAAGTCCTGCTGGCTCCAGGGGCTCGTCGCGCGCCAGTCGCGCCAGTGCGAGTTCAAGGACAAGACAGAGAAGGTGCTCGACTTCGAGAAGCTCTACGTCGGCGAGCCGCAGAAGCTGGAAATTCACGTTCGTGTGGAAATAGTGGAATAGCGTGTCCCGGGTGTCAGGATGAGCGCTGGATCAGGTGCATTCGGCCCTTCCTCGCAACCCGCAACTCGCAACTCGCAACTCATGCCCCCCTCCGAAACGGTCCTGGTCACGGGCGCGTCCTCCGGGATAGGCCTCGAGCTCGCGAAGTTCTTTGCCGCCGACCGCTCGGCGCTGATTCTGGTCGCGCGCCGCGGGGAGCGCCTGGACGCGCTCACAAAAGACCTGAAGGCCGCGCACGGCATCGAGGTTCGGACGATCGCGAAAGACCTTGCGGCCCCGGGCGCCGTCGAGGAGATCCACGAATCGCTCAAGAACCGCGGCGTCGCGGTCGACGTCCTCGTCAACAACGCCGGCTTCGGCAAGCAGGGCCGCTTCCATGAGATTGACGCAGCGCAGCAATCCGAAATGATCCGCCTCAATGTTCTCGCGCTGACAGATCTGACGCGTGCCTTCCTCCCCGCCATGATCGCCCGCCGCAAGGGAGGCATCCTGAACGTCGCCTCGACCGCGTCGTTCCAGCCCGGGCCGATGATGTCCGTCTACTACGCGACGAAAGCCTACGTCCTGTTCTTCACCGAGGGGATCGCGGAGGAGCTCAAGGGGACCGGCGTCACCGCGACCTGCCTCTGCCCCGGCCCGACGCGGACGGAATTCATGGCTCGTGCCGGGTTCAAGGCGTCCAACGCATTCGAGTCAGCCGCGATGAGCGCCGAGCGCGCGGCGCGCAAGGGACACCGCGCGTTCCGCCGCGGCAAGGTCGTCGCGATTCCGGGATTCGTCAACACGCTCGGCTCGCTCCTGCCGAGGTTCGCGCCGCGGTGGCTGCCCAGGAAAGTGACGAAGTTTCTGAACAGTTGAGTTCGCGGAACGGGAAAACCGAATGGCGGACGAATTGGAATACCGCATTATCCTCGCCCGCGGCTACTTCGAAGAGTCGTGGAGCGCCAGGAACCAGGGCTTTGAAGTGGAGTCGGTCTTCAGCCAGTCGAGCAGCATCTTGCCGACTTTCTCGGCTCCCTGCGCGGACGGGTGCGTACGGTCGAACTCGGCGAAGTCATCGCAGACCCACTCGAGCCCGTCGCTCCGCCCCGGAGCTCCGCCGGGAACCACGTCGGGGCCGAGCCCGTTCGCCCATAGATAGGGTCCCCACGCCAGCCATGGCGACTTCGCGCCGGAACCCGAGTAGCGCAGGCACTCGCAGCCGCTGATCTGCTGCTCTATCAGCCACTTGACGCTGAAGCCGTTCTCGAACGCCTTGGGCTCCGGGTTGAGATTCGTGAGAGCGTAGCCGGCGTAGATGCGGGAAGAAAAGTAGGCCAGGCGCAGGTTCGGGTATTTTGCTTTCGCGATCTGAAGGGTCATCTTCATCCAGTTCTGTACTTCGGCGGCGCCGGTCGGGAACGGCAGGATCTTCGCGCCGACCGTCGTGTGCTTGAACCACGCAACCTGGACCTGCGCGGCGGTCGCGCCGGCGGCCACGACGCGATCTTGCACGGTTTTCCAGATCAGCGCGTGTTCGGGCATGGCAGGGTCGCCCCATTCGTCCACCGTCTGGCTCCCCTGCGCGGTGTTGACGAAGACGAGCGACGGATTCACCGCCGGGTCGGCCTCGGCCTGCTTGAGAAACGACTCGAATTCCGTGTTCGTGCTGCACATTCCGATCGAAATCATCACGATTTTCCCGGACTTCGGGTCTCCCGCGCCCGCCGCGTTCCGAGCATAGATATCGTTTTCGGCGATGGTGATTCCGCTCGCCTCGTGCGCCGCGGGACGGACATTCGAGCCGCCGGGGTAGAGCCCTCCCCGGAACGAAAGGTACTTGCCGGACCCAAGGTCCGTCAGCGCTGTCAGTCCTCCCGTGTACCCGCCCGGACAATCCTCGGCCAGCAGACGAACACCGCCGGCGACCGCGCAGGCGATAACAGCGACCGACGCGAACAACAGGCTGACTCTCTTCATCGAAGCGATTCCTGAATTCCCCCCCACAAATGCACAAACACGACAGGACTGGCAATCGGGTAGAAATTCTGGAAATGCTCCTCCCTGAGAGCGCGCACCTTCGTTTCATCAAATCCGCCGCAACTCCCCGTGATACCCTCCCAAGTCCCCGAGCCCGAAATCCCTGAGGCCCAAATCACAGCGTGCACTCCCAGCTCCACTTCGGCCTTCTCGCCCTCCAGCTGCGCCGCATCAGCCGGGAACAATTCATGGAATGCGCCTCGGCATGGCTGCGCACCCCGACACTCGATTTCGGCCGGCTCCTTCGCGACAAGGGCTACCTCGACGGCGTGGGCGCGAGCGAAATCCGGGCCGCCGCGGACGCCTGCGAGTCGCCTCGCGGACTCATCGCGAACATCGACGCGGAGCTACGCGAAGCGCTCCTGAATCTGGAAGTCCCGCCTGAGCTCCGCACGTGGCTGCTCGGTCTCGTCGTGCGCGGACGCAGCGAGCCGGCGTTCGCCCCTTCGAAGCCCGGCGAGCGATACGAGATGCGCGAGGAAATCGCCCGCGGCGGACTCGGCCGCGTCGTCGCGGCGTTCGACCGCGATCTCCAGCGCGATGTCGCGGTCAAGCTCGTCATCGACGGCATCCCGGCGGAGCTCGGCGATCGCTTCATCCGCGAAGCCCGCCTGACCGCGAGGCTCGAGCACCCGAACATCGTGCCGGTGCACGATTTCGGATTCCTGGAGGCTGGAGGCGGGGAGAAGCGGCTTTTTTTGTGCATGAAGCGCATTCAAGGTCGCGATCTACGCGAGATCACGAAGAAGGTTGCGGAGGGTGACGCGGAGATTTCGGGACGCTTCACGCGCCTGCGGCTGCTCGGCGTTTTCCAGGACATCTGCCTCGGCGTTGCGTATGCACACTCGAAGGGGATCATCCACCGCGACCTGAAGCCTTCCAACGTCATGATCGGGGACTTCGGCGAGACGCTGATCGTGGACTGGGGGCTGGCGAAGGTGATCGGCGAGAGGGACGGCGGCGCTTCGGGTTCAGCGATGGGAGGCTCCACCGATCCCGAGGAAACGCCGCTCACGCTGGATGGCGACGTCCTTGGGACACCCGCGTTTCTCGCGCCCGAGCAGGCCGAGGGCCGGATGGACGACCTCGACTTCCGCACCGACGTGTTCGCGCTCGGCGCGATCCTCTACTCGATCCTCACCTGGCGGCCACCCTACTCCGGCACGGAACGCCAGGAAATGATCGCGCAGGCGAAGTCCGGTCAGATCGTTCCGGCGTCCGCGCGCGTGGATGCCTTGATTCGCTTCAACGAAGGCCGCGCGCCTGAGCCCGTTCCCGTCGAGCTCGACGCAGTCTGCATGAAGGCCCTGGCCTTCCGTAAACAGGACCGCCACGCTTCCGCCCTCGAACTCCACCAGGAAGTCCAGCTCTTCCTCGAAGGCGTGCAGGAGCGCCAGCGAAAGGCGCGGCAGTGCGGCGAAGCGGTGCAGACCGCCCACGGGCACATCGCGATGTGGAAGTCCCTCGAAGCGGAAGCGGCCGGTGCGCACGAGGCGGCCCGCGCGCTTGAGCGGAAGCTTCGCCCTCTGGACGACAAGTCGTCTCTCTGGCAGGCCCGCGCCCGCGCGCGGTCGATCGAGCGCGACGCCGCCGCGGCGTTCGTCGAGGCGAGTTCCGCGCTGACGGTCGCGCTCAGCCATCAGCCCGCAAATGCCGCCGCACGCCAGCTCATGGCGGACCTCTACTGGGAAAAATTCCGGGAAGCGGAAGAAGCCGGCGACGAAAAAGCGCTGCTCCTTCACAAGCGAACGGTCGAACAGCATGACGACGGCCCGTACCGCGCCCGGCTTGTGGGCGACGGCACGCTGTCGGTCCGGACTCGAGCGTATTCGTGTGCCTGTCTTTCGCAGGGGCGCGAAGCGAACCCGTCCGAGCTCGTTCACCAGGGCTTCCATCCCTGGTCGGGGCGGGCGCTCGACGGCCGTCCCGAGCTTGCCGGAATCAGGGAGCTCGAGCCTGCGGGCGCGGAGAACCTGCGCGTTCATGGGCCGGGTTGCAGCCCCGTCCCCCTCGTCGGCGCCGAGGTCTGGCTCTTCGCCTACCAGGAAATCGACGGCCTTCTGATCCCGGTCACTCCGGAGGGTCCGCCGGGCAAGCCGGTCCCCGAGAAGCTCGTAAAGGCGCTCTTCCCTGCCGGATCGCCGTTCGTCCCGCGCGGGCAGGGCCGCTACCTCGGACCCACGCCCTTCGACGGAATCCAGCTCCCCATGGGTTCGTATCTGCTCCTGATCGGACATGAAGGAAGAGGGCCGCTGCGCAGGCCCGTCTTCATCGCCCGCTGCGCTTCCGTCGAGGCCAAGGTCACGCTCTTCGGGGACGACGAGGTGCCAGACGGCTTTGTTCCGATGATCGAGGGCGAGTACTTCATTCCGAGCGACGGTCCCTCCGGGAGTTCCGGCGTCCGGTTTCTGCCTGACATGCTCGTCTCGATCCACCCGGTCACCGCGGAAGAGTACGCCGCATTTCTCCGGGACGTTCCCGGCACGCGGGCCCGTCCGCCGCGCGAGGCGCCGGAGGGCGATTCCTGGTGGCCGGGTCCTCCGTGGGCGGTCCCGACGGCGGCGTGGCTGGCGAAGGCCTCGCCTGAAACTCGCGGCCGCGCGCGACGCCTCCCCGGCGTCGCGGCCGACTGGGAAGGCGGGTGGCCCGTGACTGGCGTGTCGTGGGACGATGCGCTGCGCTATTGCGAATGGAAGCGCCGCCGCGATCGCCGGCCCTTCACGCTCCTCCTCGAGTCGGAACGGGAAAAGTGCGCGCGGGGCGCCGACAGAAGGGTGTACCCGTTCGGCAACCAGGCGGACGAACGCTGGGCGAACCTGGCGCTGTCGCATCCCGGCTCGCCCCGGCCCGCGGAAGTCCAGGAGTTTCCGGCGGACGAGTCGCCGTGGGGGGTTCGCGGGACCGGCGGGAATTCCCGGGACATGTGCCTGGATGGCGCGGCGGCGGAGTATCCCGGGTGGCGGATGACACGCGGCGGCATGTGGCAGGGTCCCGTCGCCTTCGCACGTGTCTCTTACAGGTCGGCGGCGGAAACCTGGCGAGTCCACCACACCAAAGGGTTCCGCCTGGCGTGTCCGGTCCGCCTGCCGTCCGGCCCCTGAAGCGATATTCACGGAACGCGCGGCGGCTCGCGGTGTTAGAAATGACCTCCATGCCTCATGACACTTCCCTGAACGCGAGCCAGGCTTCTGCGCCCGTCACGGACTGGGACCTGCTCCGTGGCGGCCCCGGCGCGGCCGCGCCGAACATGAACCTGCTGGCCCGGAGATACTGGCGCCCGGTATACCGCTTCATCCGGGCCTCGTGCGGCCGGGGGATCGAAGACGCCAAGGATCTGACCCAGGGTTTTTTCGCGGAGATCTTCGACGAGAAGTTCCTGCGCGCCGCCGATCCGAAGCTGGGGAATTTCCGGCGGTTTCTTCTCACCTGCGTTCACAATTTCGTGCGCAATCGGGATCGCGCCGCGCGGACAAAGCGGCGCGGAGGGGGACGGACAGCGATCCCGCTGGACGGCTTCAAGGACGACCTGCCGGAACCGGAAGATCCGGGTCTGACGCCGGAAGAGGTCTTCAACCGCGCCTGGGCGCAGGGGGTGCTCGACCGGGCTGCGGAAGAGCTGAAGGGCCGTTACGAGGCCGCGCGCAAGTCGGCGTGGTACGAGGCTTTCCGGCGTTTCCATATCGACAAAGCCGAAGCGGCCAGCTACGCGGCGATCGCCAAAGAATTGGGCCTCAAGCCGCACGACATCCAGAATATCCTGCGTGCGGCGCGCCGCGATTTCCGGGCGCTCTGCCGCCGGATCGTTCAGGAGGGGGTCCTGGATCCGAAGGACATGGAAGGCGAAATGGACGCCCTTTTCGGGGGGCGCTGATTTTTCGCGATTTCTTTTACCCGGGCGCGCCGGCTTCCGTGTTTGTGGAGGCATGGGACAGACGAAGTCGAAGTTTCGAGTGCTTACGCAATCCAAGGAGATTCCGATGCTGAGCCGGATGATCGCAGGCGCCACCTTCGCCCTGTTCGTCGGCCTTTGCACGCCGTCGTTCGCGGGCGGGAAGAGGGACGCGAGAGAGGACCGGAAGGACAAGCAGGAGGACAAGCAGGACAAGCGCGAGGACAAGCGCGACGCGCAGCATGACGGCGGCAGGAAGGACAAGATGGAGGACAAAAAGGACAAGCAGGAGGACATCCGCGACAAGCGGGAAGACCGGCGCGAAAATCGCCGGGAACGTCGCCGCGAACACCGGCGCGAACATCGGCGCGACCGCAAGGAAGGCTAGACCTGAGTTGAATCCCCGAGCCGCGGGTCCTTCCATGGGCCCGCGGCTTCGTCGGCCACAGCCAGACCTACGTGGCCGCGCCGGCGCGGTGCGCGACGTAGACGAGCACCTGCTTCCCGTAGTGGAATTCCTCCCCCTCGAGCCGCATGCCGATCTTTTTCAGCACGCCGACGGACTCGACGTTCGTGATCTGCGCCACCGCGACGACCCTCGAGAGCTTGAGGGTCTCGAGGCCGTAGGTGAGCGCCGCCCGGGCCGCTTCCGTCGCGAGACCTTTGCCGCGCCATTTCGCCGCGAGCGCGAAGGAGAGCGCCACGGTGGGGGTTCCTTCGAGATCCTGCAGCCCGCAGTGGCCCGCGACCTCTCCGGTTTCCTTCGGGACCACGGCCCACGGGCCGAATCCGCGCTCGCGGTAAAGCTTTCCATAGCGCTCCAGCTCGCTCTTCGTCCCCTCGCGGTCGCGCGTCGAGCCGTCGCCGAGCCAGCGCGTCGTCGCGGCATCCGCGTAAATGGCGGCGAGCGCTTCGAGATCGGCAGAAGTGAACTCGCGGAGCCAGAGGCGTGAAGTTTCGACGACCAGGCGCGCCTGCTCCGCTTCCACCTGGCCTTCCACGGCGGCGCGCACGTCCTTCGGCTCCACGTCCATGCCGATCGCGGTGTCGCCGGCCCAGTTGATCCCGACGAGCCAGTTGTTCGCTTCGCAGCGCGGAATCCAGGTGTCACGGAATTCCCCCCACGGCAGTTCGTCGACCTTGAATCCCGCGAACTCCGCGTCTTTCGCGATGATCCGCTGGACGCGCGCGTGACTGGACCAGGCGGGAAGCGCCCTCCTGCCTCCGGGGGCGATCGGAGCGGGAACTCCGCGGGAGTCGCGCACGATGTAGACGCGGTCGCTCTGGGAAACTTCCTTCGCGAAATCGTCGAGCGACACTCCTAGCCCCCGATCAGTTTCTCCGCCTCGTCCGCGGCGGCCTTGATCTCGGCGTTGTTGTCGAAGTGCTTCCGGATGCGGTCGATCGCGTCGCGCGCGGCGGGATCCTTGAGGCCGGGGAGCGCTTTGAGAATCCGGATCGCAGCGGCGCGGCGGACCGGCTCGGGGTCGATGTGGACGCTGCCGGATTTCGCGGTCGTCAGGAGGATTTTCTCGATCGAGATGCCGTTCACGGCGCCCCAGACCGACGCGTCGCCCCACGACGAGAACGTCGACACGAGGGCGGCGTTGAGCGCGTGCAGCTGCGCCCAGGTCTCGTCCCAGATCCAGCGCTCGGCGAGCTTGTCGAACTCCATTGCGAAGCGGTGAACGCCGAGGGCGAGCCACTGGGCTTCCTCGGGCCCGGCGGCCGTCGCGAGCGCCTCCGCGGCGGCAAGGCGAACCTTGTAGGACGGATCGGTGAGCGCGCTCAGCAGGACGGTGGCCGCATGGATGTCACGGACGGCGCCGAGCGCGCGCGCGGCATGCATGCGCGCTTCGTAACAGTCGCTGCGGCGGTCCTCGAGAATCGTGATGAGAGGCTTGACCGCGAGCGGACTTTTCAACTCAAGCAGCCGGGTCGCCGCTTCCCTCGCGAGAACGCCTCCCAGCCGGACATCGGCGATCAACTCTTCCAGCTCTCCCTTGCGCCCGGCCGCGCGCGTCGCCGGGAAATACCGGGTTTCGTCGGGCCACAACGGTTCGAGGAAGCTCGGGCGCATGCCGTGGATCGCCTCGGGCTTCGTCGGACCTTTCTTCATCCGGTGGTGCCGGCGGAAGTACAGGAACGAATCCGCGATCACGGCCTGCGGCCATCCGTGCTGCTGGTCGGTCCACTCGCAATAGACGAAGTCCGCGTCGGCCTTCCGTAGATTTCTCGCGGCCTGCCGGTTGCGGTCGGGCGAAAAGTCGTCGCTCGACTGGTAGAAGTAGAGTCCCGTCCCCTGCGCCGCCGCGTTCATTTCGTTGCCGTTGCTCGTCGAAGCGGCCGGCGCGAACGCCGCGAATCTCTCGGGGTACTTCGTCCCGAAGTGCCACGTGCCGCTGCCGCCCATCGAATGGCCCGTGACGTACACGCGGTTCATGTCGACGTTGTACTGCAGCATCGCCTCGTCGATCACCGACAGCACGTACGTGTCCCCCTGCGCCGTCCACGGCCGCGGGTCCGCCGTCGGCGCCACCACGATCACGTCCCACTTCTTTGTTTCCGCGAACGTGAAGTGCTTCACGAACGTGTGACCTTCGCCGATCCCGCCGAGGCCGTTCCAGGTGCCGTGAAGGGCGAGGACCATCGGGTAGGCGCGGTGCGGGGTGTAATTCGCCGGGAGCCAGACCGTGTACACGCCGTGCGCGTGCAGCGTGTTGTACGTGAGGGGGATGTCCTCGGTCACCATGCCGGGTTTGTGCGCAAGCGAGCGCGCCACGCGGTCGAAATACTCGATCGGCAGCGTGACCCCGAAATCAGCCCGCAACTTCGCGTGCAACTCCCGCCGCGCCGCCTCGTCCAGCTTGAGCCAGTCCGCCGTCGCCTCGCGTATCGCCGCATTATGGCGCGGGCTCGCCTTAAGCACCGCCTCGACGTCCGCCCCGATCTCCGACCGCGCTTCCGGTTCCGCCGGGTCCCGCGCCAGCGCTTCCAGCGCTTCCTCACGCGCCTCGAGCTGGAATCCGTTCGCGCGGCAGAACTTCATCATCTCGACATGGTCCTGGTTCGGCGCGCTCGAGTTGAACCAGTAAGCCCGCAACGGATCCTCCGGCGTGATCTCCACCTTCGTCACGTCGGCGCGATCGAAGCGCTTCACGCCCCAGACCATCTCCTTCATCGTGCAGTTGTAAGGGTTGAGGACGACGTCCCCCTCGGCGCCGGAGACGACCTTTCCTTCGTAGGAAGCGCCCCCGGAGAGCCAGACGGTGTCGCCGGCCACGAGGGCGGCGAGAGCGAGGCAGAGGGCGGTCGGAAGGAGCAGGCGTCGCATCGGGCGCTCCGGATGGGGGAGGGGAAGGAGACTCTACCGCGGAGGGGGAAGGGGGTGAACGCCAATCGTGTGGGGGAAAAACGGCAACAACGATACGAAAAACGAAAAACGAAAAACAAAAAACGAAAAGTAGACGGCCGCTGCGTCAGGGGGTTTTCGTTTTTTGTTTTTCCTTTTTCGTTTTTCGTTTCGTTGCTGCCCTTTTTCCCCGCGGAAACCTCTTCAGCTTCTCTCATGCCGTATCCTAAGCAGGTGACCCTCGACCAAATCGTCCTCGCCGCCGGCGCGGGATCGTTCCTCTTCTCGCTCCTTCTTACGCCCGTGGTCCGCGCGTTCGCCCGCTCAAAGGGATTCGTGGACGAACCGGGACCGCGCAAAATCCACCAGTGGCCGGTGGCGCTCGGCGGGGGCGTGGCGATTTTCGGAGCGGTGTTCATCCCGCTCGCGCTGGCGCTCGCCGTGCCGGTCCTGGCGCCGGGATTGGTGAAGAGCGTCGCGCCGGGGCTGGCAGAGCACCTGGACGGGGCGAAGGACGTTGCGCCCAGGGCGCTGGCCTACCTGTGCGGCGCGCTGGTCCTCTTCGTGCTCGGGCTGGTCGACGACGCAAAAGGACTCGGGCCAAAAGTGAAACTGCAGGTGCAGGCCGCGGTCGGCCTCGGGCTCGCGGCAAGCGGGATCCGGCTCTCAACCTTTCTCGACGGTTACGGATTCGCGGGACACGCGCTTCAGTACGCCGCGACGGTTGCCTGGTTCGTCGTCGTTACCAACGCCTTCAACCTCCTGGATAACATGGACGGCCTCGCCGCGGGGGTCGCCGCCGTCGCCGCCGCCGCGTTCGGCGTCATCGCCCTCGCGACCGGACAGCTCTTCATCGCGTTCGCCTTGTTTACCCTCCTGGGCGGCACGCTCGGCTTCCTCGCCTACAACCGCCCGCCCGCCACCGTCTTCATGGGCGATGCAGGCTCGCTCACCCTTGGATATCACCTCGCCGTCCTCACGATCCTCTTCACGTTTTACGACGGCATGCACCCGCTCTCCGTCTACTTCGTCCCGCTGCTGGTCCTCGCCGTCCCGTTCTACGACACGGCCTCGGTGATCTTCATCCGCCTCCGCTCCGGCAAGCCCATCATGGTCGGCGACACGAACCATTTCTCGCACCGCCTCGTCGCCCTGGGCCTGTCGCGCGCCGCGGCCGTCGGGTTGATCGTCCTCCTCACGTGCGTGACGGGTATCGCGGCTGTACTGATGTACCGCACCGACGTAGCCGGAAGCGTTCTCGTGTTCTCGCAGACGCTTCTCGTGCTCATCGTGGTCGCCGTCCTCGAAATCGCGGGGCGCCGCAAGTGACCGCGTGGGCACGCCCGGTCGGCGCCGGCCTCGCGGCCTTCGCGATCGCCGCGCGCGTCCTCTGGCCCGGAGACGCGGCCGGCTGGGGACTGAACCTGCTGCTCGACGCGATTGCAATGCTCGCCGCGGCCGTTGTCTTCGCCGGCGAGGAAAAGCTGAAGGCCGCGCACGCGGGCTTCGCGCTCTGCGGGCTCGGAGCCTGGGCGGCGATCTCCTCGCTCTGGGCGGGGGAAGGGCTCCCCGCGATGTCGACGGCCTCGTCCTGGTTCGCCGCGGGGGCGCTCGCCGTCGCCTGCGCGCAGTCCGCCCGCGATTCCGCCATCCACGCTCTCGTCGCCGCCGCGGCCTCGCAGGCCGGTTACGCGATCTGGCAGCGCTTCTTTGGACTCGCGGACGTCCGCGCTGCGTACCTCGCGAACCCGTACCAGGTGAAATTCACGTCGGCGCTCGAGCGCGCCGAGTACGAGGCCCGCCTGTTCACGGACGAGGCCTTCGGGACCTTCGCGACGTCGAATCTCCTCTGCGCCTTCTTCGCGATTGCGCTTCCCGTGGTCATCGGCCGCCTCCTTGACGCGACGTCGAAGCGTGCCCGCCTCTGCCTCGCGCCGGTCGCGCTCGCCCTGGTCGTCGCCGCGGCCCTGACGAAATCAAAAGGCGGCTTCATCGCGCTCGCCGCGGCAGCGGCGGTCTTCGCGTGGAGAGTGTACGCGCCGGAAGGACAACGTCGCCTGCGATGCGGCCTCATCGGCGCCGGCGCTGCCGCACTCATCGCCATCGCGCTGCTCGCGATCCATCCGGGGCCGTTCGACTGGACCAACCCGAAATCCAGCTTCGGCTACCGCGCCAATTACGCGCGCGGCTCGCTCGGCATCATCAAGGAAGCTCCGGCACTGGGCGTCGGCGCTTCGAACTGGAGCGCCCACTACACGGCCCACATGACTCCGACGGCGGGCGAGGCGCAGCGGGCGCATTTCGACACGCTTCAGGTCCTCGGCGAGCTGGGTCCCGTCGGCCTGCTCCTCTTCCTGGCTGTGGCCGTCCTCGCCCTCCGCGCGTTTCTCGCGTCCTCCGGAACCTCCGAACTCCCGACTCCGGTCTCCGAACCCGCCCAGCCCTCAACACTCCCGGCTCCCCGCTTCCCCTGGCCCTCTGCCCTCGGCATCGCCGCGGCGATCGCGTTCAACGAAGCGCTCGAGCATCGCCTCTACGGAAACGGCTTCTTCGCGATCGTGATCATCGCCCTCCTCGCCGCGGCCATCGCAGGCTCCTCCGAAATCCCGCTCGGCCGCTTCACCAAAGCAGGAGCCTGCGCCGGCGCCGCCGCGTTCTTCGTCCACGGCCTGGTCGAATACGACCTCTATGTCCCCGGCCTCGTCTTTTCGCTGTCAGCCACGCTCGCCTTCGCCGCCGGCGCAGAAATGCGCTGGCGCGGCCGCCTCGTTGCGGCGCTTCCCGCGCTCGTTTCAGTTCCCGCGCTCCTCCACGCCGCGCCCTTCATGCAGGCCGACGCAATCGTCGACAAGACCCGCGAGCAGGTGAGCGCGCAGCAGGCGGCGGCGTTCGGGGAGGCTCACGTCGGCGCGGCGCTGAAGTCGGAGCTTAACGAGGCGCGGGCCTGGAATCCCTACGACCCGGATCTCCCGTACAACGAGGCGATTGCGATCCACAGCGGGCCGCACAAGCCCTATGAGTGCCTCGCCGCGCTCGAGGCCGCGATTGCGATCGCGCCGTACCAGGAAGGGCTGTACCAGATGAGAGGGCTGTTTCACGAGGCGCACCAGCCGTTGAGAGCCCTGAAACAGGAGGCACACCAGGATCTCCTCGCGGCGCTGAAGGACTACGACCGGGCGGTAGAGCTCTATCCCAACAGCGCGCGCCTGAGGTACATGAGGGGCTGGGCGCGGCACGCGGCGAAAGTCCCGGGATGGCGCGAAGAATTCGAAAAGGCGCTCGAGCTGTCGAGGCAGATGGACATGCCGAGGAGGAAGCTGTTGCCCGAGGAGATTGAAGAAGTGCGGGAGGAATTACGAAAACCGAAATGACTTCTTGTGACACGGAGGTCACGGAGTGCACAGAGGTCACAGAGAAAAGAGACAGGATCGATTTTGTTTCTCTCTCTGCGACCTCTGTGCACTCCGTGACCTCCGTGTAACCGAGACGAATCTCGCTACCCGAAAAATACCTCCGCCACCTTGAAAAACTGTGGAGTCACCGTCTTGATCTTCGACGTCGCCTCGTGCAGCGGAACGGCCCCGATGTCGTTCCCATGGATCCCGGTCATGAATCCGAATTTTCCCTGCTCCAGAAGCTCCACGGCCGCCACCGCCAGCCGCGTCGCCCGGATCCGGTCCGTCGGCGTCGGCGCCCCCCCGCGCTGAATGTGCCCCAGGATCGTCACCCTCGTCTCAATCCCGGTCCGCTTCTCAATCTCCGCCCCCACCAGGTTTCCGATCCCGCCCAGCCGCACGTGCCCGAACGCGTCCTTCTTCTCCTCCTGCAGCACCAGCTGCCCTTCCTTCGGGTGCGCTCCCTCCGCCACCACTACCAGCGAAAAGTTCTTCCCGCGCTTCTGTCTCTTCTGGACCGCTTCGCATACCAGGTCCAGGTCGAACGGCTGCTCCGGGATCAAAATCACGTCCGCGCCCCCCGCCAGCCCGGCAAAGGTCGCGATCCACCCCGCATGCCGCCCCATCACCTCCACGACCATCACACGCCGGTGCGCCTCCGCCGTCGTCTTGCACCGGTCGATCGCGTCCGTCGCGATCGAAACCGCCGTGTCGAACCCGAACGTGTAGTCCGTGCCGAACAGATCGTTGTCAATCGTCTTCGGCACGCCGACCACCTTGTAGCCGAGCTTGCTGAATTTCTCCGCCGCCCCCAGCGTGTCCTCCCCCCCGATCGCCACCAGCGCGTCGATCCCGAAGCGCTTCATGTTGTCCTGGCACCGCTGGATATCGCCGTCCTTGCTGAAGGGGTTTGTGCGGGAAGTCCCGAGGATGGTGCCGCCGCGCGCGAGGATTCCGGCGATCGAGTATTCCGTCATCGGCTCCACGCGCCCCTGGATGAGGCCGGCCCAGCCGTCGTGGATTCCGACGACGGTCCAGCCGAGCTGAAGAGCTTTTTTCACGACGCCGCGGATGGCCGCGTTGAGGCCCGGGCAATCGCCGCCGCCGGTGAGGACGCCAATGCGCATGGAGGAAGTCTCCTGGGAGGGGCGGGAAAGTAACCGTGGTGGAAGGCGAGGTCAAGGCCGGGGGAAAAACGGCCACGACAAATCCCAACTTCAACTCCAACCCCAACTCCAAAGGGCGTTTTCGAACCGCACGAGGGATTTCGTTTTGGATTTGGAGTTGGGGTTGGAGTTGGGAATTTCCGTTGTCGTTCTCCTTGATCCGCTTCCCTCCACTGACTAACCTTCCTGTCCGGCACGAGGGGACTACCAGATGCGCATTTGCACGACCTGCGGGCACAAACTATCGGCAGATGAATACCTCTGCCCGGCCTGCGATCTATGGGACTCCCGTTCCTACGCCGAGCCCAGGAAAGCGCGCCGAGCCCGCCCCATGGCCACCGTCTTCGTCGGTCCTTTCCAGCACGCCCTCCTCGTCCGCCAGATCTGCGAAGGCGCCGGCATTCCGGCCGTCATCGACGCCGCCCGCGGCGCCTCCGTGATGGGAGGCTCCGTCGCGCGCGTTCAGGTTCCGCACGACCGCGCCGGCGAAGTCGTCGAGATGCTCTCGCAGCAGGACGGCGTCTCAACCAGGGATCGCTCTCCCCTCGGACGCGGCCTTCGGCGGAAACGGTCGCATCTGCGCGCGCGGCTTTCGCTCCGGCGCCGCGCCTACCAGGCCCTGGCGTGGGCGATGTTCGCGCTCGTGTTCCCGCCCGCCGGCGCCGTGGCCATGCACCTCGCCTGCTGCGTGCTCTCGGAAAACCGTGGCCTGCCCGTGGTCACGGAGGAAACGCGCGTCGCACGCGCGTCGCTGGTCATCTCCTCCGTCGCGATGCTGGTGTTCCTCGGCGTCATCGCGGTGCTGGTGCACGGAGCCTGAGTGCAGTTAGTCCCCGCCGAACGCACGCCCGAGTTTCTTCAGAAACCCGCCCCCCGTCCGTTCCTTCAACTCGCCGGCCATCCGCTCGCGGTCCTGCTCGAGCCCCCGCTTCGTCATGTCCAGCGACTCCAGCCTCGACCGAAGCGCCGCAATCTCGCGGCGCGCCTCGTCACGCTCCATCTCGAGCCGGCGCAGGTCGTTCTTGAGCGCGTCGAGCTGGCCGCCCGCTGCCGCCGAAACTGAAGCGAGCTCCATCGACTCGACGCGCACGCGGAGCTGCTGGCGCTCGACCGTCGCTCGGGCGAGAAGCGACCTCGCATTATCGAGCTCCTGCCGCATGGCGTCCTTCTCGCGCTCGAGGTCGGAGATCCGCGAGGCGTAATCCTTGAGCCGCGTCTCGAACTGCGCCCGCAGCCGGTCCCATGCCGCCGGGTCCGACCCCGCCGGCGGACGGTCCTCCGCCTCCTCGGCCCGCCGCGCCATTGCCCGCTGCCGTTCCGCCGCAATGCGCCGCTCGCGGCGAACGACGTCGTCGAGCCGGTCCCGGTCGGCCTCGACGGCAGAGAGAGTTTCGCGAAAGTGAGCCAGGGCTGCGTTCGAGCGCGCAGAGGATTCCGCGAGATCGCGCACCTGCGCGGAGAGCTGGGCTACCGCAAGCCGGTCGTCCCGACCCTCGACCCTGGCCCGCTCGGCCTCGCGGCGCAGTTCCGCGATCACCGGACCCAGCCCTTCCGATTTTTCGAGCGCAGCGACCCGCTCCGAGAGATTCCCGGCATCCGACCGCGCCCGCTCCCACTCCTCCCCCACCTTCACCTCGATCCCCCGCTTTTGCCCGACCGCCTCCGCAAGCCGCGCGCCTTCCTGCTGAAGCGCATCCGCCTTCTCTCGCGCCTCTCGAAGCGCCGCGCGGTCCGCGTCGCGTTCCTTTTCGCGTTCGCGAAGAGCTTCCCCGAGGGCGGCGGATTCGCGGCGCAGGACGTCACGCGCCTCCGCAAGCAGCGCCGCCTGCGCCGTGAGGTGGGCCACCCCGTCCATCGCCTCGCTTCGCCCGACTCCTTCCGGGAACGACATGGCCGCGCCGCGCTCGCGCTCCGATTCGGCCGTCGCGGAACGCAGCCGCCCCTCGACATCCTCCAGCTCCACGCCCTTCCGGTTCAGCTCGAGGCGGATACCGTCGGTCGCCTTCTCGTGTTCCAGCCCGCGCTTCTCGCCGCGCAACACGGCCTTGCGCACTTCCTCGAGATTCAACTCCGATGCGGAGAGTTCTGCCTGAAGCGAGCCCAGTTCTTCGCCGAGTTTTTCGCGCGCGCGCTCGAGAAGCGCGAGACGCTGCGAATCCGAGTCGCGCTGCCGGACCATTTCGTCGAGCTGCGCGCGCGCCTCGGCGGTCAGTTCCTGGACTTCGCGCGGCCGCAGGTTTGCGGTGCGGCGCGCGAGCGACGCGGTGACCGCGGCGTGGACCAGGTCAGTGAGGCGATCGCCGGGTGCGGGAACGGAGGAGTCGCCCATGCGCGGGAGGTTACACGCCCGTGGGGAGGAAGGTCACTTTTTCAGGATCCGGGGAACGACGCGCAGCGCGGGGTCTCCGAAAAGGACGAACTTCATTCCCTGGAAGAAGATGCTCGCGGGGTACCAGCTCTCGGTCGGCACGATTTCCGCGAGCCGCTCGCGGTCCCAGTAGGCCGAGACCGCGCCGCGCCAGAGGTCGCCGAGCCGCGGCTCGTCCTGCGCCGACAGCCCTTCCACGAACGCGCCGACGAGCGTAAGCGCACACGGCTGGCTTCCGGTGTCGCAGCCGAAGTAGGCGACGGCGCCCACGGCGTTTTGAAGCGACCGTTCGCCGAAGCTAGTGGGGTTGTGTTTCGGCTGGTAGCAGGCCGGCGGCGGCGGCTCGCACGAAAAGACTTCCCCGGCGTTCGTGCCGGGATGTTCCGCGCCGAGAACGTCGGTGTAGCCTTCATAGGGCGCCTGCGTGGACATCACGGCCGTGCCGCAACCGGCGCTGACGAGGATGGTGGCGTTCAGGCGCTCCCACTGACGCAATGCGTCAATTGCGAGGCACCCAGCCCAGCCCGCTTCGCTCCCATGCCCCGCGTGTGCCACCAGCAGAGCATCCCCGCTCGCGAGTTCCGCGACCCGCCCCGGGTCCGGCTCGGCGTCGCCGTAGAAGAGCTTCTCGACCTCCCACCCAGGCGAGAGCGCTCTTGAAACGGCCTCGAAGGATCCCCGCGAATCGACCCACCCGCCGCAGGCGACAAGGCCGACGCGCCTGGACCTCGCGTCGAGGCCTCTTTCGTAGGACACCACTTTCAAGGACTGAAGCAGGACTCCCTCCGCCGTAGAGAGCGGCCAGCGCCCGACCCCAATCTCGGGCCTGTAGTCGATCCCGTCGAAATTCACCGGCGGCACCTTGTGGTGCTCGCCGTGGACTTCGCCGTAATATCCCGCGTGAACGCCGTTCTTCGCCGCGTTCCAGTCGTCGAACAAGCCGTCTGCCGTCGCCAGGTCCCCGTAGTACAGATCGCTCGGGTAAAACGCCACGTCGAAGGCAGGTCTTGCCACACGATCCAGCATCATGTACCTCACCGGGAAAACGTCCGCGTCGCCGACCAGAAGCGCGTATTTCAGCGCGCCGGTTCTCCACTTGAAGTAAAGGAACCGCTTCACCTTTTCCGCGTCGTCGGCGCCCTCGAACCGGGCGACCACGTCTTCCAGGACCCAGACCTCCGCTTCGAATTCGCCCCTGCGGTGCTGGAGCAGCGGCTTGCAGGACGGCGCGAGCGCGCGCGGCGCAAGGATGACGTACCCGGGCCGGCGGGCCTGCGCCACCGGCGGAGAACCCGGATCGACGGCGCACCCGATGCAAGCAATGGCAAGGAATCCCGCGAAGCGACGCATCGGTCGTTCATCGTACAGGTCTCTCCCGACTCCCGTCTCCAGTCTCCCGACTGGCATTCCGTGAACCTTCCCCGCGCCTCGATTGTTCGTCATACGATCCCCGGACGCAATGCGTCCCGATAACCCCATGGCACAAGCCCTCGAAACTCCCACGGCACCCGCTCTCGCGCCCGCGCGCGACGAGCGCCAGCGCTACTTCGCACGCAACCTCACGCTCCTGACGCTCGTCGAAGGCGGCTGGGGATTCGGGATGGCGTTCGGCTTCAGCGGGACCTTCATGCAGCTCGTGCTGCGCCAGCTCGGCGCTTCCGACACGCAGGTCGGGTTCCTCGCCGCCCAGTGGGGCTTCAGCACGATCCCGATGGTCCTCGCGGGGTACTTCACGGGCCACCTCCGCCGCAAGAAGGCTGTCGTCGTCCTGGGACATTTCCTGTGCGTCATCCCCGTCGCGCTCCTCGCCGCCGCGCTCGCGTGGGTCCCGTCCAATGCCGCGAAGGTCTGGTGCATCCTCGCGGCCGAGTACGCCTTCGGCCTCTCCGTCGGAATCCTCGTCCCGATCTGGCTCACCTTCATGGGCAAGGTGATGCCGAGGGACAAGATCGGAAGCGGCTTCGGCGTGACATTCTGTTTCCAGACCCTGGCCGGTTTCGGCGCGGGGATTCTGGCGTCGTGGCTGCTGACCCGCAATCCGCAGGGCGTCGCGCCGCTGGTCGCGGTCGCCGCGATCATGATGACGATCGCCAACTTCTTCTTTATTCCCGTCCGCGAACCGGAGACCGACGCCGAGCCGCGCGCGGAGTCGTTCCGGAAGTGGATCCGCGAGCTCGTCCCGCAGCTCCGCGCCAACCCCGCCGTCCGCGGGCTCCTCGCTTCCGAAGTTTTGTTTTCGGCGCAGTACGGCATCGTCGGCTTCTACGCCGCCCGCGCCGCCGATTTCGGCGGCACCGCCCGCACCGGCGCCGTCTTCACCATGGGCGTCACCGCCGCCCAGTCCGTTTCCTCCCTCCTCGGCGGCTGGCTCGTCGACCGCATCGGCCCCAAGCCCGTCCTCGTCGCCGGCCGCATCGCCGTCGTCGCCGCGGCCGCCTTTGCCTGGCACGCGCGCTCCGTCAATGCCCTCTTCCCCGCCGCGATCTGCGTCGGCGCGTTCTGGGGCGTGCGAAGCGCCTCGGGGTTCGCGCTGTTCCGGCAGATCAGCGGCAAGGAGGAAGTGACTTCCATCTACGGACTCTTCACGGTGCTGGTGGCCCCGTTCGCCGTCGCGGCGCCGCTTCTGGCGGGCTGGGGGCTTTCGCTCCATCATTGGGGCGCGCCGGCGATGTTCGCGGTGTGCGGGATCGCGGTGGTGGCGAGCGTGGTCGTCCTGGTCGCGGGCGTCCGGGTAAGGCGCGAGCCGACGGCCGTCGCGGCCTGATCGGGTCCGTCTGGTTTTTTCTGCACTTTGCGGCGGAGACAAACCGCTGGTTGTCGTATCCGCCGATTCGACGGAAGTTACCATGGGTCTCTCCATGGGAATCAGCCTGACCAACGGCGCCCTCTCGCTCTTCCACGACGCTGTCCGCATGGAGCGCCTGGTCGTCGTCGGTCTGAAGATGGCCGAACTGGGCAACCAGAACCTCCGCGAGGATGTCCTGGGAGTCCCGCTGGCCGCAAAAAAGCTCTTCCGGTCCATGGGGATCGACCACACCTCGTTCGACATCAACGGCAAGGACGGGGCGCTGCCGATCGACCTGAGCGTTCCGCTCGGCCGGCCGGAGCTGGTGGAGAGCTTCGACATGGTCACCAACTTCGGAACGATGGAGCACGTCACCCGCCAGTACCAGGGATGGCTCAACGTCCATTCCCTCGCGAAGGTCGGCGGGCTGTTTCTGCACATACTTCCTGAAACAGGGACATGGCCGGGCTACTGCGAGTACCGCTACGGCGAAGACTTCTTTCCTGCCCTGGCAGCGTGCTGCGATTACGAAATCCTGAAGCTCTCCCGCTGCGGCGTCGATGGCGACAGGAAGTGTTTCGCGGCGATGATGCGCAAGAAAGGAAGCGCCTTTCCTTCGGAATCCGAGTTCTTTTCGAAGGTCCGCATCGACGGGCAGGCGACGCCGGTCAGCGGTCCCCTGACCGCCCGGCGGCTCGCCGGAATGAGCGCCGCGCTCCTCGACGATCTCTACGCGTCCAGGGGAGCCGGCTCGATTCCCCAGGGCGACTCCCGCGGCACCGGCATCCCGCTGGCAGGATCGTTCCTCACCCGGCCGCTTGCCCGCGCGGGCAGCCTCCTCTGGCAGGGAAAGGTGTTCTATCCCGCCACCTCCACGCTCATCAACAAGGTCCTGGGAATCCGGCTCTTCGTCGCGCGAGTCTATGTCGGCGAAAGCTGGTTCGACGGGAAGCCCGCGATCATCGTTGATTACCAGGGGACCTCGTGGTTGTGCGGACCGATCCGTGACGAGATCCGTGAAGTGAGCCCCGGCCTCTACCTCGGCATGGCCTATTTGCGGACCGCGGCGCGAAAGCGCGTGCTGCACTTTGTCCTCGACCTGACCCCGGGAGAGTCCCCGCCCCGCTTCAGCAGGCGGGCTCTCGGCATCCTGTCGTCGATTCTCGTCATCGCCGGCACCCTGGGACTCCTGTTCCCCGCCCAAATGACCTTCACAACCGCCGCCGCTCCCTTCCACCAGTTCCACATCGTCGCCGGATTCCTCGGCGGCCTTATCGCTCTGTTCGGACGCAACGGGCACACGCGCGCGTTCCACCTCGCATTCGGACTCGCCAGCCTTTACCAGGCCGTTGCAAGTCACTCGGGTCTGTTTCCCGCAACGTACTTCCGCTGGACTCGGGCGGACGACGTAGTCCACATCGTCCTGGGCGTTGCGCTCATCGCGCTTGCGGCTCTCGGTGGCGGCTTCCTGAAGCGCCGACAGGCGAAATTGCGGCGCCGCCAGGCCGATCAGAACGGAATCTGATTCGGGAGTCCGGTCCGCTGCCCTTGATTCCGCGACGGGTCGCGGGGACCTCTCTACAATCCGCCCATGCGCTTCAACACCATCAAGTACATGGAGTGGGCCAAGCTCTACCAGATCCTCAATCCAGTCTCCTTCGACCTTTCGAATTCAGCGATGGCCCCGCCGGAGCCGTCGGACATCGGCGTGACCGTCGAGGACGCGTGGTGGGCCGGCGCGAACCACTACGGCCACCCGGAATTGAAGGGGCTCATCGCGAAGCGCTGGGGCGTGAAGGAAGAGCAGATCATCCCGACGGGCGGCTCGTCGCTCGCGAATTTTCTCTTTGCCGCTTCGATCCTCGAAACCGGCGACCGCGCGGCGATCGAATCGCCGTATTACGAGCCGCTGGGGAAGATCCTGGAAGCGCTGGAAGCGAAAGTGACGGAGGTGCCGCGGCGGCGGGAGGACCAGTTCCAGCCGGACGTGGACGCGGCGCGCAAGGCGTTCGAGAAGGGGGCAAAGCTGCTGATCCTGACGGACCTGTACAACCCGTGCGGGGTGCATCTCGACCGTGCGCGGCTGAAGGCGATCGGCGAAGCGGCGGCGAAGCACGGCGCGACGGTGCTGGTGGACGAGGTGTATCTCGACGCGATGTGGGAGGAGCGGCCGCCGATCGCGGCGACGCTGGGGCCGCAGTTCGTATCGACGAATTCGCTGACGAAAGTGTACGGGATCGGCAATCTGAGGGCGGGCTGGGGAATCGGGCGCAAGGACCTCGTGGAGCGCGCCTACCGCGTCTACGACTACCTCTCCGTGCTGAACTCGATGCCGGCCGACCGCGTCGCGATCCGCGCCCACAAGTCCCTCGACAAGCTGACGGCGCGGGCGAAGCAGCGCCGCGCCGAGAATTTTCCGCTGATCAAGAAGTTCGTGGAATCGCGCAACGATCTCGACTGGCTCGAGCCGAAATGGGGATTCATCGCGTGGGTTCGGATGAAGTCGAAAGCGAGGAGCCCTGCTGTGCAGGACCTGATGCGGAAAAAGTACGACGCGCAGGTGTCGCCCGGACATTTCTTCGGCCACCCCGATCACATCCGGCTCGGCTGCGGACTGCCGCAGGACAAGCTGGCGGAGGGGCTGAAGCGGCTCGGGATGGCGCTCGATGAACTTCGGTAGGCAATTTCTGGATTCAACGGAAAAGGGTCGACATGGCGAAGCGTAAGCCCGTCAAAGCGGCGAAGAAGCGGACCTCGAAGGCGAAGCCTTCCGTGAAGAGAACGGCATCTTCGGCCGGGCCTGCGCCGCTTCCCCCCGACGCCGTCATGATGCAGATGATCGGCGGGCACTGGATCGCGCGGACGGTGCACGCTCTGGCGCAGCTTGGGGTTGCGGACAAGATGAAGGGCGGGCCGAAGTCTGCGGCGGAGCTGGCGGAAGCGACAGGGACGCACGCGGGGAGCCTGGACCGGCTGATGCGCGCGGCGACGATGTTCGGCGTGTTCACCGTGGCGGGGGGCGGGAAGTACGCGCTGACGCCGGTCGGCGACACGCTGCGGAGCGACACCGCGAATTCGCTTCGGAATTTCGCGATGTTCTACGCGGAGCCGTGGTACTGGAACGTGTGGAGCGAGTTCCCGCACTCGGTAAAGACCGGCCAGCCGGCTTTTCCGAAATTTCACGGGGCGCCGGTATTCGAGTGGCTCGGGAAAAATCCGCAGGCATCGGAGACCTTCAATCGCGCGATGACGTCGTTCACGCGCCAGATCGGCACGGCGGTCGCGGAGGCGTTCGACTTCTCGCCCTTCCATACGCTCGTCGACGTCGGCGGCGGGCACGGGACGCTGCTCGAGGCGATCCTGCGACGGAATCCGTCGATGCGCGGCATCGTCTTCGACCTGCCGGCCGTCGTGGAAGGCGCGCGGGCGCCCCTGGGCCAGGCGGGGCTGGGCAACCGCACGGAATGCGTCGGCGGCAGCTTCTTCGAATCCGCGCCGCAGGGGGATGCCCACATCCTCAAGCACATCATTCACGACTGGAGCGACGAGCAGGGAGTGACCATCCTGCGCCACTGCCGGGCGGCGATGCCGCGCGACGGTCGAGTGCTTCTGGTGGAAGTGGTGATCCCTGAGGGACCGGAGCCGCATTTCGGGAAACTGCTCGACCTTGAAATGCTGGCGATGACGCAGGGAGGACGGGAGCGGACGGCCGGCGAGTTCCGGGAACTGCTGGGAAAGGCGGGGTTCAAGCTGGCGAGGATCGTGCCGACCAGGTCGCCGGTTTCTGTGATCGAAGGAATGCCGGCTTAAATCCGGGCCGGGAATTGAAGTTGCTGTTTCCCGTCTCCCCTCATCGCATCAGTTTCTCGAAGCGCACCTTCACCTCGGGCCACTCTTCCGCAATGACGCTGAAATACACGGAATCGCGGAGCACCCCGTCTGCGGCGACCACGTGCTTTCTCAAGACGCCCTCCTGCCTTGCGCCGATCCTCTCGATCGCCTTCCGCGACTGGAGATTCCGCGCGTCCGTCTTCAGGCAGACCCGGTTCGCTTTCAGCGCTTCAAACGCATGCCGCAGCATCAGAAACTTCGCTTCCGTGTTCACTCCTGTCCGCTGGTGCACGGGCGACAGCCAGGTGCCTCCTATTTCAATGCCGCGCGGGTACTGCTGGATGTCGAGGAAGCACGTCGAGCCGGCGACTTCGCCGGTGGAAGCGATTACGGTCGCGAACCCGAGGGCCTGTTTGAGGTCGAAAAGCTCGCGCATCCTGCGAACGTATTCCCGTGCGTCGTCCACCGATTCGATCCGCCGGGCGACGAGAAGCCGCCAGATTTTGGGAGCCCGGGCGGCGGCGAAAAGCCCCTCCACGTGCCGCTCCCCCAGAGGCTCGAGCCGCACGTAAGTTCCCCTGAGCGTAACGGGTTCGACCCAAGGCATGTCTCAAGCATACCCGCCCCTGGCCGGCCAGATCCCCATCCCGATCCCAATCCCAATCCTTCCCCATCCCGATCCCGCCCGCCCCGATCCCCGGCCGTAGTATTCTCCCCGTATGCCGACCGGCTTCTACGTTCACATCCCCTTCTGCGTCCGCAAGTGCGGCTACTGCGACTTCAACTCTCATGCTTCGACAGGCGAACTGCACGCCGACTACCTGGAAGCGCTTCTCGGCGATATTGACGCGGTGCGTCATCGCCATGGCTCCGTCGCGATCGATACTGTGTTCATCGGCGGCGGCACGCCCTCCCTCTTCCCCCCCGGCCAGATCGGCGCGATCGTGGACCGCCTCGCGCGAAATTTCCGCCTCGAAGCCCACGAAATCACCATGGAGGCGAATCCCGGCACCGTGGAGCGGCACGACTTCGCCGGGTACCGCAAGGCCGGCGTGACGCGCGTCTCGATGGGCGCGCAGTCCTTCGACGCCGCCGAACTCGCCATGCTCGACCGGATCCACTCCCCCGAAGAAATCGTCGCCGCCTTCCGCGCCGTCCGCGCCGGAGGATTCGACAACGTGAACCTCGATCTCATGTTCGCGCTCCCCGGCCAGACGTTCGACACCTGGCGCCGCTCGCTCGACGCCGCCGTAGCCCTCGAACCCGATCACCTCTCGGCCTATAACCTGACCTTCGAGCCCGGGACGGAATTCTTCAAGAAGCGCGCCGAGGGCCGCCTTCGCGAAAAGCCCGAGGACGAACAGGCCGAGTTCCTCTCGGACTCCGCTTCACGCCTCGCGGCCGCCGGCTACGCGCGCTACGAAATTTCGAACTTTTCGCGCCCCGGCCGCGCGTGCGCGCACAACCTCAAGTACTGGCGCCGCGAGCCGGTCCTGGCCGCAGGCGCCGGGGCGTTCGGGTTCGACGGGAAGCGCCGCTGGTCGAACGTCCGCTCGCCGCAGGAGTACATCCGTCGCGCGAAGACGGGCGAACCGCTCGAGGCGACTTCGGAGGAGCCGGACCGCGAGCAGGCGATGCTGGAAGCCGTGATGTGCCGGTTGCGCCTCCGAGAGGGGCTGGAGGAAGCGCGGTTTCAGGGCGAATTCGGAGCGCCTCCGGCCGAGATGTTCCCGCGGACACTCAAGATGGCCGCGGACCGCGGGCTCGTGTCGCGCGCGGATGGCGCCGTGACTCTCACCGACTCCGGCATTCTCGTCAGCGACACCCTCTTCGG
This sequence comes from Planctomycetota bacterium, assembly GCA_009773755.1. Classification (GTDB taxonomy): domain Bacteria; phylum Planctomycetota; class MHYJ01; order WSZJ01; family WSZJ01; genus WSZJ01. Next base: position 22,468 of record WSZJ01000034.1, on the reverse strand, counting down.
CGAATTCGCCAAAGAGCGAGCCTGAATTCCCTTCAGCTCTTTCCGGACCCCTTCTTCGCGTCTCGGAACACTTCGACGGCATACCAGACGCCCGCGACGCCCAGCACGCCGTCGACTCCCAGCATCCACCAGTCCCTGTTTCCGGACGCCACGCGCCAGGCGCCGAACCCCAGCAGGCCGAGGCTGCACGCGCCGATCGCCACTGCGACCAGCGGATTTGNNAGGCTCGGCCAGGCCGAGCGAGCGAAGCGAGCGACGTCTGGACGGGCCGTAGATCGACTTCTACCCACGCCCTCAGTGCACTTTCCTTCACCTCCTCCTCGCGCGCTCCTTAGAATGCGCGCTTCAATTCCTTACACCCGGGAGATATCGCATGCACCCCGCAGTCCTGACCGAGCTCAAGAAACGCTGGGAAGCGGTGAAGGGGAACCACGAGTCCGTGCACGTCGGCGAGTACGGTGAAGCGGACTGGGTGATGGGCCGCACCGTCGGCGATCCGACGAATTGCTGGATCTTCAACGGAGGCGAAGTGCAGGACGCCGGATCGGATGTGAGGCAGGACCGCAAGGCGAAGGCCGGCGGAATCTTCGTGCAGGCCGGGATGCGCTTCGCATTCAACCCGGAGGAAGAAGGCATCGTGCTGATCGAATTCGTGACCGGCGTGCTGACAGGATCGGGAACGTTCATGAAGATCTCCGGAGACGGGGAGTCGCTTCTCAATGTCCCCGACGGGCAGAAGTGGGGAGCTTGATCGCTCAATGACATGTCGGTAGACAAGCTGCTCGACGTGGCGCGGCACATGGTCCGGGCGGGAGCCGCCAAGGACATGCACCGGACTCTCGTGACACGGACGCGGCGCGCGCTGGGGCGGGGACACGGGACCTCCTTCTTCCTGGTGTACCGCGCGAGCGATCTCGTCCTGCCGGTCGCGGAGTCGTCGGAGAGCGGGCGGCGGCTCCATCCCGAGGCGTATACGCAGAAGATCAGCGCCGGGATCATCGGCCACGTCGTGAAGACCGGGAAAACGTACTACTCTCCCGACGTCTCCGCCGACCCGATGTTCGTGTCGGGAGGTCAGACGGTGGGGAGCGAGCTCTGCGCGCCGGTGAAATTCGACAACGAGGTCGTCGGTATTTTCAACATTGAGTGCGCCCGCAAGCACGGCTTCAGCCCCGACACGATCGCGCGCGTCGAGCTCCTCTGCGACGCCGCGGGCGTCCTCATGAACACCGGAGTCGCGCAGGAGCAGCAGGAGGCGATGGAAGCGCAGGTCCGGGGGCTGGAGGAGGGGCTCGCGCACGCGCGCGAGAAATTCGAGGGGCTGGCAAAGCACATTGCGGAAGTGGTGCTGGTGGTCGACTCGACGGGAAAGGTCGCGTGGGAGAACAAGGCGTGCGACGGGAGATTCAGCAGCGCGATCGGGAAGGAATTCGCGGCGCTTCTGGAGGGCGAATCCGTCGAGACCTGGCAGGCCGTGAAGCAGAAGGGCGGACCGGCGAGTCTCGTCACGAAGGTCGGGGCGAAGCGCAATGAATGGTCCTGCCACGTTCTCGCGCTCTCCACAGCGGGGAGCCCGGCGGGATCGCTCGTCGTCCTGGTGCCGGCGGAAACGCCGAAAAAAGCAGCGCCCAGGGCCGCGAAGAAAAAGAAAAAGTAGGCTTCATGGGGCGCGCGTTCCTGCTCTCGTTTTTCGCCGGGCCGCTTCCGTATTTCGTCTGGACGACGGCCGTTCTGCGGACGTCGCAGCCGGACGTGATTGCGCTCACGCTCGGCTCGCTGCTTCTGACGATCCCGTGGTTATGGTTCCTGGTACGGTTTGCGCGCCGGCCGATGTTCCTTGTCTGCTGGTTTGCGACGCTCGGGACGATGTTCTGGTCGGCAACCCGGCACGCGATTCTTTACGGCGACAATCTCGCGTCGGGCGCGGGGGCGATCGCGCTTTTTCCGATCACGGGCGTGGCCGCCATGAACCAGGAACGCCTGCTGCTGGTCCCGATCTGCCTGTTCACGTGGGGCGTGGTCGCCGGCTTCGTGGGAATCCTGCGCCGTTCGGCGACGCCCCGGTACGAGCGCGAGGAACTGCCGCACAGGGATCCGCCGGGCGAGGAGCCGCCGCGCCCGGAGCCCTACGTGGTTCCGCGGCCTCCGCCGAAGCCCAAAGGACCCGCGTACACGCCTCCCAAGGCCGTGACTCCGCCGCCGAGACCGAAAAGGGTGCCGGGCGTCTGAGAGCGCGAGCAAAAATCCCGCGCGTCAGGCTGCGTCGGCCGAGTGCCGGTGACTTGACGCGGTTTTCCTATGCGGGGCCGACTCCGCCCGACCCGCGTGATTTTCGTCGCGCTCTGAGGCTCGCATTCCGTCGAAATTCGATCCGTTTCGTGGTTGCCGGTGTTTGAGGAGGCAGACTCCAGCTGCCGAGGCGACCCGATGAGCGAAACGAATCTTTTCGGCGAGGCAATCAACCTGGACGAGGCGAGGAAGAAGCCGGTTCCGGTGACGAAGACGGCGAGTCCCGCCAAACTGCTGTTGGCCCGGAGGAATCAGGTTCTGCTGATGCCGACGGACTTGGAGTCGCTCCTGCTGGATCTGCGGCGGAGTCGCGGTCTGCGCCCACACGCTTTCCGATTTTCGCATGGATCTCAAGGAGGCGCTGGACGGCGTCATGACCCCGCCATCGCCTACAACACGCTCAAACTCCTCGCTCTCGCCTGACACGGCCGGCCTGGACCGGAAGCCGTTGAATAACGACCCTGAGAACGTGAGCAACGGTCGCCCGGAGGCGTGCGGTGTCGGCCCGTCCGGCGCGCCTCGATTGCCCCGGTTCTTCACATCCGCCTCACGCGCGCGCCGGATGGGCTGACGTCGCACGCCGCAGGGCGATTGTTGCTCGCGTTCTGAGTACAATCCGCGCCCCATGACAGGGGCCCTTCCCGGCGTCGCCGCAATCACTTCCATCCTGCGAACCGCGGGCGGCGTTTTCACGCTGCTCATGGAGACGGTGCGGGCCGCCCTGGGCAAGTGGCCGCGGCGGCGGGTGCTGGTGGAGCAGTTTTACCTGATCGGGTTCCGGTCCACGCCCGTCGTCCTGACGACCGGGTTGTTCACCGGGATGGTCCTCGCCGTCCAGTCCTTCAACCAGTTCCGCCGGGTCAATATCGTGTCCATGGTCGGCGCCGTCGTCAGCGTCTCGATGGTGAAGGAACTTGGACCGGTGCTCACGGGACTGATGCTCGCCGGACGCGTCGGCGCCTCGATCACCGCCGAAATCGGCACGATGTCCGTCACCGAACAGGTCGACGCGCTCCGCGCCCTCGCGACCAGCCCGATCCGCTGGCTCGTCCTCCCCCGTGTCGCGGCCGCCGTCCTCCTGACGCCGATCCTCACCCTCATGGCCGACGTCGTCGGGATCGCCGGCGGCACCCTCATCTGCGTCGGCTTCCTCAAAGTCGAATGGCACTTCCACTACATCAACATGCTCGACTGGCTCAAAGTCTGGGACGTCGGCGTCGGGTGCGCCAAATCGTCCGTGTTCGGGCTTCTCATCGCACTGACCGCGGCCTACAAAGGTCTCAATACCGAGCCCGGCGCGGCGGGCGTCGGGAAAGCCGCAACCGAAGCGGTCGTAACCTCCTGCATCCTGATCCTCACTTCCGATTTCTTCCTCACCGTCATGTTCGCGGCCATGAAGCCGGACTGGATCCGGTAGCCGATGAACCCCGCCCCGGAATCGCAGGAAGCAGCGCCCGCCGCGCCCCGGGAAATCCCGAAAGGGGCCCCCGTCCTCGAAATCCGGGAATTGCGCAAGTCGCTCGGAGGCAAGGAAGTCCTCAAGGGCGTGAATCTCACGGTCCGCCAGGGCGAGGCGCTCGTCGTCATCGGCGGCTCCGGCTGCGGCAAGAGCGTCCTCCTCAAGCACATCCTCGGCCTCTTCAAACCGGACAGCGGCTCGATCCACATCGAAGGCGAAGACATCACGCAGATGCACGAGCGCGATCTGTTCGGCATCCGCCAGCGCTTCGGCATGCTCTTCCAGGGCGCCGCGCTCTTCGACTCGATGACGGTCGCCGACAACGTCTCGTTCGCGCTGGACGAGCACTCGAAGAAGAGCCCCGCCGAGAAACTCGAGATCGTGAGGAAAAAACTCGCGATCGTGGGTCTGCCCGGCGTCGAGAACAAGTACCCCGCGGAGCTGTCGGGGGGAATGAAGAAGCGGGTCGCTCTTGCGCGCGCGATCGCCGCCGATCCTCACTTTCTGCTCTACGACGAGCCGACCACGGGACTGGACCCGATCATGAGCGACGTGATCAACGAGCTGATCGTGAAGCTGAAGACATCGCTCAGGGTGACTTCGATCATCGTCACCCACGACATGGCAAGCGCCCGCAAGGTCGCCGACCGGATGGCGATGCTCGACGAGGGAGTCATCATCTACCACGACACGCCGGAAAACACATTCGCGAGCGACAACGACATCGTGCGGCGCTTCGTCGAGGGCAAGGCCTCGATGGAACAGATGAAGGAAATCTGGGGCGAGTCCGCGGGCAAGGCGCAGGAGAGCGAAAACACAAGGAGACGCCGGCGACCCCCGCCCCCGGCGCAGTAGCCCGGCCGGCGATTCTTCCGGTAGACTCCCCTTCACGTCGATGAGATCCACCCTCCGGAGTGCCAGGCGGCTTACAGCTCTCGCCGTTGCGGGATTTTTCGCTTCGGGCTGCGGAGAGCGGGATGCGCCGCGCATCTACCGGGCCCCGAAGGAATCGCCGTCTCCCCTGCTCAACAACCCGCGGCCGGTGAACCCTGACGCCGCCGCGGAAACGCCGCGATGGGTCGTGCCGGAGGGATGGAAGCGGCTCCCCGACCAGCAGATGCGATTTGCCACGTTCGAAGTCGATCCCAACGAGACGAAACTCAACGTCGTCGTCTACTCCTTTGGACCGGAATCGGGAGCGCTTCTCCCCAACGTCAACCGCTGGGAGCAGCAGATCGGCGCTCCGGTGAGCGGCGAAGCGGACCTGCCGAAGGTCGTGAAGAAACTGAAGAGCAACGGGCTGGAGATCGACGCGATCGACCTGCACGGCGCGGCGCCGGAGGGGCAGACGGAACGGCAGCGGATGCTGGCGGCGATCATTCCGGTGGGCGCGAAGGTGTGGTTTCTGAAATTCGTCGGCCCGGAATCCAGGGTCGCGGCCCACGAGAAAGATTACGAAGCATTTCTACGCTCGATCACGTTTGCGCCGCCCGGGGAGTGAGCCCACCGTGAAGCCGTACCTCAAATCGCTCGCGTCGCTGAAACTGACCGTCGCGCTTCTCGCGGTCTCGATGCTTCTCGTACTCGCCGGCACCCTGGCGCAGATCGACATGGGAATCTGGCAGGTGCAGAAGAAGTACTTTCACAGCCTTCTGGTCTGGGTGGAATTCCAGATCTTCCTGCCGCGGCCGGCCGCGGGCGGGCATCCGGTGCCGGGCGGGTTTCCGCTGCCCGGCGGCTACACGATCGGCGCGCTGATGCTGGTCAACCTGCTCTCGGCGCATTCGATCCGGTTCAAGCTCACGTGGCGCCGCTCGGGAATCATCATGATCCACCTCGGGCTCATTCTTCTCCTGCTGGGCGAACTCGCCACAAGCCTCTTCGCCGTCGAAAGCCAGATGACCATCGACGAGGGGCAGACCGTCGCGTACTCACAGGACATCCGCACCGCCGAACTCGCGGTGATCGACCCTTCCGCCCCCGACAGCGACGCGGTGATCGCGTTCCCGGAGGCGTCGCTCGTCCCCGGGGCGAAGCTGCGGCACTCGATGGTGCCGTTCGAAATGACGGTGCACGAGTACGAGCCCAACAGCCGGCTCCTCGGGCCCAGGCAGGCGCCGCCCGAGGCCCTGTCGAAGGCCACCGCGGGATTCGGCAAGGGCGTCGTGCTCAAACCGCAGCCCCGCACCGCCGGGACGGACGGCGGCACGGACATGGCCTCCGCGCACGTCACGCTGATGGCGGACGGACGGCTGATCGGGATCTACCTCCTCTCGTTCTACTTCGAAGAGCCGCAGCCGGTCGTCGCCGGCGGCAAGACCTGGCTCATCGCTCTTCGGTTTCAGCGGTACTACAAGCCGTACACCATGAAACTGCTCAAGTTCTCGCACGACAGGTATCTCGGAACGGAGACGCCGAAGAACTTTTCAAGCCGCCTGCGGCTGGTCGACCCGGCGGAAAACGTCGATCGCGAAGTCCTGATCCGCATGAACGAGCCGCTTCGGTATGGCGGCGAAACGTACTACCAGGCGAGCTTCAAGCCCGGTGACAAGACGACGATCCTGCAGGTCGTTCGCAATCCCGCGTGGACGATGCCGTACATCGCCTGCACCGTCGGCGGCGCGGGCATGGCGGTCCATTTCATCATCCTGCTGGTCGGATTTCTTCGGAAGCGGAAGGCGCGCGCGGCCAGCGCTTCGCGGGAGCGTATGTCCGGGGAGTTGTCCATCCGGACGCTGGCGTTTCCTCTCGGCGTGCTTGCGCTTTCGCTCGCATCCGTGCTTTGGGCGCTGAAGCCTGCGTCGCGGCCGGGCCCGGAAGAGTTCGATTACGCCGCGTTCGGAAACTTCCCCGTGACGTACGACGGCCGCGTCATGCCGATCGACACGCTCGCCCGTTCGACGCTTCAGGCCATCTCCGGCCGCCAGACCACCCGGATGCCCGCGACGGACGCGGCGCCTTCGGAGTGGAGCAAGGTTCCGTCGGGGCAGTGGAAGTCCATCACGGCGACGCAGTGGCTTGCGGACGTGTTATCGGGTACGGAGCGCGCGGCCGAGTACCGCGTCTTCCGCATTGACCACCCCGGGGTGCTCGGGATGCTCGGGCTCGACCAGGACAGGAGCCCGCGTCTCTATTCCTTCCACGAGATTCTGGACCAGAAAGAGAAGCTCCAGGAACAGGTCGAACTCATCGCGGACGTGGACGACAAGAAGCGGGACCCGTTCCAGCGGAAGGTCGCGGACCTGCACCAGAGGCTCCAGATCTTCCTGCGGCTCGCGGATCTCTCGTCGCTCTACCTGGTTCCCCCCCTGGCCGCTGGCGACGAATGGCAGCCGATCGGAAATTTCGCCGCGTCAAGGGAAGGGCAGCCGCCGCGAACGCACCCGGCGGCTCAGGCGATGCTCGGGATGCTCGCCGCCCGCCACGAAGGCAAACCCGCGGAGTTCAACAAGGAAGTCGCGGCCTACGACGCCCTCATCGCCGGCAGCATCCCTTCGGAAACCGGAATGGCGCGGTATGAGGCGTTCTTCAACCGCTTCGACCCCTTCTACCGGGCCCAGATTCTCTACGTGGTTGTCTTCGTCCTCGGCTGCGCGTCATGGCTCGTGTGGAGCAAACCGCTCGGACGCGCCGCGTATTTGCTGCTCTTCCTGTGTCTGCTCGTCCACACGTTCGGGATGATCTCCAGAATCGTGATTTCAGGCCGACCCCCGGTCACGAATCTCTATTCGTCGGCCGTGTTCATCGCCTGGGGCGGAGTCCTGCTCGCCGCCATTCTCGAGTTCTTCTCGCGGAACATGATCGCGACCGTCACCTCGGCGGCGATGGGCTTCACGTCGCTCCTCATCGCCCATCGCCTCGCCGGCGACGGCGACACGATGCGCATGATGCAGGCCGTGCTCGACACGAACTTCTGGCTTGCCACCCACGTCGTCGTCATCACCCTCGGGTACGCCTCGACCTTCCTCGCCGGGATCCTCGCCATTTCCTACATCGTCCTCGGCGTCTTCACCCGCCACCTCACCGCGCCCGCGGCAGGCCGCGCCGAGGAAGACTCCCCCGCCGCCGTCCTTCCCCGGATGGTCTACGCCATCCTCTGCTTCGCCATGCTCTTTTCCTTCGTCGGAACCGTCCTCGGCGGCATCTGGGCCGACCAGTCGTGGGGCCGCTTCTGGGGCTGGGACCCGAAGGAAAACGGCGCCGTCCTCATCGTGATCTGGAACGCCCTCATCCTCCACGCCCGAATGGCCGGGTTCGCCAGGGACCGCGGCCTCATGCTCCTGGCCGTCTTCGGAAACGTCGTCACAAGCTGGTCCTGGTTCGGGACCAACATGCTCGGCGTCGGCCTCCACTCCTACGGATTCATGGAGTCCGCCGCCTTCTGGCTCCTCATGTTCGTCGGCTCACAGCTGGGCCTCATCGCGCTCGGAAATCTGCCGCTCCGCAAATGGCGCAGTTTCATCAGGCCAACTCCACCCTGATCGCAATTCCCATCCCGATCCCGATCCCCTCCCAGCCCTTGCCTGCATTCCCCAACCCCCGCCGTGCTACTTCAACATTTCCCCCATCTCCGCCCCCTTCTCCCCCGTCGTCACTTTCAACGTAAGCTCCATCCCCTCCGCCCACAGCACGCGCGGGTCGCCGTAGTTCTTCGGGTACGGCGCGTTCACGCTGAACCACACGACATCCGGGCGACCGGAGCGGTGGTCGACCATCCATTCGGCGACCGTAATCTGCTGAACGTCCACTCCGTTCGCCGTGAGGCGGACAGAAGCGATCTTTTCTCCGCTTGCGAGCTCGAATGAGCCCATGACGCGCTCGGCGGCGTTCTGCTCGCGGCCGCGGTGCTGGTCAACGTCTTCCTGCGCCTTCAGGTCGTTGAGACGCACCGAAACCTGGAATCCGTCCTTCGTCGCCGTGCCCCGCTTCACGGAAACGGCGGACTTTCGCGGGCTGGTCTTCACAAACGGCCTGAACGTCGGGTCCCCGAAGAGCATCCGGTTCTGCGTGACCTCCATCATGAAGCCGCCGGGGATCTCCACCCCCGCCTCCGGCTTCCCCTCTTCCTGGATCACGAGCGGATACGGGCCGTTCTTGCGCGACGCCAGCGTGACCTCGACCGCATTGAGCCGGATCGCCTCGCCCAGCGACATTTCTTCGCGCGCCGCGCGGGACGACTCGATCGAGCAGCGGAATCCATGGTTCGCGCCGATCGGCGCGAGATACGCCGCGGGGCCGTGCGCGAGATACGCGAGACAGAGCGACTCGCCGGGCTGCAGATCGTAGAAGCGGACCTTGTGCTCCGTCGTCCCGAACGTCGAGACGATGTCGCCGCAGACGATCGCGCGCTTCGTCGCGGCGCTGTGGCATGTGCCGCTCCAGAGGACGGTCCCCGACAGGTCCCACGCAGCCGCGTCGCTCGGGCCCAGACCGGTCAGCTCCTTATTCCCCCAGTCGCGGCAGATTTTTTTCGCGTCGTACTTCCAGTGCAGGTCGGGCTTCCCGTTGCGGTCGCCGCTGAAGAGCCAGATGCGCATCGGGTCGCCGTTCCCGCAGATCGTGACGACGCCGGCGCCTTTCGCGGGCTCAAACGCCTTCCCGAACTGCTCGCGCACGCCGGGCGTCTTCTCGACGCATGGAAAGTAAACGCTGGTGGTCGTCAACCCGTCGGTCCCTTCCGTCGCCGGATACACGGTCACGTCCGTGAAGCTCGGCGTTACCCCGTAGTCCACCGCCTTCACCGGCAGCCCGTCGCACTCGATCTTCCCCATCGCGTCCAGCATCGCCTGCACGTGCGACGGTTCCGCGGCCGTCAGGTAGCCGATCGTCGCGTCCTGGAACGCGTCGTCGTCGAGTTGCTGAAGCGCGTACATCACGCGCCGGTTCAGGTTGATGTCGAACGTTTCCGGAGCGAGCACGACGGCGACCGCGTCCGCACGGCGGCGTTTCGCCATGTCCCGAATCGGTTCCCACTTGGACACGTCGTCCAGCCTCTCGCGTTCCGCGCCGCGGTACTGCGCGAGCCGCCGCGCCATCTTGTGGAAGGGCGACTTGCCAAGCTCCAGCACGATCATCCGCTTCCCCGGCGCCGCGCCGACGGACGCGAAATCGGGCGGCAGGACGACCTCGCGGACGATCCGGTGCTTTTCCTGGCCGAGGCGCGCGAGAAACGTGATGTAGCCGCCCTGCCCGACCATCAGGCACGTCCCGTGATACCGCTTTCCGTCCTTCTCCTCGCGGCCGCTCAGGCTCCAGCAGGCGTGGCCCTTGGCCGGCCGGTCCGCGATCCGGTCGAGGAAGCCCATCGCCTTCGTCGCGTAGTCGAGATAGTCCTTTTTCCCGGTGTACCGGTAGAGGTCGAGCATGAACGTCCCCGCGCCGGCTGTTCCACAGCAGAGCGACGGCGCGTAATACCCGGATTTCGCGCGGCCTTCGTCCGGATGCGTCTGCGTCATCAGGTATTTGCCGCCCGCCTCCGCCGCCTGCAGGTATTTCGCATCGCCCGTCATCGAGTGCAGCAGCAGGTGCAGCCGGCACGTCCCGCTCGGCCCGTGGCACCACCCCTCCCACAGCCAGTCCTTCGTCCCGTCCGCCGGCACGTGGTGCTTCCACGCCAGCGTTCCGTCCCCGCACACCGCGACTTCGTTGCGCTCCAGCCAGCGCGCCGCCTGTTTCGCGCCCTCGAGGAAGCGCTCCTCGCCCGTCGCCCCGGCCATGCGCGCGAGCGTCGCGCCGATCCCCGCGACGCCGTGCGAGAAACCCGTGTACGTCCGCTCTTCGCCGGCCCTCGGCGGCCACGACCACCCGTCCTCGCCCTTGCGCGCGGCCTCGAGCAATCCGTCAGCCGCTTCGACCGCTGCGGCGTGGTACTTGAGATCACCGGTCAAGGTCGAAGCCTCCTCGAGCGCGAGGCAGATGCCGGCGTTTCCGCTGATGATGTCCAGCGAGCCGTTGTCCCAGAACTTCCCCTTGGCCTTCTCGATCGGCGCGAGCTGCGCGACCACCCAGTCCATCCCGCGCTTCCCCGCTTTCACCGCTTCCTCGTCGCCAAGCATCTCTCCCGCCGTCATGAGCACCCACGCGATCCCCGCGGTTCCGCTGTACAGCGACGAGCTGCGGTACGTGTTCACGCCGCCCTTGTTGTCGTCCCACGCGATCTCCCACGTCAGCCCGCCCTTGTCCTCGACCGCCTTGTCGAGCAGGTGCCGCACGCCGCGCCGCGCCGCGTCGGCGTATTTCTTTTCGCCGGTCATCTCATGAAGCGTCAGGAGCGACGCGACGGTTCCCGAAACGCCGCCGTAGAGCGAATCCGTCGTGAACGGGTCCGCGTCGAATTCCTGCCACCTCGCGCCGCGCACGCCGCCCGCTTTCGCCTTCGCTTCGTCGTCCTTCATCTGCGCCAGAAGCCACGCGCCGGATTCGGCAAGGAGCTTCGACTCGGCGCTGTCCGCGGGGAGAAGGCGCTCGGGAGAAGCGGCCTGGGTCGCGGGTTTTTTCTTCGGCTTGTCCTCGCCATAAACAGAAGCGCAGACAACGGTTGCAGCGGCGATCAGGGTCGACAGGCGAAGGGCGCGGCGCATCGGCTTCTCCAGGGATTCGGGGCGTCGCTTCCCCGTATGCCATCCGCGCCCCGCCCCGTCAGGATTTCCGGCCGATCGCCTCGAGGATCCCGCGCGCCGGCCGCACCTTGTTCATGATGTAGAGATGCAGCCCGGGCGCGCCGCGCCCAAGCAGGTCTCGGCACTGGGATTTCGCGAACTCCAGCCCGCGCGAAGCGGCCTCGTCGTGGTCCGCAGCGGACTCGACGGCCTTGCGCAATTCCGGGGGCACGCCGACGCCCCAGTCGCGCTCGAAAAATTTCGGCGACTGAACCGGCATCACCCCCGGCTGCACCGGCGTTGCAATCCCGGCGTCGCGGCACCGCTTCACGAAAGAAAAGTACGCGTCGTTTCCGAAGAACATCTGCGTGACGAGGAAATCCGCCCCGGCCTTCACCTTCGCCGCGAGAAACGCGAGATCGTCTGCCGGAGACTTCGCCTCGGGATGAGTCTCCGGATAACACGCCGCCCCGACGCAGAACTTGTAGTTCGCCTTGATGAACGCGACCAGCTCTCCGGCGTGCGCGAATCCCTGCGGATGCGGAACGAACTTCCCCGTCCCCTTCGGCGGATCCCCGCGCAACGCAAGGATGTTGCGGACGCCTGCCTCCCACAACTTGTCCAGCTGCGCCCGGATCGCGTCCTTCCCCTGCCCCACGCACGTGAAATGAGCCAGCGGCGTAATCCCCATCTTCACCAGCCTCGCGTTGATCTCGTAGTGCAGCCCGACGTTCGTCCCGCCGGCGCCGTAAGTCACGCTGATATAGTCCGGCCGAAGCGGCGCCAGCTCCCCGAACGCCCGGTACAGGCTCTCCACGTCCCCGTCGCGCTTCGGCGGGAAAACCTCGAAGGAGAGGACGGGGCGGCCGGGCTGGAAGCGGTCGGCGATGGACATGGGGGCGGAGAGTATAGCCGCGATCGGTTCGAATGAACCCGCCGCGGTGGAAGACGTTTGGAGGACTGATGAAACGGAGCTGCCCGGCGATCCTGTGTGCCGCATTCCTCGCGGGCGCGGCATCCGCAGACGACGCGGAGGAGCGGCTGCGCGCCGCGATTGCAAGACTTGCGGACGAGGATCCCGAAATTCGTGCCACGGGACGCGCAAGGCTCAGCGCCCTCGCAACGGAGCGCCCCGAACTGGTGCGACGTGTGACGGATCACGCTGACCCGGAAGTAGGCGCAACGGCGCGCCGGATCCTGTTCGACAAGTGCATCCTGAAGGACCTCGTTGCGCAGAAGCGATTCGACGAGATTCTCTCATCGATTGCTGACCCTGCCCGGGATCCCGACGCGCGGCGGGAGCTCTTCCGGGAATTCCTGGACCTCGGCCCTGAAGCGGCCGCCCAGATGTCGAGCGAGCTGGGCGAATCGCAGGCGAAGACTACGACGCTGTCGGTCACTTTCGAACCGGGCGAGTGCCGGGAAATCGAACTGCGGATGCGCAACGTCGGCCTGAGGGCACTCTGGTACGACCCCTTGAGCTATGCCGCTCAGACGGCGAAGATCGAGAAGTTCGGAGCACACCTGGGCTGCGGCGGACGCCTGGGGGGCCGGCGATTCGTCAGCTCCCTCACCCCGACTGAGCGGGTCCTCAGCGCCCTCTCGAAACTGCGGCGCGTGTCTCCTGGAAGCGAATTCGTGCTGGCGACGTTCGGCGTCGAATCGAATTGCTGCGGACTCTTCCGTCTTCGTGTTCTCGGCGGAGGCTCGGGCGAATTGAAGGCGAACTTCCACGGGGCGGCCATCCCGGCCTCTCCCGCTTCGCTTGGGGAACTTCCTGACGTCGTCATTCCATTCCTCGCGCCGCGCGAATCCTCCCTGTTCGAAGCGACTCTGGTCCGGAAGGGCCCGGAGGGGCGACCGGCAATTCACCTCAAGGCCCTTCTGGACGTCGAAACGGGAAGCCCGTGCGTCGCAGATTCGTTCTGGTGGGCCTCGACAGACGCAGCAGGCCGTTATCTGGGGTCGGGCCCCATGCGCGACATCGCGATTGTCGGCGAGGAATGGAAGGAATCCGAAGAGCGCACGGTCGAGATGCCCTGCGACCCTCCCGCCGGCACCCGGAAGCTCTGGCTCGGATTTGACATCGATGGCGGCGCTGAGCAGGCCGTCCCGCCGCCGCTTGAAATCCCGGAGTCAGGCGCGGACTACTAAGCGGGAGGGAGCTTCGGGTGAGGTCGCCTGCTCCACCCGATCAGGCCCGCTCCAGCAGCCATTCCCAGGCCGGCATCACCCGGACCTTGACCCCCTCGGCCACGATCGCGTCGCGCTGATTCATTGTCAGCAGCAGGGCGCTTCGCCGCCCCGGAAGCCGGCCGGCCTCGACCAGCCCCTTCACTTCTCGGTCCCGGTTGTACGGCGTCAACTCCGCGCAGACCTGGATTGCCTGCCGGTCGGTTACGAAATCGCACTCCCAGGAGTCCTTCTCCCGCGCATAGGCGACCGGCCCGCGCGCGCGCCGAAGCGCCAGGAAAACCGCGTTTTCGAGCCGCCGGCCGACGTCCGGATTCGGCTGGGGGGACACGGCCCGGCGCAGCCCGTTGTCGATGGCGTAGTACTTGTTCGGAGCCACGACGCGCTTCCTGAAGGAAGTGCTGAAGCGCGGAAGTTCGAAGAACAGGTACGAGTCCTCCAGGTATTCGACGTATCGGGCGGTCTGCGCGACGGCCGGGATGTCGAGCGACTTGGTGAGCGACTGGAGCGAGAAGGGCTGTCCGGTGTTGGCGAAGAGGTAGAGAGCGAGATTCATGACGTGCCGGACTTCCCGGAGTCCGCGACGAACGGCGATGTCGCGTTCGACGACGTCGCGGAGGAGTTCCTCGAGGATCCGGGGATCGCGCTCCCGAAGGTACGCCGGGAATCCGCCGTCGTCGAGGTAGCGCAGGAGCGCGGCCGCGCCGGGCCGTTGGCGCGTGTAGGCGAGGTACTCGCCGAAGCCGAACGGGAAGACTTCGAACGACAGGTGCCGTCCCGTGAGCCGTGTACCGAGTTCGCGTCCAAGGAGGGAAGCGTTGGATCCGGTGACACAGACGGTCCGGCCGCGGTCGAGCAGCGCGCGGACGAGGCGCTGCCACTCCGGAACCTCCTGGACCTCGTCGAGGTAAACAGGGACGCCTCCCGGCGCCAGCTCCTCGATCACCGACAGAAGCGCGGGAAAGTCGGCGGGCGAAAGGCCGTAAAGCCGGGCGTCCTCGAGGTTGCAGTAGAACGGCCTTTTCTGCCGCCGCATGATCTGGGCCTGAAGGATGCTCTTCCCGCAGCGCCGGACGCCCGTCAGGACGAGGGCCTGGGCCGATCGTGCCGGGATCCCGGCGCGGAGCTCGCGGAGCACCTCCGGGTGGGGGACCACGGGGGGTCTCGCGTCCCTCAGTACGTCGAATAGTGTATCTCGTAGAAACACAAAAGTGTTCTATCATAAGATACAACACTGGTCAATGATGAATTCACTGCCGCGCCCTTCCAGAGCGCCCTACGACCGCCACACTATCCCGCCGAATCTTCCGGTCTCCTGCCCGTCGCGGCGCGTTGAGAAGAACCAGTCCGCGCGGCAAAACGTGCACAGGTCGCAGACATCGATGTCGCGCACGCCCGCCTCGGCGAGCTGCGCGGCGTTCGCGGCCTTGAGGTCGAGCCACGTTTTCCCGCCGCGCTCGGAGAGAAACCGCGGCCCGAACACGCGCCAGTCGTCGAGCACCGGGCCGTAGATGTCGTAGCAGCACGGCCCGATGGACGGCCCCACGACCGCCGCGATGTTGCGCGCGCCGAGCGACCTCATCGCTTCCACCGTCTTCACCGCGATCCGCCCGCGCGTCCCGGGGCGCGAAGCGTGCACGCTTGCCACGACGCCCGTCTGGACGTCGGCCACCAGCAGCAGATTGCAGTCCGCCGAGTACGTCATGATCGCCGCGCCGCGGCGGTCCGTGACAAGCGCGTCCCCCTCGTCGCCCTGGCCGAGGATGACGACGCAATCTTCCACTTTCTGGCTGAGCGCGTGAATCGTCCCCTGCCCACCGGCGGCTCGCAGCGCGAGCTCGCGGTTCTTCACGACGTTTCCGGAAGGGTCGCCGCTCCGATACCCGACGTTGAGCGACGCATAGTTTCCATCGCTCACGCCCCCGAGCCTCGTGGTAAAGGCATGCGGGGCCGGGAAGCGATCCGAGCGGAGGACGGTGCCGTCGAGACGCAGGGGCATTGCGCGAGTCTATTCCCCCGCGGCCGAGGCGCCCGGAAGACGGCCAAATCTTTCGGAAGCCCGGGCCTTCGCCTTCGCCGCTTCGACCGCCCGGTCGCGCGTCGGCGTGCTCGTCACGAGCGAGTCGACCAGCCGGCGCGCGACGTGAAACGTCTCATCGACGGAGCGATGGAACGCGGCCTCGTTTGCCTTCGACGGGGCATTGAAGCCGCTGATCTTGCGCACGAACTGAAGCGACGCCGCGCGGATTTCGTCGTCGGAGGCGGGCGGGTCGAAATTAAAGAGCGTCCGGATGTTGCGGCACATGGGGAATTCCTCCGTGTCAGGCCACGCCGCCGGTCGGCGTCATCAGGGCGACGACGGCGCCCGTCGGGTCCTTGATGATGCAGAAACGACCGACCTGCGGGATGTCGGAAGGCGGGTGGATGTGCTGCCCGCCGAGCTCGGCCACCTGTTTCCACGCCGCGTCGACGTCGCGGACGGCGATGTAGCCGCACCAGTGCGTCGGCACGGCGGCAGGAAACTGCGGTTCGGTCATTCTCATGATGCCGGCAGCGGCCTTCCCGCCGACCTGCGCGAGGCGATAGGGCGCCTGCCCCGGGCCCAGCGGCCAGTCCTGGTGCGTCCAGCCGAGCAGCTTCTCGAAAAACGTCAGCGCGCGTTCGTCGTCGCGCGTCATGAGCTCGTTCCACATGAACTCGCCGTGCTTCGGCCTGGGGTTCGCGCCGGACGAGGATGAAGCGGCGGATTTCTTCTTCGCGGACTTTTTCGGCTGTTTTCTTGCGCGCTTCTTCGGCTCCTTCCGGGATTTCCTGGCCATGGCCTTCTCCTTCCGTGTCATCGAGGGAGCTGCGACGGAAGTTCGGATTCTACGGATTTTGCCGCAAGGTCGGACTAAGATCGCTTCGATCATGAACCTGACAACGGTCCGATCGATCCGAATCTCGCGCGCTTCGCTTCTGAAGGTGGCTCTCGTCCTTTTCCTCGCCGGCTGCTCTTCCAGCGAGCCGGCCCCGGAACCCGCCGGCCCTTCAGACGAAGGCCGGACCGAATCGGACATCGCGAAGATTCTGCAGAAAGTCCAGGCGCGCCTCTTTGGCGCAACGGGCATCACAGTCGAAGCGGTGGTCAGCGTCGGTGTCGGAAACGGTCGGTACTTCCTGAGAACGACATGGGCTGAACCTGGGGTCTATCGCGAAGAACGCTGGGACGGCGAACTGCCTGAGGGAGAGCCTTCGAGCCTGCAGATCAGCGACGGGACGACCACGTGGCTGTACTTCCCCGCGCAGAAGAAGTTCTACGAGAGGGCGATTTCGCCGGGGGATCTGGATCGCAAGCCGTTCGTGCTCGGGTTCACTCGCGAGGGACGGCTGGCCGTTTCAGATATTGAAGCAGGGCGCGAGGAGGAGCTTGTCTTCGGCGCGGGGTGCCTTGCGATGCCGATAGCGGGCGGCGGCAAACTGGCGCTCGAGTCCGATGCCGACGTCTCGGGCAAACCCTGCCACGTCCTCACCTACCGCGTCGGCACGATCGTGCAGACCTTTTTCGTTTCGAAGGCGGACAACACGCCGCTGCGCTTCACCCTCGAAAGCAGCTTCGAGAACAAGGGAAAGAAGTTCACGACCACGGCCGAGAGCGAGCTGAAGCGCCTCGACGCGATGGCGCGTCCGGACGCGGCGCAGTTCCGCTTTGTTCCGCCGGCGGGCGTGGTCAAGGCGGCGAAATTGGGCGAGGACAAGCTGCTGGCTCCCGGGACGGCGGCGCCCGAGCTCGGCGCGGTGGACGCTTCTGGAAAACCGGTGGGCCTTTCGGATTTCATGGGAAAGGTCGTCCTCCTGAACTTCTGGTTCCTGGGCTGACATGCCTGCCGCGCGGAGTTTCCGCACCTGCAGAAGCTGTGCGAGGAGATGAAGGACAAGGACGTCGTGTTCCTGATGGTCAACGGGGTCGACACGCCGGACAAGGTCGCGAGCTACCTGAAGGACGGGCGCTACACGATGCCGTGCGCGTACAAGACCGCGACGGCGAACCCCATGAAGGTCTACTCGGTCCAGTACTGCCCGACGCAGTACGTCATCGGCCGCGACGGCAAGATCGCCGCGCGCACCGTCGGGGCGACGATCGTGGAGGTGAAGCGGATGCTGGACGCGGCGCTCGGAGCGAAATGAGCGCGTTCGACCTGAAGGTCTTTCCGCTCTGCCTCGGCGGCAACGTCTTCGGCTGGACCGCGGACGAAGCGGCGTCGTTCGCGGTGCTCGACGCGTACGCTGAGGCGGGCGGCAACTTCGTCGACACCGCTGACATGTATTCGGCGTGGGTGCCGGGGCACGCCGGAGGCGAATCGGAAGCGATTCTCGGCCGCTGGATGGCTGCGCGGGGCTGCCGCGACCGCATGGTGATCGCGACGAAGGTCGGCCAGCTCCGCGGTCTCGAGGGCCTCTCAGCCGCGACGATCCGCACCGCCGCGGAGAACTCCCTGCGCCGCCTGCAGACCGACCGGATCGACCTCTACTACGCCCACATCGATGACGCGAAGACCCCGCTGGCCGAAACGCTCGGCGCCTTCGACGCTCTGGTCCGCGCCGGCAAGGTGAAGCGCATCGCCGCTTCGAATTACACGGCGACGCGCCTCGCTGAAGCGCTGGCCATTTCGAAGTCGAACGGCCTCGCGCGCTACGTCGCGATCCAGCCGCACTACAACCTAATGCACCGCACCGAATACGAAGGCGACCTCGCCGCGCTCTGCGCGCGCGAAGGCATCACCTGCTTCCCGTACTTCGCCCTCGCCAAGGGCTTCCTCACCGGCAAGTACCGCCCCGGCAAGCCCGTCGACAGCGTCCGCAGCACGGGCGCGAGCGCCTACCTCGACGCCCGCGGCCTACGCGTCCTCGCGGCGCTGGATGAAATCGCGGCCGCGCACAAAACCACGGTGGCCGCCGTCGCGCTCGCCTGGCTCCGGGTCCAGCCGACCGTCGGCGCGCCGATCGCCAGTGCGCGCACCCCGGCCCAGCTCGCCGAACTTCTGCCGTCCGCTTGTGTGCAGCTCTCGCAGGACGAGCTATCGCGCCTCGGCACGGCGGGTGCTACAGGTTTCGTTGATGGAGCGGCGAGACTTGCGCGAGAAGCTGGAAGTCCCGATCGCGATGGAGCACGGTCAGTTGATGCCGCAGCGCGCACGCCGCGATGAGGCAATCGACCGAGGATCGGACTGTCACGCCTTGTCGTCGAGCGGCCCGGTAGAGACCGGCGGCCTCCTCAACCAGCCCGGCCGTGACGGGGGATTCGACGATCGGAAGCGCCAGGAACGACTCTCGGGCTACCCGGAAGGCGCGTTCGTCCTGGAACCCCTGCAGCACTTCCTGGACAACGGGAAGACAGGTGACGATCTCCTCGAACTCCACGACCGACTCGATCGCCAGGGGGTTGCGCGCCCGAAAGATCTCGATCCAGACCGAAGTGTCGACCAGTATCACTGGCCCCCTCGCGGCGCGCGCCGGCGCGGCCGGTCCCCTCGCATGGCGCCCAGGTCGCCCTCCCAGAGTCCGGACCCGGAAAGCGACAGGATGCGCCTCGCCCGGATTCGCTGAACGAAATCGCGGAGCGCCTTGTTGACCGTCCCCGAATACGTTTTCTCCCCGGAGAGGCGGGTCGCCTCTTCAAGCAGGTCCTCGCTGAGCACAAGATTTGTACGCTTCATGTGTATGATGTTATTCCGCAAGCGCCAGTGGGTCAAGGAGTGAATGGGTCGCCCTGAATGGAGGGCAGGAAGCGCCCGGCTCCTCGCTCGAGGTGGAGGAGGGCTACCGGTACAAGGCCGTCTACGTCGACAGGGGGCCGAGAACCGGACGATGGCCAAGCGCAGCCGCTGGACCTCGGCAGGGGCAAACTTCGCCTTTCGCGAAATGAAAATCCGCAAGTCCTTCCTCAACGGCAAGCCGGCGGAGCTGAACGACTGGCGGCGAGTCGCCGGCTCCGTGGACCGCGACGGCCAGGAAGCGGGCGGAGAGGTAGAGTCGTGGGCCATGAGGAGCGCCGCGACAGGGGGCGTGCAGGCCCCGGGTGCAGAACGGATCTACCTGTTCCGCCACGCCGTCCTGCGCGACGCCGCATATCAGCTTCAGCTTCCCGGCGACCGCGCACGGCTGCACGCGCTTGCGTTCGATGCAATCGAGGCGCTGGCGGGAGGCAGGCCTCCAGAACAGCCGTCGACGGACGCCTGGGATCCTGCAACCTTCCGGCCGCACCCATCGGATGCGTTCGCTCGGGAGCTGGCGGAGCACGCTCTTCGGTGCAGCCGGGATGACGGAGTCGAGTCGATGCGCGCGGTCCGCGCGCTCTATCTGCGCCGGGCGGCGGAGCACGGCGAGGCCCTGTATCACTACGAAGCGGCGGGCCCGCTCTGGGAGCAACTGGCAGGGATGGCGACCGGTGCCGACGCGTGCGGGCCGATTCGGCGGGCTGGGATTGCCGCGCTCCGGGAGGGCAGGCTCCAGAAGGCCGAGGCGCTGTTCGAGCGCGGACTCGCGATCCATCGATCGGCCGGGGACCGCCGCGGAGAGGGGATCGCACTCGGCCACCTGGCGCTGCTCTACAAGGAGTCGGGGCGGGTAGAGCTGGCTGAGCGCACGCAGAATACCGCATTGGCGATTTCCCGCGAATGCAGGGATTCGCGGGCCGAGGGCACGGCGCTGCTCAACATCGCGAACCTGCTTTCCGTCACAGGCCGCGGCGCGCTCTCCGAGTCCTTCTATTCCAGCGCGCTCGCCGCGTTCCGCTCGATCGGCGACCGCCTCGCCGAAGGGCGCGTCATGGGCAATCTCGCCACACTTCTGCATGAGCTCGGACGTCTCGATGCTGCCAGGCAGACTTCACACGACGCCGTCGCGATTCAGCAAGAAACCCGCGATCGGCGATCGATCGGCATCACGCTGGGAAACCTGGCCAATATCTGTACGGAACTGGGGGAACCGGCCAGGGCGGAGCAGTACCTTCACGAGGCGCTCGCGATTCACCGGGAAGTCGGCAATCGGCGATCCGAAGGCATCACGCTGACCAATCTGGCGCGCTTCCTGTGCGACTCGGGCCGACCGGGGGAAGCCGGGCCGTTCCTCGAACAGTCCCTCGCCATCCATCACGAGGTCGGCAACCGACGCTCGATCGGAGTCGCTTTGGAAGTATTCGCGCGCTTGAGCAAGATGGAGGGGCGGATCGAGCGGTCGGAATCCATGTATGCTGAGGCGCTCAGGATCGCCCGGGAAGTCGGCGACCCGCAGCTCGAGCTGACGGTCCTCGGGAACCTCGCCAACCTGCATCGGGACACGGGTCGGATCGCCCAGGCCAGGGTGCAGTACGAGCGGATTGTCGTCGCATTCCGGCAGAACGGCCAGCGGCACCAGTTGGCACTCGCGCTTCGACACCTTGCCGGAGTCTCCTCGATGACGGGACAGAGGGAAGAGGCGGAACGACTTCTCGACGAAGCGCTCGCCATCGCCCGCCAGGGCCGATTCCTGCGGGCGGAAGGCATGGTCCTTGGGGACCTCGCGGAAATCTACCGGCGGACAGGCCGCCTTGCAGAGGCCCGGCAAGGCTTCGAACGCGCCTTGATTCTTCATCGGCAGGTCGGCAACCGCCGTTTCGAGGGTGCGCACCAGTGCGGGTACGCGCTGGTTCTCCTGGCGCAGATGGACCCTTCGGATGTGCAGGCTCGCTGGCGCGAGGGGACGGCCATTCTGAGAGAAGTCGGCGACGCGGCGGAACTTGATCGGGCTTCCGCTGTCATGAGGGACGAGTGCCGCCGGGCGGGTGTACCGGAGTTCCAGTCGTAACGTCGGCCCGCTACGTCGGCCCCGCCGCGGCGCCTGGGCAGCTTTCGGCCGAAGAGCTGTCGCGCCTCTGTGCCGCGTAGCATTCGGCTGGCGCGAATCGCCTCCCCGCGCTAATTTCCTTCAGCGCTTCCGGGCGCACCCCGTCCGCGGGAAGGACCGAGTCCACCGGAGTCTCGAACGTGTCGCACGCTTCCTTCTTTCAGCCCGAAGAAGCGGACGCCGGGCGGATTGTTGAAAGGAGGACGTCATGGCTTCCCGTGTGTTGCCGCCGTCGCCGAATCTGGGCCATCTCAAGCGGCAGGCGAAGGATCTGGTCAAGGCGGGCGAGGCCCGCAAGCTGTCCGAAGCGCAGCTCGCGATCGCGCGCCAGTACGGCTTCTCGAACTGGACGAAGCTGAAGCTGATGGTGGATGCCGCGGGGGACATCGCCAAGGCCGTCGACACGTTCCTGTTCGCCGTCGATCTGGGCGATGTGAATATGGCGCGAGAAGCTCTTAGGGCGCGCCCCGAGATTCCTGAAGCGGGCCTTTCGGCCGCGGCCGTTCTCGGCGAATCGGCCATCGTCGAGCGATTCCTGGAAGCGGATCCGAACCTCGCGAAGCTCAAAGTCGGCGAACCGAAGAAGCGCGAGCCGCTTCACTGGCTCTGCTACTCGCCGTTCTGCGCAAAGCGCGGCGCGGACATCCTCCGGTGCGCGAAATCGCTGCTGGCCGCGGGCGCCGACCCGGACGCGCATACCGTCGAGCACGAGGGCGAGCACGAGTACCCGCTCGGCGCGCTCTACGCCGCGGCCTGCCACGCGAAGTTCCCGAAGCTGGTGAAGCTGCTGCTGGAAGCGGGCGCCGACCCGAACGACGGCGAGACGATCTTCCACGCGGCGGAGGCGGACGACCGCGTCGTGCTGAAGATGGCGCTCGAGCACGGCGCGGACCTGGACTTCAACAAGTCGTGGGGCAACACCGCGATCTACTTCAACCTCGGTCACAAGGAAGGCAGCCGCTTCGTCGACGCGTCGACGCGCGGCATCCGCTGGCTCCTCGAGCACGGCGCCGACCCGGACGTCCCCAGCACGCCGGCGCGCGAGACGGCGCTTCAGCTGGCCGCG
>WSZJ01000033.1 GCA_009773755.1 Planctomycetota bacterium | reverse complement strand
GCCGCCGGAGCCGACTTCGCCGCCGAAGATTACGAGGCCGCCCGCGAACACGCGGCGGCCGCGCAGGCCGCTTTCGACCGCTGCGGGTCCCGCACCGGCCTCGCGCGCGCTGCGATCGCGCTGGGCGAAGCGCATTCCGCGCTCGGCGACCCGGTTCGCGCGACACAGTACTTCGACCTCGCCGCCGCTTCCGCCACGACCCCGGAACTCGTCGGTCTCCTCCCGGCGGTCCGCGCCGAGAACTCCCTTCGAGCCGGCCGCACGTCCGAAGCCCGCGCATTCTTCCACACCGCCCTTGAACACCTGGGCCACAAATGGCCGGACACCGGCCTCATCGGCCGCGTCTACGCCGGCCTCGCCGACTGCCGTGCCGCCAACGGCGACCGCGAGGGCGCGCTTCGTAACTACGCCCGCGCCGTCAAGACCCTCCGCGACTCCGAACTCGCCCTCCCCTTCGCCATGGTTCGCGCTTCCTGGGCCGCGCTGCTCGCCTCGTTTCCCGGGACACGCGATGAAGCGCGCGAAGCGGCGGAAATCGCGACGGAAGCCGCTTCCACGCTGCAGTCTGCCGGCGCCCGTGCCGCGGAGGCTCGTGCGCGGGATGTCGCTTTGAAACTCCGCGCGATTGCGGAATGACGGACGAAGAGCTGATGGCGTGCTGCCGGCGCGGCGACGAGGCGGCGTTCCGGGAGTTGTACGAGCGGCATCGGGATCGCGCGATGCGGCACGCGACGGGGATGCTGGGGGACGCCGATGCGGCGGGGGACGTGGCGCAGGAGGCGTTTCTGTACATATTCCGCAAGGCGCCGGAGTGGGAGCCGCGCGCGAAATTCACGACGCTTCTCTACAAAGTGGTGTCCAGCCTGTCGGTGACGGAGTTGCGCCGGAGAAAAAAACGCTCTGCGGCGCCGATCACGGAGGAGTCGGCGGCGGACCCTGGAGAAGGCCCGGAATCGCAGGCCTCCGGGACGGAGCTCGCCGTGAAGGTGCGTGAAGCGCTGGCGGAAATGCCGGAGGTGTATCGTGAAGCCCTGGCGCTCCGGTTTTTCGAGGACTTGCCGTACGAGGAGATCGGGGAGATGCTCGACATTCCGGTGGGGACGGTGAAGTCGAGGATTCACAACGGATTGGAGCTCTTGAAGGGGCTTTTTCAGAGAAAATTGCGAACAGAAGAGGCTGGCGAACGCTGAATGAGTGAGTCGCGATCGCTGTACCAGAGAGGTTGATCACAACGGATGACCTGTAACGAACTGACGAACGACCAGATGCTCGCTCCCACGGCGGCCGGGTCTTCGCACCTTTCCGAATGCGAGGAATGCCGCGAACGGCAGCAGGCGGTCATCCTCGCGACGCGGGCTCTTCGCGCCCTTGCCGACGAGCGGCCCGTGCCGGAAGCGAACGACCAGGTCATTCGAGCGGCGATTCCTCAGCTCGCCGCCGATGCGGCTCGCCGGCGGCCGGCCGGATGGTGGCAGGTCGCGGCAGCGGCAGCCGTGCTGCTCGCAGCCGTCATCGGCGGTCTCAAGTATGCGGCGGTCCGCGATGCGCCTTCCACCGGCACCGTGGCAGGAAACACCGACGACCAACCGGCACGAGGAACGGAGAGACCTTCCCCTGATCCAGGTACTGTCAAGGACCCCGGTGGAACCGCGCCAACGCCCCCCATTGACCCGACGCCGATTCCCCCACTCGATCCAGGCCCGGGCGTCAAAACGCCCCCTGATCTCGAACCGCCGCCTCCTCCGGGCGGCCGCGGCTACCTCGCCGGCGGCGACCTTCCGCCGCTTCCCAAACCCCCCGTCGACCCGGGCCCTCCCCCGCACCTTCCCCAGCCGGCCGGCGTGCCCGGCGACCTGAGTGTCGCCGACTGCATGGAGATCATGCGAACCGTGATCCGCGAAGGAGAACCCGTGTCGCGAGATATCAATGGAGACGGCCTCACGGACGTCGCCGATGCCCTGATCGTGGCGAAGCGCATCGCGGAGAAGGAGAAGCTCAAGTGAAGCGGTTCGCCATCCTCGCGTTCGCGGCCGTGCTCGCCGGGTGCGCTTCGAGCCCCCGCGAAGACTCGTCGCCGGAAGGCGAGGCACGGTCGACCGGACGCTCTTCCGGTTCAGAGCGGGGCCTGACGCGGCCGGAACCGGTGGAAATCAGCGTGGACACCGGCGACCGGGACCTCGGGGCCTACACGCTCACGCTCGTCTACGACCGGATGCTCGTCCATGTCGTCGCCGTGGAGCCGACCGCCGATTTTCCCGCGCCTTTTTTCACGCGCCGCGGGTTTACTTCAGGAGAGCTCATCCTCTCCTCCCTGAAAGTCGAACGCTACACGCGAGGACGCTTCGTCGTCGCACGCGTCGCGTTCGAGTCCCTCGGCGGCGACCCTTCCCGCCTCGTCGTGCGGCTGGTGACTCTGGTTGACTCGGAAGGGCGGCCGGTGAAGGGTCGCGCGGAAGCGTCGAGGGACCGCGTTCCATAATTCCGTGAACCCACGCGCATTGGCGCGGATTCGCTGTTCGTTTTCGGCCGCGGGTCGAGCAACGATACGTATTTCAACGGCTGGTCCAACCTGAACTGGCTCATTATCCCGATCTTCGCGGTGCCCGGCCGGACAGTAGAGGTCTACGCGGCCGCGGAGGGAACCTTGATCGACGTCCTCTCTTCGCGTGTTCGCGCCGTCACCCAAGCCGACAAGCGGCTTGATTGCCACATCATCACGGCGTCGTCCAGCGAACGCCCGCTCCTCGAACTGGAGCGGGAAGCGGAGATGGAAACGGTCAGAGGGCTCGGGGAGGGACTCTCTCGGGAGCTTTCGACCAAAAAAGTCGGACAGAAGTAGTCTCTTCCGCGAAGGTGCGTGGCTACAATCCGCCCCCATGAGCGCACTCAGCTTCCTGAAATCCCTCGACGTATTTTCGTCCCTGAGCCCCGCTTCCTTCGACCGCCTCGGTCCGCTCGTCCGCACGAAAAAGTTCGCGGCAAACGAGGCGATCCTCAAGCGCGGCGAGCCGGGCGACGCGATGTACATCGTCTACAGCGGCGCGGTCCGGATTCCGATCCTCGACGCGCAGGGGCGCGAGAAGTTCGTAGCGGCGCTCGGGCCCGGCGAGGTCTTCGGTGAAATGGCGCTCATGACCGGCGACCCCCGGTCGGCCGACGTGATCTCCGACGGTCCCTGCGAGTGCATCATTCTCGACAAGGAAACATTCGCCGCGCTGACCAAGACCCACCCCGGCGTCTCCAAGTTCCTGACGCAGATCCTCGCCCGCCGCCTCAGCGAATCCGACCTGATGGCGTCCAAGACCGTCGGCAAATACCGCCTCCTCGGCGAACTCGGTCGCGGCGGAATGTCGATCGTCTACTCCGGCCTCCAGACCACGCTCAACCGCACCGTCGCGATCAAGATGCTGTCCCACGAACTCTCGCTCGATGAGGAATTCTCGAAGCGCTTCCGCCTGGAAGCCCAGATCATCGCGCAGCTCAACCACGAGCACATCGTGAAGGTCTACGACACCGAAACCGCGTACGCGACGATCTTCATCGTCATGGAGTACGTCGAGGGAACTCCGCTTGCCAAGATGGTCGAGACCGCAACCCTCCCCTGGGACCAGTGCCGCCACATCCTCTGCCAGACCGCCAGCGCCCTCCAGTTCGCCCACGAACGCGGCATCGTCCACCGCGACATCAAGCCCGGGAACATCATCATCAACCCGCAGGGCGAAGTGAAGCTGATGGACTTCGGCATCGCCCGCGTCAATCAGCCGGGAGAGCAGTCGGACAACGAAGAAGTCATCGGGACCGCCGAGTTCATGTCCCCCGAGCAGGTCCGCGGAAAGGCCGTCGACGGCCGCGCGGACATCTACTCCCTCGGCATCATGGCCTACAAGATGACGACCGGCCGCTGCCCCTTCGAAGACGCCGACCCGTACGTGATCCTGAAGCGGCACCTTCGCGACCCGATTCCGCCCGCGAAAGAGATCAACTCCAAGGTCCCCGAAGACCTGAACCGCTTCATGATCAAGGCGCTCGAAAAGGAGCGCGAAAAG
This sequence comes from Planctomycetota bacterium, assembly GCA_009773755.1. GTDB lineage: Bacteria > Planctomycetota > MHYJ01 > WSZJ01 > WSZJ01 > WSZJ01. The sequence goes on along the minus strand of WSZJ01000033.1, from coordinate 40,493 downwards.
CGCTACCAGAACTGCGCCGACATCATCCGCGATCTGACGCCGCGAGAGAGCACGATGCTGGCGCAGCCGAAGGGAGTGCGGATCATGGCGGTCCAGAGCCCGCACGGGATGGATGAGAAGATTGACGCCTATTTGAAGCAGGTCAAAGAGCAGCTGGTGAAAATGCCCGGAGTGCATGTGACGATGACAAATCTGCCGCCTGGGTAGTTGCGAGTTCCGGGTTGCGAGTTGCGAGGGAGCTGCTCGGCTTCCGTCGACGAGGCTTTTCCTCACAACACGCAACCCGGAACTCGAAACTGCTTTCAGTTGCCTTCCGCCAACCGATTCGCAAACTTCTCCGCAAGTCCGACCTCGCGAATCCTCGCCTGCGCGCCTTTGATGTCGTACTCCTCGCGGAAGTAGGTCGCGCACGGCTTGTCCATGTCGAGAATCATGTACGACGAGAGCGGGCAGCGGTCGCGCGGCTGGCCGACGCTTCCCGGGTTGAGCAGGTAGACCTTCGAGAAGTCGAGCGCGATTTCCTGGGTCTTGTGAATCGGCTTCACGACCTGGCCCGGGGCGAAGAGGGACGTCATGTGCGTGTGGCCGTGGAGCGCTACTTTCGTATCCGGGAATTCGGTCTGGAGCACTCGGAGCGAGCCGACGACCGCGTCGATCGTGAGGACGTACTCGTCCTTGTGACGAGGCGAGCCGTGGCACATCAGGAAGCCGCCCGGATGTCGGAGCCGGTTCTGCCACTCTTCGATGGCGACGTATTCCTCGTTCTTGAGCTGGCCCCGCGTCCATTCGATCGACTTCGCCGTATCGGGCTTGAGCGCCTCGTCGATTTCGCCGACCACGTAGCGCTCGTGATTGCCCCGGATCGTCACGATCTTCCGGCGCATGATCTCGTTGACGCACTTCTTCGGGTCGCCGCCGTACCCGACCACGTCGCCAAGGCAGACGATCTCGTCGACGCCTTCCTTGTCGAGACGCGCCAGCGCCGCCTGCATCGCTTCCCAGTTGGCGTGAACGTCGGAGATGATGCCGAAGCGCATGTACGGCCAAGTCTACATGAGGGACGGTTGGGGCGCGCATTTTGGCACAACGGAGGCTGCGGAGGCGAGCGGAGGCTGCGGAGGCTGCGGAGGCGAGCGGAGGCTGCGGAGGCTGCGGAGGCTGCGGAGGCTAACGACCGCATCGATCAAGATCGTCCGCGGATGAAGGGCATTTAGCTTCCGCCAGCTTCCGCCAGCCTCCGCCAGCCTCCGCCAGCCCCCCACAAAGCGGCGCTTACTTCTCCAGAAGAACCTCCACCCGCCGGTTCTCCTTCCTTCCGGGCTCCGACTTGTTGTCGGCCCGCGGTCTCGTGTCGGCGTAGCACCCGATCGACATCTTTGCGACGCCGGCGCCGTTCAGCTCGTCGAAGACCGACTTTGACCGGCCGTAGGACAGGTCCCAGTTCGACTTGTATCCGCGCGTCGTCATGATCCGGATCGGCTGGTTGTCCGTGTGACCCTCGACGCGGATCTTGCGATTCGCGTAGTCCTTTTTCAGCACCTTGACCAGCTTCGCGATCGCTTCCTTCCCCGCCGGTGTCAGGGTTGCCTGGCCGCTGTCGAAGAGAATGCCGCTCTCGAGAACGACGGCGGTCCCGTCGGCGCGCTCGTCGACCTTGAACCCCGCTTCCGTCAGCGCCGTCGCAGGCTTGGCCGGAACCGTCACGGTCCTTTCGACGATGACTTCCTTCGGTTTCTCCGCGAGCCGGGTGCGAAGGTCCTGGAGGGAGCCTTCCTTCGAGGCGATCCGGTTCCTGAGGTCCTGATTCTCCTGCTGAAGAACGGCGATTTCCTGGTCGCGGTCGCGGACCTGTTCTTCGAGCTCGGTCGTGGAACAACCCGCGGCGGCGAGGCCGAGGGCGCCGGCGGCTAGTGCTTTGGCGATGGCGCGCATGATCCCTCTCCTGAGAAGTTGCAAACGGACTGTGATGTCTCCGTGAGAAGATCGGCGCCGGCATCGAGGCGGCTGAAGAGGGAATCCAGAATTCTCGGGCGGATGAATCCGCTAGTTCCCCTCACCAACCAACCGTTCGACCACTCCGGTGAACATTTTGGGGTACTTGTTGAACGCGAAGTCGTCGATCGTGGAGTACCAGAGGAACATGGCGAGGCCGGCTGCGGCGAGGTAGGGGCCGAATGCCAGATAGGAGTCGAAGGGGATCGGCTGTTTGCCCCTCGCGGCCCGCCAGGCGTTGGTAAGCCGGTTCGCGGCCATGATGGGGACGCCGACGCCGGCGCCGAGGCAGGAAGCGATGAGGAAGGTGATGATGGAGGCCTTCCAGCCGATGAGTCCGCCGATCCAGGCCATGAGCTTGACGTCGCCGAAGCCCATCGCTTCCTTTCGGAAGGCGACCTTTCCGAAGAATCCGACCATCCAGATCGCGCCGGCGGCGACGGCGGCGCCGAGCAGCGAAGCGACGAGGCCGTGGAGGTGGGGCCATGAGTCAAGAAAGGCTGCGACGTCGCCGACGGCGCCGGGACCGGGAGTGATGCGAAGAATCGGGCGGTGAAGCCAGGGCAGGACGAAAGAGATGGCAGGGGCGAGCCACATGCCGGAGATGGAGACCTGGTCGGGAATGATGCGGAACTCGAAATCGACGAAGGTCGAGACGATCAGCCCTGCGGCGAACCACGCGGCCACCAGAAACCAGGCGAGGCGCATCCCCGGCGTCGCGAAGACGTGGAAATCCCAGATCGGACTGGCGCCGATCAGCCAGGACGGCCCGGGGTCCCCCGGACGGACGGCGTTCGGTTCCAGCGCGATCATCGCCGCCAGCGCAAAAAACGCGGCCGTCAGCGCTTCGATGAACGGATACATCGGCGAAATCGGATTGCGGCAGGACGAACAGCGGCCGCGAAGCAGGATCACCCATGAAATCACCGGGATGTTCTCGTACCAGCGGATGCTGTGGCCGCAGCGCGGGCAGTGCGAGTGCCGCGGATGGGAAACCGACATGCAACGGCGGGGCATGCGGTAGATGCAGACGTTCAGGAACGACCCGATCGTGCCGCCCATCACTGCAGCGCTGACAATCCAGAACCAGTCGGGAACTTCGGGCATGACGGGCGGGGCGGGCATGGCCAGATTGTCGGCTACCGGGAGGGGTCAGCGCCAGTTCGGAGGAACTGCCGTCGGGAGACGGGAGTCGGGAACCCCTTCAAATGAAAACGGGGCGCCTTTGGGGCGCCCCGTGCTTGTGTGGCCGTTGCTCCGAACTCCCGTCTCCCGACTGTCGTGCGGCTAGCCTTCCTTCAGCGATAGCCCGTACTGCGCCAGCTTCTGCTTCACTTCGTTCAGGCTCGTCGTCCCGAAATTCTTCACCGCAAGCAGCTCCTTCTCCGTCTTCATCGTCAGATCCGCCAGCACGCTGACGCCAAGCCCCTCCAGCGCTTTCTTCGCGCGCGCGCTCCACTCGAATTCCGCAATCTGCTTCTGCAGCACGTCCTCCTTCGGACGCGCCGTGACCGGCATCGGCGCCGGCACGTCCGCCGGAAGCGCGGGTTCCGTCCCCGCCTCGCCCGGCCTCGCCAGGCGCAGCCCCTTCGACTGCAGCAGCTCGCGGATCTCCTTCAGCGAAGTGTCGCCGAAATTCCGCACCGTCAGAAGCTCCTCCTCCGTCTTCCGCACCATGTCCCCCAGCGTCATCACGTTGATCTGCGCCAGGCAGTTGCGGCTCCGCACCGACAGCTGGAACTCCGCGATCGGCGTCGAGAGCAGCTTTCCCCACTTCATCTCTTTCCGCTTCGCTTCTTCGTCGTAGTACATGCCGAGCGAAGCGCGCGCGTCCTTGTAGTAGAGCTGGGCGCGCTGGTGGTTCGGGTAGACGTCCAGAACCTGCTCGTAGCAGTCCGAGGCCTTCATGTAGTCGCCGCGGTCCTCGTAGAGAACACCGAGATTGAGAAGCGTCGCGACGCGCGGCGGGCGGATCAGGCGAAGGCGCTCGTAAACCTCCAGCGCTTCCTTGTCTTCACCGCGCAAGTCGTGGTTGTACGCGAGGCGGAAAAGCGTCGGCTCGTGGTTCGGGTCGAGTTCCAGGGAGCGCGCGTAGTGCTTCTCGGCTTCCGCGTACGCCCCTGTGAGATCGCAGCACATGCCGGCGTGGTACAGGAGATCGGGATGCTCGCCGTGCGCCTTGACCGCTTTCGGGATCGCCGCGAGCACTTCCTCGTGCTTCCCCTGCTTTTCCATCGCCTCGAAGCGCGCGCCCGTGACGAGCACGCCGTCGCCTTCTGCGAGGTCCTGACCTTTCAGCTTGTCGAGCGACTCGAGCGCTTTCTCCGGGTCGTTCGCCTCGATCGCCGCGAGTGCGGAGACGAAGAGTGACTCCTTCGAAGGGCGCACGTGCGAAAAGGTTTCGAGGGCTTCCTTGGTGCGCCCGAGGATCCACTGGCCGGCGGCCTTGCGGGCGAGGCCCTTGTTGTCGCCGAGCTTTTTCTCCAGGTCGACGTCCTTGCCGTCGACGATGCGGGCCAGCTCGTGGCGGCGCTCGATGGAGCCGTAAGTCTCGCGCCGGGCTTCAAGGATCTGCGCGAGGGAAACTTCGTCTTTCTCGATGATGTCACGGAGCTTCGAGACGGTGGCAGCGTCAGCCATCGTTGCGTATGCCTCCCAGGGATGGTCCAGGCGGAAATAGGGCGCGGGGAAGAGCCCGGTAGGGTATTTGCGTGTGCCAAAGGTGTCAAGCAAATCTCGAAGACTTGAATTGCCCAGTTCCGCTTCAACCCCTTTCCCTGCATGGCCTTCAGATTTTCGAAGAGCGCGGGTCGAGCGCGTCGCGAAGAGCGTCACCCAGCAGGTTGAATCCGAGGATGGCGACCGAAATGGCTACCCCGGGGACGAGGACCGTCCAGGGATGCTGAGCGAAATGCGCCCGGGACTGCTCCAGCATGTTCCCCCACTCCGGGGTATCGGGCGAAACCCCGAGTCCGACGAATCCCAGCCCGGCCGCTTCGAGAATCGCGGTCCCCAGCCCGAGGGTGGACAGGACGAGGACGGGGGCCAGGACGTTGGGGAGGATCTGGAAGAGGATTACGCGCAGCCGTCCTGCGCCGAGAGCGCGGGCTGCGACTATGTAGTCGAGCTCGCGCACCTGGAGAACGGAGGCGCGGACCTGCCGGATGTAGACGGGAATGTTGACGATGCCGACGGCAAGCATGAGGTGAAACAAGGAAGGGCCGAGCGTCGCGACGATGGCGATGGCCAGGAGGATTCCGGGGAACGCGAGCATGACGTCGGCAAGGCGCATCACCACGACGTCGACGGCGCCGCCAGCCTCCCCTGCCGCGAGCCCGAGCGGTACGCCGATCAGCACGGCCAGCGCGACGGAGACGACGCCAATGAAGAGCGACCAGCGCGCGCCGTGGAGGACGCGGGAAAAGAGGTCGCGCCCGAGCGCGTCGGTGCCGAGAATGGCGGAGGACGACGGCGCCTTGAGCTGCTGCTCCTGGTCTATTCCGCGCGGGTCGCGGGGCGCCAGATCCGCCAGCGCCGCCGCGCCCACGTACAGCGCGACCAGAAGCGTCCCCACGGCCGCGACACGGCTGCGCTTCAGCTTCGCCCACGCTCTTCCCTTTTCACCCACGGGAGATCCTCGGATCGAGCCAGCCATAGGCCGCATCGACCGCGACGTTTGCGAAAACGAAGCAGGCGGCGATGACGAGGATGGCGCCCTGCATGGCGATGAAGTCCTTGCCGCGGATGGTGTCGACGACGTAGCTGCCGATGCCGGGCCAGGAGAAGACGGTCTCGGTGAGGACGGCGCCGGAGAGCAGGGTCCCGTACTGCAGCCCGACGGCCGTAACGATCGGGACCAGCGCATTGCGGAGCGCGTGCCGAAGCGCGACCACGCTGGTCGACAGGCCCTTCGCACGCGCCGTCCGGACGTAATCGCTCGAGAGGGTTTCGAGCATGGAAGCCCGGGTGAGGCGGGCAATGACGGACAGGGGGATGGTGGCGAGGGCGCAGGCCGGGAGGAGGAGATGGAGGAGGGCCTCGCGGGCGACGTCGGCGCGTCCGGCGAGGAGAGCGTCGATGACGAGGAATCCGGTGCGGGACGCCGTGAACACCGTGGCGAATTCGAGCCGGTTCCCCCCGGGAAGGCGGCCCTGGAACGCGAAGAGTGCGAGCATGCCGAGGAAGAACACGGGGACGGAGACGCCTATAAGGGATCCGCTCATGACGGCGAGGTCGGCTAGCGATCCGGGTCGAAGGGCGGCGATGATGCCCGCGCCGATTCCGAAGAGGGCTGCGAGCAGAAGCGCGGCGGTCGCGAGCTCGACGGTAGCCGGGAAATGTTCGCGCAGTTCCGCGGCGACCGGCTTCTGCGACCGCGCCGAACGCCCGAAATCGCCCCGCGCCAGCCCGCCAAGATACGCGAAATACTGCACGACCAGCGGCCGGTCCAGCCCGTACTCCCGCCTCACCGACTCGACTTCCGCCGCCGACGCCTTTTCCCCCGCAATCGCCCGCGCCGGGTCGCCCCCGACGTGCGCCAGCGCGAAAACGAGGAACGAGACGCCGAGAAGCGTCGGCACGGCGAGGGCGAGGCGGCGAAGAAGAAACGCCCTCATTTCTTCACGAAGGTGTCCTTCAACCGCACAAGTCCCATCGGGTGAAGCGAGTACCCCTCGACGTTTGCGCGCATCGCCGCGACGTTCGGCATGTAAGCAATCGGGATGACCGGCGAATCGCGGTGCATGACCTCCTGCGCCTTGCGGTACAACTCGGCGCGCTTCGACTGTTCCGGCTCCCGCTGCGCCTGTTCGACGAGAGCGTCGAATTCCTTCGAGCGGTAGCGCGCGGAGTTCTGCTCGGGGATCGCGCTCGAATGGAAGAGCGTGAAGAGGAAGTTATCCGGGTCGCCGTTATCGGTGCTCCAGCCGACCAGGGCGATGTCGTGCTTTCCGGCCTTCAGATCGTCGAGGTAGACCTTCCATTCCGGGCTCAGAATGCGGGGCTTGAGTCCGATCGCTTCGAGGCGCTGCACGAGGATGGCGCCGACGTTTTTCGGATTCGGGACGTAGGGACGCGGATTCGACATGACGTAGAGGTCGATCTCCTTGCCTGCAATCCCAGCTGCCGCGATCACGGCCTTGGCCTTACCGGGATCGTAGGGGTACTCCTCGACCTTGTCGTTGTAGCCCCACATCGTGGGAGGAAGTGCGTTCGGGCCCGTTTGCGCCGTGCCGAGATAAGCAAGCTTGTTGATCTCCCCCTTGTCCAGCGCCATGGCGATCGCCTGCCGGACCTCGGCGCGGTCGAACGGCGGCTTCTCCGTGTTGATTGCGAGGTAACCGAAATTCATCCCCGGCTCGATGAGGAGGCGGCAGTTCGCGTCCCCGCGGATCGCCGTGTGGTCTTCGGGAGATACTCCGTCCACGATGTGAACTTCGCCGGCGCGCAGCCGCTGCACCCGCACCGGATTGTCGGGAATCACCGCGATGATCAGCTTCTTCGACTTCGGCGCCCCGCCCCAGTACTCCGCGTTCGCTTCGAGCACGATCTTCTGTTTCGCCTCCCAGGACACGAACCTGAACGCGCCTGTCCCGACCGGGTGCTCGCCGTAAGACTCCTTCCACTTCCCCATCGCCGCAGTGCTCGAGATCGACGCCGGAAACATTGCCAGGTTCGTCAGGAACGTCGCGTTGGCCTCCAGCAGCGTGAACTGGACCGTGTCCGTCCCCGTCGCCTCCACTTTCGCGATGTTGGTGTAGAGAAAATCGTACGGGCGCTTCGAAACGCCGGCCCGGAGGGGCGAAGAGGCGTTCAGGTAGCGGTCGAAATTGGCCGCGACCACGGGACCGTCAAGCGCCGAGCCGTCGTGGAACTTCACGCCGCCTCGCAGTTTGAACGTCCATGTCTTGCCGTCGGCGGATGCGCTCCACGAGGTTGCAAGGGCAGGTTCGACTTTCGTCCCCTTCGCCTCAAACTGCACCAGCGTGTCGAACATCTGCGACACGACGACCACGCTCTCTCCGTCGTCGATCGACTGAGGATCGAGCGACTTGGCGTCCGCGCCTCGCGCATAAATCAAGATGCCGTCTTCCACCTTGGACTCGTTCTTCCCGCACCCCGCCACCGCCAGCGCCGCCACCGCGCACCACAGGATTTGCTTCATGAGTTTCCCTTCCTCCTCTTCGCCTCGAACAGCACCCGGATCGGAACTTCCGCCAGGGGGAGATTCTCGCGCAGCCGGTTCTCAATGTACCGCATGTACTCGCCGGTGAAGCCGTCGACGTTGTTGACGACCAGGACGAACTCGGGGGGGTGGACCTTCGTCTGCTTGGCGAAGTAGATCTTCGGAAGTTTGCCGCGCCGGGCCGGGGTGTGCCAGGTCTGGGCGTCCTCGACGAGGCGATTGAGGAACGAAGTGGGGACGCGGAAGCCCGACTGTTCGTTGAGATCGGCGGCCAGCTTCAGCAGCTCGCGGAGATTGAATCCTGACTTCCCGCTCGCGCAGACGATCGGCGCGAACGCGAGGCCGGGGAGAACTTCGTCGTAGTATTCCTGGTACTCGTCCGGCTGGCGCCCGGCCTTCTGCGCGAGATCCCACTTGTTGAGCACCAGCACGACGGGCTTGCCGGCATCGACGATCACCTGCGCAATCTTCTTGTCGACGACCGAGACGGATTCGGAAGCGTCGACGAGGAAGAAAACGACTTCGCAGCGGCGAAGCGCGCGTTCCGTGCGGACGCGGCCAAAGTGGTCCATCGCATCCTGGTTGCGTTTCCGCCGAAGACCCGCCGTGTCGATGATCGTGAATTTCTTTCCGTCGATTTCCATGCGCACGTCGATGGAGTCGCGCGTCGTCCCGGCGATCGGGGAAACGACGACGCGAGTCTCGCCCGCGAACTTGTTCAGCATGGTCGATTTGCCGGTGTTGCGCCGCCCGATGATCGCGATTTTGAGGCCCGGGTCCGGGACCGCCCCGGCGCGCCTGTCCGGCGGAATCTTCTCCTGAACGACCTGGGCAAGGTCGTCCAGCCCGCGCCTCGTCAGCGCGCTCGTGATCACCGGCTGCCCGAAACCGAACCGGAAGAAATCCGCTTCCTGCCCCACGGTTTTTTCGGAGTCGCACTTGTTCGCGACAACGACGACAGGGACCTTACCGCGCCGCAGCCGCTCGGCGATTTTCGAATCGGCAGGCGTGAGGCCGTCGCGAAGATCGACGACGAACAGCACGGCGTCCGCGTGCTCGAGCGCGATGCTCACCTGCGCCTGCGCCTGCGCCATGACCTCGCTGTCCGGCTCGTCCACGATTCCCGCCGTGTCCATAGCTTCGAACACGATGTCGCCGCGCTCCACCACGGCCGTGACGCGATCCACCGTCGTCCCCGGCTTCGGCGCCTCAATGGAGACCCGGCGCCGGGTGAGGGCGTTGAGAAGCGTCGATTTGCCGACGTTGGGGCGGCCTACGATGGCGACGAGGGGTAACCGCATGGTCGAATCCCGGGGGCGGGAGGGGGTGTATCTTCCCGACGCGGGAGCCGCTTGCAAGGGAATTTCCGTATCTCTATAATTCCAAAAGAGTTGTGAAGCGCAACTCGCGGGGTTTCGGGTGTTTATAAGGGAAAGGAATTCATGCCGGCCGATAACGCACCGTTGAACAACCACGCTTCAGCTGCCGCTCCTCCACGCGCCCCCGCGACGCGCCTGCGCTGCGAAGGATGCGGCGTCGAAGTCCGCGCGGTCGGCTGGCGGCCTGGAATGCCGGCGCACTGCAAGAAGTGCGGCAAGGCGATGCACCCTGCCAGCAACGCGCCGACGATCAGCGTGACGGAAGCCACCGCCAACACTCTCCGACCCGAGACGCCTGACCCGCTGATCGGCCGCTCCCTCGGCGGCTGCAAGATCTCGCGCAAAATCGGAAGCGGCGGCATGGGCGCCGTCTACGAGGGGCTCCACATCGGGCTCGACAAGAAAGTCGCCATCAAGATTCTCCCGCCCGAATTCACCACGCACGCAACCGCTCTCGAGCGCTTCCAGCGCGAAGCCCGCGCCGCCGCGAAGCTCGAGCACGCCAACATCGTGCAGGTGCTGAACGTCGGAAACGAGAGCGGCTACAACTTCATCGTCATGCAATACGTCGAGGGGGAATCGCTCGGGAAGCTCGTGTCGCGTCGCAAGTCGGTTCCCTGGCAGGAGGCGTTGAAATTCGTGCGCGACGCGGCGCGCGGTCTGGCGTCGGCCCACGCGGCCGGCGTCGTCCACCGGGACATCAAGCCCGACAACATTCTCATCGCGAAGGACGGCGTCGCGAAAGTCGCGGACTTCGGGCTCGCCCGCACGCTCGACTCAAGCGTGTCGCTTTCGACGACCGGCCAGATCATGGGCACGCCGGATTACATGTCTCCCGAGCAGGCCCAGGCGCTGAAAATCGACGGGCGCAGCGACGTTTACTCGCTCGGAGCGACGTTTTATTTCCTGCTCTCCGGGAAGAAGCCATTTCACGCCGACACGCCGCTTGCAATCATCATGAAACACGTGAGCGAGGCTCCGCGGCCGCTCCGCGAGATCAACGCGGACATCCCTCTCGCCGTTGAAAACGTCATCAGCAAAATGATGGCCAAGAGGCCCGAGGACCGCTTCCCCGATTGCATCGCCGTCGTCGCCGCACTGGACGAACTCGAACGCGGGGGCACGCCGGTCTCGTCCGGAAGCCTGCCGTCCGTGCCGTCGCCGGGCGGGGCCTCGCAGGTCATCCTCCAGCCCGAGTCGTCGGCCCGCGGACTCCTGTTCGCAGGCGCAGGGATCGCCGGAGTTCTCCTCTTCGCGGCAATCGTGGTGGCGATGGTGAAGAGCCGGCACGAAGTCTCCGCTCCGAAACCGGAGGGAAATCCGGAGAAGATCGCTGGAAGCGGGGAACCGGCGGCGCAGGCTGGAAGCGAGAAGCAGGTCCTCGAATTCTATCGCACGCTCACCGAGTCGGTCTCCGCCCACCGATGGGCCGATGCCTCGAACGCCCTCAAATCGCTTCAGGCCCTCGCCTCGACCGCTTCCTACAAGGCGATCGAAGCCGACGTCGCTCAGCAGGCGGTGCTGATCCGCACGCACGACGCGCGCGTCGCCTCCGGCGTCCTCAGCGACCTCCCCGGCGGCGGAGAAAGGTTGACCTTTGAATTCGATTCGCGCGAGGCTGAGACGGACTGCCTCGAACTGCGCCTCTGGAGCCGGGGCATGAACCGGGCCGAGAACGGGTTCCTCGTCGGGAACGGCTACGTCGCCCCCAGGAACGGCGTGGCAGCCCAGGACGGCGTGCTCAGGGCCCGGCTGCGCTTCATCGAGCGCGCAAAACGCATCAAGGACAAGCCGGTCGGCCCTAAAGGCCGGCTGGAGGACGCTCTTCGGCCCGAGGCTTTGTTCGGCTTCCGCCTCCAGGAATCCGGAATCGGCTGGGTCGCGGGGGTGGAGGATCAGGACGGCGACCGCGTCCGCGCCGTCATCCAGCACCTGACTCAGTCCAAGCCGACTCCGAAGACCGAGGAAGTCAAGGCGGCGGAAGTTGTTCTCTCGGGGGACGCGTTTTTTGAGCTCGCCGTGACCGTCAAGGGGAACCACGTGGCGCTGAGCGTGAACGACAAGGAGGTAGCCGCCGTCGACGATTCCTGGGTGCCACAGCCGGGCACGGTCGTGTTCCACGCTCGCGGCACCGGCGTGAAAGTCGACCGCCTCGTCTTCGAGAGGTCGAAATAATGCGCGTCGGCTTCGTCCAGTTCGCGCCAGTCCTCGGCCGCCCCGAACGGAATCTCGAGAGGGCGGAAGCGCTTGCGCCGCAGGCGGAGCTTCTGGTCCTGCCCGAGCTCTGCGCTTCCGGCTATAACTTCGAGTCGAAGGCGCAGGCCGACGAGCTCGCCGAGCCGGCCGAAGGACCGACGCTGGAGGCGGCGAAGCGGATCGCGCGCAAGACGGGCGCGGCGGTCGTTGCGGGGTTCTCCGAGAAGGGGCTCGGCGGGAATTACAACAGCGCGCTGCTCGCGGACTCGAGGGGGCTACTCGGCGTGTATCGGAAAACCCACTTGTTCGAAAATGAGAAGGACTTCTTCCTCCCGGGCGACACCGGATTCAAGGTGTGGGACGTCGCAGGGGCGAAGGTGGGCCTCATGGTGTGCTTCGACTGGTTCTTCCCCGAAGCTGCCCGCACCCTCGCGATGCGCGGCGCCGAGATCATCGCGCATCCTTCAAACCTCGTGCTCCCGTGGTGCCCGGATTCAATGCCCGTCCGGTCGCTGGAGAACGCCGTGTACGCGATCACGTGCAACCGGCACGGCGAGGAGCGCGGCCTGAAGTTCATCGGGAGGTCGCAAGTGACGGCGCCCGACGGGAAAATCCTCGTGCGGGCGGCGGACGCTGCGGACGAGGCAAAGACCGTGGACATCGATCCGGCGAGGGCGAAGAAAAAAACGATCGCGACGAGGAACGACCGGTTCGAAGATCGGCGGCCCGAGCACTACGCCCGCTGATTCCAGCGAGGCCCCTTGGGATTTGGGGTTGGAGTTGGTCCTTGGGATTTGTCTTTGCCCTACCCTACTCCCCCTCCACCGCCTCCTCCGCCACTTTCTCCCCGTCGAAACTCAGCAGCTTCTTCTCCCCCTCTACCTGCGTCTCGATGTGAACCGGCCGCTTCCACACCTTGAACAGGTTCTTCAGCGTGTCGCGCCCTTCCTTGCCGTCGAGGTCGAGCCCCGCGTGCTGATGCGTCAGCTTCAGTTCTCCCCTGTTCCGGAAATTGCCGTCCTCGACGCGGATGATCGGGTACCCGCTGTTTGTCAGGCGGAACAGGAGCTGCTCCTTCACCTTCGCAAATTCGCGATCCGCGATCTCCATCCGGTTCGTCTGCGGGTTGTGACGGAACACGAACAGCTCGTGCCGCTCGCAGAACTCCTTCGTGAGGAACTCGTCGATGAACGTCAGGTCGTTGTGGATCATCCGGACTTCGAAGATCTTCTTCTTCCCGAGCCCGAGCTTGAGATCCCACTCCCGCCGCTGCTGCATGTTGTCGCAGCGCTCCCAGTCGCTTCCGAAGCGCCCCTTGTCCCAGCGTTCCTCGATGTCGCGGTAGAGCTCGATGCCGACCTTGTACGGATTGAGGACTCCGGGGCGGGTCCCGAGCGTCCCGGCGTGGTGCTCGGCGTAGTCGATGACCTCCGCGTCGCACAGCACCTTCTCCGTCATGATCCGCGAGTGCCAGTACGAAGCCCACCCTTCGTTCATGATCTTCGTCATACCCTGCGGCGCGAAGTAGTACGCCTCGTCGCGCACGATCGCCAGCACGTCCCGCTGCCAGTTGTCGAGCGGCGCATGGTCGAGCAGGAACAGCAGCACGTCCTTCTCAGGGTGCTCCGGAAGTTTCCGCTTCTTCGCAATCTCGTCCTCAATCGCCTTCTTCTGTCGATCGACGAATTCCCGGGGATTCATGAAGCGGTCCATGTATTCCTTGGACCTGATCTTGCGCGGCGTGACTTCTCGCTCGAGATCCTCGACGCGCTCCGACGGCTTCCGCTTCTTCGGCGAATAAACCGAGTGCGTGTCGATCAGGTTCTCGATCGACATGCAGGCGTCGAGGAAGTCCTCTACAACCGTCTCGCCGAATTTCTCCACGTAGCGCCGGAGGCGCGTCCCGTGGTTCGCCATCTGGTCGAGCATCTTGCGGTTCGTCTGCGAGAACCAGTAGTTGTGCTTGAAGAAGTCGCTGTGACCGTAGACGTGAGAGATCACCAGCTTCTGGTCGACCATCGAATTCGACTTCATCAGATAGGCCGTGCACGGATCGTTGTTGATCACCAGTTCGTATATCTTCTGCAGACCGAACGAATACCCCTTCTCCAGCTCCTCGTAGTGCATCCCGAACCGCCAGTGCGGGTACCGCGTGGGAAATCCGCCGTAGGCCGCGACCTCGTTCAGCTCGTCGTGGTCGATCAGCTCGAACGAGGTGTCGAACGGGTCCAGGCCGTAGCCAAGGGCGTACTCGCGGATCCTCGAGGCGTGCTTCGCGATCTCCTCGCGCAGCCCGCCCGAACGCGACATCCCGCCCTTGATCCCGCGCGTGCTCCCGCTCATTTGCCCTTCCCCAGAAAGTCCTTGATCGAGTCGTAGATCCCCTCGCGGTCCTTGATTTCGCTCGTGATGATGCGGACGTCTTCCTTGCCGAAGCGCTCGTCGAGATCCTTCTTGAACTGACCGGAGCCGTACGCGGATTTCACCTGGCCATAGCAGAAGACGTTCGACACGGGGAAGAGCCGCTGCTCCAGCAGTTCGATACAGCGACGCGTGTCTTCGCTTCCCCAGTTGTCGCCATCGGAGAAATGGAACGGGTAGATGTTCCACTCCTGGACGTTGAAGTCGCGCTCGACGATCTCGTTGCAGAGTTGAAGCGCGCTTGAGATCTTCGTGCCTCCCGATTCCTTCACGTGGAAGAACGTGTGGTGGTCGACCTCGCGCGCGACCGCGTCGTGGACGATGTACCGCGTCTCGATTTTCTTGTACTGGGAGCGCAGCCACGTGTCGATCCAGAACGCCTCGATGCGGACGATCTCCTTCTGCTCGTCTCCCATCGAGCCCGACACGTCCATCATGTAGATGATCACGGCGTTGTTCTGTGGAATCTCCCGGACCTTCCACGACCGGTAACGCTTGTCCTCGCGCCACGGGACGACGATCGGGTTCTTCTCGTCGTAGATCCCGAGCGCGATGGAGCGCTTGAGGGCTTCGCGATAAGTGCGCTTGAAGTGCCGCAGCGATTCGGGGCCGGAGCGCGAGATCCCGGTGTACTTCTCCTTGTCCGCGACGATTGTCCGCGAGCCCTTAGGCTTGATGTTCGGCAGTTCCAGCTCTTCGCCCAGGATCTTCGCCAGCTCGCTCAGCGGAACGTCGACCTCGAGCAGGTGGTCGCCGGGCTGGTCCCCCGCGCCCGTCCCTTCGCCCGGCTCGCCCTGCTCCAGCGGCGTCCCCGGCTCCCCCGGCCCCATCCCCACTCCCCCGCCGTCGTTCTTGCCGTACCGGAAATGAGGAATCTGGATCTGCGGGATCGGGATCGAAACAAGATTCTTCCCCACTTTCCCGACAAGCTCGCCCCGCGTGATGTACTTCCGCAGCTCCTTCTTGATCCTGCCGCGGACGATCGAGCGGAAGCGGGAGAAGTCTTTTTCGATTTTCTTGACCATCGGTCGCTATTCCTTGGCTGACCCTCGCGCAAAGATGCTCGCGACAAAACTCAGCACGTCGCTCGCGCAGATGTGGCAGTAACCGTACGACTTGATGAGGCGCGAACGCACGACGTCGATCTTCTCCTGCGTCTCCTTGTCGATGACGTTGGAGATGAGGCTCGTGAGCTTGATCGTGTCCTTCTGGTCCTCGAACAGCTTGAGCTCGAGCGCCTTCTGCAGCCGCTCGTTCGAGCGGTAGTCGAACTTCTTCCCCTCGATCGCGAGCGCGCCGATGTAGTTCATGATCTCGCGGCGGAAGTCGTCCTTGCGGCTTTCGAGAATGTCGATCTTCTCCTCGATCGACCGCATCAGCCTCTCGTCCGGCTCCTCGTCCTGGCCCGTGTAGCGGTTCTTCACGCGCTCCTTCTGCGTGTACGCCTTCACGTTGTCGATGTAGTTCGCGCAGAGGCGGCTGATCGCGTCCTCGTCGGCGCAGATGGCGCGCTGGACTTCGTTCTTCACGATGTCCTGGTATTCCTCATTGGCGACCGCCAGCAGCTCCTTGAACTTCTTTTTCTGCTCGTCGCTCGTGATGAGGGAGTGGTGGGCGAGGCCGTCCTCGAGCTCGTTCATGACCATGAACGGATTCACGCAGCCACCGTCCTCCACCTGGACGAGGGCGTTGGAGATCTTGTCCTGGATGAAGCGGGGGCTGATTCCCTCCATGCCTTCGCGCTCCGCTTCTTCCATGAGCTCGCGGATATTGTCTTCAGTGAATCCGGGGAGTGTCTTGCCGTTGTAGAGCTTCAGCTTCTGGAGAAGCGTGAGGTTCGCCTTCTTGGGTTCCTCAAGGCGGGTCAGGATCGCCCACATCGCGCAGACCTCGAGCGTATGCGGCGCGATGTGTTTGCCCCGGACCTTTCCGAGATTGTAGTCGCGTTCGTAAATGCGTATCTCATTGTCCAGCTTGAGGTTATAGCTGATGTCGATCTTCAGCGTCCGGTCCCGGAACGCTTCCATCAACTCGTTGTTCTGCAGCCGCTTGTACTCCGGCTCGTTCGTGTGACCGATGATCACTTCGTCAATGTCCGTCTGCGCAAATTTCTTCGGCTTGATTACGTGCTCCTGGCTCGCCCCCAGCAGGTCGTACAGAAACGCAACGTCCAGCTTCAGAACTTCGATGAACTCGATCATCCCCCGGTTCGCAATGTTGAACTCGCCGTCGAAATTGAATGCGCGCGGGTCCGAGTCGCTCCCGTAGATCGCGATCTTCCGGTAGTTGATGTCCCCGGTGAGTTCCGTCGAGTCCTGGTTCTTCTCGTCCTTCGGCTGGAACGTGCCGATTCCGATCCTGTCCTTCTCGCTCAGCGTCAGCCTCCGCACCTTCACGTGCCCCAGCACCTTCCGCCAGTCCCCGCGATACTTCGCCATCAGGTCGTTGAACGTCCGCCGGCACGACGGGCACAGGTCCCCGTCCACCCGCAGGTGGTACGCCCCGGGCCCCAGCGTCGAATTCAGGTCCTTCAACATCGTGTCCCGCACTTCACCCGGAAGCAGTCTCAGCGGCTCTTCATGCATCGGGCACGATGCAAACCCGCCCGGCGACTCCGAATCCTCCCAGGCGAACGAAAACAGCGCCCCTTCCTTCGTCCGCGAATACGTCTCCAGCCCGCGCTTCAGAAGCCGCGCAATCGTGCTCTTCGAAGATCCAACCGGTCCGTGCAGCAGCAGGATGCGCCGCTCCGCGCCGTACGAGTACGCCCCCGACTTGATCGCATTCACCAGGTCGACTATCGACCGCTCCAGCCCGTAAATCGCGTCCCGGCCGTTTCCGATCGGGTCCTTGAAAAAGTTGTATCGGACGAGCGTTTCGCGGTGCTCCGTGTACTGCTCGTACCCGTACGAAAGAACCATGTCGTACAGCCGCTGGAACGAATTCCGGATAAGCCGCGGATTCTCGACGACCGCCGCGAGGTACTGCTCGATCGTGCCCTCCCAGTGCAGTTCCTCGTAACTCTGCTCGTTCATCGAGCGGTCCATCATCTCGAGGTACTGGCCGATGCGATCGCTCGATTTCGGCGCGCGCGCTCCGTCTTCGCGGACTCTCGGGTTCGCCATTTTTGCTCCTGGGGAAGGGGCGGAATCTGCTGAGGAGTCTATTGTAGCTTGGCGGGGCCGGTGGCGCGAATTGAAGGCGGGCGGGCGGAGGCTGGCGGAGGCGGGCGGAGGCTGGCGGAGGCGGGCGAAAGCTAACTATTTCACCGAGAAGCGCGGCGACCACCGCGCGGAACGGTAGCACCAGTAATGTCTCATCCTCCGCAGCTTCCGCCAGCCTCCGCAGCTTCCGCCAGCCTCCGCAGCTTCCGCCAGCCTCCGCCAGCGTATGCTAGATCCTCGCCCGGCTCACCTTCGGCGACGTCCACTTTCCCTTCGCCGCATGCCGGATTGCGTCGGCGAGGATTGGAAGCGCCTGATCGACGTCCTTTGTCGTGCAGGTCAAGGGCGGGCAGAAGCGGATCGTGCTTTCGCCGCAGCCGATGATCAGCAGGCCGTGGTAGAAGGCGCTGTCGACGATGGCGTCGCGGGCCTGGGGAAATGGCTCGCGCGTCTCGTGGTTCTTGACGATTTCCATGCCGACCATGAGGCCGCGGCCGCGGACGTCGCCGACGATGTCGAACTGCAGCGCGAACTGGTGCAGCCGGTTTTTCAGGTAGGCACCGACCTTGCCGGCGTTCTGCATCATCCCGCCCTCGATCAGATCGAGCGTCTTCAGCGCGGCGGCGCAGGCGACCGGGTTGCCTCCGAACGTGTTGGCGTGGGCGCCGGCCTTCCAGGTGTGGAGCTTCTCCCGCGCGATCATCGCGCCCATCGGCAGCCCGCTCGCGATCCCCTTCGCCACGCACACGATGTCCGGCTCGATCCCGGTGTGCTCGATCGCGAACATCCTCCCCGTCCGACCCATGCCGCTCTGGATCTCGTCCACGATCAGCAGGATCCCGTGCCTGTCGAGCAGCTTCTTCAGCGCCGGCCAGAAGTCGTCCGGCGGCACCACATACCCGCCCTCGCCCTGGATCGGCTCCACGATGCACGCCGCCACTTCCTCCGGCGGCACGCTCCGGTGGAAAATAACGTCCTCGATGAACTTCACGCACTCCGTCCCGCACGTCCGCGAATTCCCGAGCGGCGGATGGTACGGATTCGGGTACGGCACGTGCGTCACCTCAGGGACCAGCGGGGCGAAGCCGTTGCGCTGGATCGGCTTGGAAGCGCTCAGGGACAGCGCCCCCATAGTCCGCCCGTGAAATCCGCCCAGGAATGCCAGCATCCTCGGCTTGCGCTTGTTCCACCGCGCCAGCTTGAATGCCGCTTCCACCGTCTCCGTCCCGCTGTTTGTGAAAAACACCCGCTTGGGTCCGCTCATGGGCGCGATGCCTGCGAGGCGCGCGGCGAGGTCGCTCTGGGGCGCGTAGTAGAAATCCGTGCCCGCCATGTGCAGGAATTTTCGCGACTGGTCCTGGATCGCGGCGACGACCTCCGGGTGACAATGGCCGGTCGAGCAGACCGCCACGCCCGCCGTGAAGTCGAGGAACTCGTTCCCGTCCACGTCCCAGACGCGCATTCCGCTCGCATGAGAGACGACGAGCGGATAGCAGCGCGTGTAGGACGGGCTCATGAAGCGCTGGTCTTTGGCGAGAATGGCCTTGCCGCGTGGGCCGGGGAGCTTGAGTTTGCGTGTGGTCATGGGGTCTCCGGGCGCAAAAAAAACATCGGTAGGGACGAATGCGGGGCGCGAAGTCTATCACTCCCCCTGTAGAATGTCACTCAGGCCGGGACACCCCCCGCGCCGATAACCCCCACATGAGAGACCTCCGCTCCCTCGCCCTCTCCCTCGCCCTCGCCGCCGGCGCCTCCGCCGATGACGTTTCCATCCCCATGGCCGATGGAAACGTCCTTCACGGCGAGCGCGTCGAAGACCCGGCGGTATCCGGGAAGGGCATCCGCCTGAAGACCGGCGGCATCACCGTTTTCGTCCCCTGGAGCGAAATGGCCGCAGGCGCCCGCGAGGCGCTGGAAAAGGGACTCTCACCGCGGGCGCCGCACACCGCTCCCCCGGTGGCTCCCGGCGCCGGCGAAGTACCGGTCCAGGAAGCGCCGGCTCCCGCCCCGGAAGGCGCCGAGGCAACCGGCGAAGCGCCCCCCATGCCGGATTGCTGCGACCCACGATTCTGACGGGGTCAGATGAGCGAAACGCCGTAGTCGCGCTTCAGGACTTCACCCAATTCGGCCAGGTCGCGCACCTCGTGCGTCGCCTTCGTCTTCCCCGCGTCCGCCGAGTGCTTTCCTCCGCGCTTGACCAGGACCGTCGCCATGCCGATCGCGTTCGCCGGGTCGATGTCGTGGGCCGGGTGGTCGCCCACGTACATCGCCGACTTCGGTGAAACGCCGAGGGAGTCGCAGGCGCGCATGTAGAGTTTGCGATTCGGCTTTGAGATGCCGATCTGGTCGCTGATGAAGATTGCGCCCGGAGACAGGTAGTCCAGCACCTTCAGCCGCACGAGTTTCTCCGCCTGCTTGATCTCGAGCCCGCTCGTGATCACGCCGCGAACGAGCGGCACGCGGGAGAGCTTCTTCAGCAGGTCCACGGCATCGGGGTACGGCGCCAGGTCGCGCGACTTCGTCTCATGGTAGGCCACAATCGCGCCCGCGATCAAAACCGCGCGATTCACCCCCTCCCAGGACTTGCGCGGAATTCGCAGGAGGAGTTTGTCGAAGTGGTGCTCGTAGTTGCTCGTGAACTCCGCGATGACTTCTTCCAGCTCCCGCACAAGATCTTCCGCAGGCATCTTCAGGCCGAGCGCGACCATTGCCTCCATCGACGCCCGCCGCGCCCGCGCTGCGAATTCGCTCGTGGAGTAGAGGGTGTCGTCGATGTCGAAGAAGATGGCCTGAAGGGGCGTCATCGAAGGGCGATGTTACATCCTGTCTCAGCGGGGCGAGGCGAGATTCCGGCGAAGGAGCTCCAGGTCGAGGCGCTTCCCCGGGCAGAGCGTGGCGTTTCCGTGGGTGCCACCGTGGCCGACGAAGTTAGCCGGGGGGATGCCGCAACGGCTGCCGAGCCACCGGCACAGGTGCTCGAGCGAGCGCAACTGGGCGGGCGTCGGGTCGGCCGTCTCGAAATTGCCGACGAGACAAACGCCGACTGCCCTTGCATTCCATTCCGGCTTCGCGTGCGCGCCGTCGGCCTGGTCCAGCCAGCGGGAGCCCGCCTCTACCCGGCCGTCCTCGGTGAGGCTGCCGTTGCCGATGACGAAGTGGTAGCCGAGGCTGTCCCAGCCCTTCGCCCGGTGCTCCCGGTCGAACTGCGCGGCGCTTCCGGTCCCCGACGCGGAGTGGTGGATGATGACGTGCGTCCAGGCGTTGCGGACGGGAACCCGCGGCTCCCAGGAGGCCGAGGGGTCCGGATCCGGGACGAGTGCGCCCGAGGGGGCACGAAGGGCGAGGACGCCGGCGATGAAGATCGCCTGCGCCAGGACGAAGCCTGCGACGAGCCGGATCACAGCGATGTCCCCCTTTCACTCCCCCGCAAAAAAAACGGGCCCCGCGTTTCGGCGGGGCCCGTCGAAGGAATCAGGCTGGACTAGCGGCGACCGAACTGCTGGCCCCGCTCGATATCGGCGAGGTCGAGGATTTCGGCGCTCAGGAGGATCATGAGGTTCCTGCGTTCGATCGACTTGCCCTTGCGCGCGAAGAGCCACCCGATGAGCGGGATCTTCGACAGGAAGGGCGTGGACGAGGACAGGTCGCGGTCGATCGAGTTCTTGAGGCCGGCGAGGATCAGCGATCCCTGGTCGGGCATACGCACGGTCGTCTGGGCGCGCTGCAGGTCGATCGTCGGCAGCTGAATGTACTGGTCAGGATTGGTGATGATGTCGGCCACGGCGTCCGGGGTGATATCGAAGAGGCGCAGGACGCGCAGCTTCGCGACCGTCGGGCGCATTTCCAGCGTGATGTACTTGCGGTCGTTGGAGATGATCGGGCGGACGTCGAGGACGAGGCCGTCCTGGACGATTCCCATGACCGGGTCGTACGCACGGCTGTTCTGGGCGATTTCGACGTCGTAGTCCTGGATGTACGCCTGCTGCTGTGCGATCAGGATGTGGGCCCGCTGCCCGTTGAACGCCGTGACGCGCGGGGCCGTTACCTGCGACGCCTTCTGGGTCTTGCGCAGGGCGCGGATCACGCTGTTCAACTCAACTTCGCGAAGAATTCGATACTGAAGGCCGATGCCGCCCCGGTTCAGGAGGCGCGTTCCGAGCGGGAAGTCCGGGATGTTCGTGACCAGGGGCGAAGTCAGCGGATAAACCGACCGCACCCTCGCGTCGTAGAAATCGCTCGGCCCGCCGTAGTGCTCGCGGGTAAAGGCGCCCGATTCGCCGATGACGTCCGGCGTGCTGCCGGGAAGGCCGGTAGCCGGGTCCACGATGCCGCCGGAGAGCGTCCCGTCGGAGAAGTCAGAGCTCCCGAGGCCGTTCGAGTTCGACTCCATCGAACGCCCTTCAAGTCCGCGGAATTCGTGGCCCAGGTCCTCGAGGAAGTCGTCGGTCACCGCCAGGAAGCGGGTCTCGATCGCGACCATCGCGCCCGTGAACGAGCGGAGGTTCGAAAGGAACCCGCGGATCTCCTCCTGCACCTTCGGCGTGTGCACGACGAGCAGCTGCTGGTTTCCGGTCAGGGCAATCGACACTTCGCCTTCGCGTTCCGTCCAGCTCTGCGGCGAAATGTTCTGCTTGATGAGCGTTTCCAGCTGCTCAGCCGACACCACCGATTCTTCCGACTCCGGCGGAACAAACGTCGTCGACGGGCCGGCGTCGCCTTCTCCCGCCGTCAGTTCCATGCTCGGCCCCGGGAAGTCGGGGATCTTGCCCAGGAGGTCGCGCACGTCGTGAACTTCCAGCACCGGCTTGCCTTCCGCCAGCTGCGGCTGCGTGATCAGCAGCACGCGATTCTCAAACGTGTATCCCAGGTCGTACTGCTGCAGCAGCAGCCGCAGCACGTGCTTCAGGACCAGGTCCTTCACCGCGAAGCTGATCTTCTTGTCCGGGATGCCTTCCTTGCGCACCTCGGCCGAGATCACGATGTTGATCTTCGCGAATTCCTGGATGAAATCGACGATGTCGTAGAGCGTTGAATCCGTGAAATCGAGGTCGATCTTCGTCGTTTCCAGCTTCGACTTGATCGCGAGGACTTCGTCGTCCTCCTTCAGCGACGGCCCCTTGTTCAGCGACAGGTTTCCGGAACGCTCGACGATCCGACGCCATTCGTCTTCGCTCGGGAAGCGCACCTTCTGGCGTTCGCTGTAGGGGATTTCGCTTTCGAGCATTTCCTCGCGCATCGACTTGAACCGCTCGCGGCGCAGTTCGAGGAAATTCTCGTAGGCCTTGTTGATCGCGGCGCGGCCTGCGTCCTCTTTCAGTTCCCGAGCCGGCCGGAACTTCGGCACCAGGTTCAGGATCTCGTCGCAGACCCACTCCGACTTCTCGAAGCGCTTGTTGTCAAAATGCTCGAGCGCGATCTCCATCAGCTCCTTCACGCGCTCCTTCAGCCGCTGCCGCTCCTGGTTCTCGCGCTGCTCCGCCTCCTTCAGCGCCATTTCGTGCCGCAGCTTGTCGAGCTCCGTCGCGTGCTGCTTCTGCTTCTCGCGCGCATCAGCCGCGCGCTTCTTCGCGCTGTCCAGCTGGTCGTTCATCCCGATGTCGTAGGGAACCCATTTGAGCTTCTGGATGACCGCGTTGTACTCACGCTCGGCGGCTTCGTACTCGGTCCCCGCCATGAAGCGGTTGCCCTGCTCGAAGTGGTTTTCCACCTCGATGCGGGTCTGGGCGATCTTGATCGAGAGCTGGTCCTGCGCCCAGCGGAGGGTGTCGCCCCACTCGCCCGGCCGGCGATTCATGATGCGCGACACTTCGTTTTTCAGGTCGCGGATCTTGACGCTCGACGGGTTGAGGCGGGCGGCCTGTTCCAGGTCGTCGAGGGCGGCCTGGAACTCGTTCGCGTGCATCTTGGTCCTCGCGGTTTCGTAGAGCTTTTCCGCGATGAACTCGTCTTCCTGGCGCTGAATGCCCAGACGTCCTTCCTCGCCGGCCAAGCCGCCGCCGCCGCCGCCGTTTTCATCGCCGGGCGGGGCGACTTCGTGTTGCCGTCCGGCGTCGCGGGGCGTGCCGTTTCCGGGCTCACTGGAGCCGGAAGCGCAGCCGATGACGCTGACGGATGCCGAGAGGAGGGCAAAAGACAGGATCCGGGAGCTAGACGAGACTGTCATGGGACCCCTCCAATGATGACGCGGGTAAGACCCCCCAGCCGTAAGGGGTAAGTTTTAGGCGATTGAGGAGAGCAAGTCAAGGATAACGAAGCAGTTAACGAGGAATCAGGCCGGGAAAACGAAGCGGCCCGCGGCAAGCGCCGCGGGCCAGCGCTCATCTATCTTGAGAGGACTATTTGTTCTTCGGTACTTTCGCGAGCTCGTCGTCCGCTTTCGTGCGCACGTCGGTCGCCTGCTGCTTGTAGGAGGACGACGGGTACTGGTCCAGAAGCGTCAGGGCCATCGAGCGAGCCTGGGTCGCGTACAACTCGCGCGCCCGGTCGCTCGTCGCCTTCTGCGCCAGCGTCACGTACGCTCCCGCGCCCGCGGTCAGCGCCTTTTCGTACGCCGCGCTGGACTGCCCCTCCGCCGGGAAGTAGAGGACCACGGTCTGCTCGTACTGAAGCGCCGCCCGCTTGATCATGTCGAGGTCGTTCTTCTCCTCGCCCTGTGCAAGCAGGCAGTCGCCGAGCCCCGTGAACGCCTCGCCCATGACGGCGCGCTGCGACTTGAACTCGCGCGTGATCGACTCGTACGTTCCCTGCGCGGTCGTACGGTTCGACTGCATCTGCACCCGCGCGACGCCAAGCTTCGCCTTCCCCGCGATCGCCGGGTACTTGGACCCTGCCTGGGCCGCCACCGCCTGGAATTTCCCCGTCGCCTCCGGGAGCTTGCTGTCCGCCTCCAGCACCTCCGCGTCCAGCAGGCTCATCAGGATCTGGAAGGGCTGTTCGACGCTCTCCTTTTTCGCGGCTTCATTCGCATCCTTGATCGCCGTCCGCGCGCCTTCGCGGTCACCCTTGGCCAGGTAGCACGACACCTTGTTGTAGTGCATTTCCTTGAAGAACCGGTTCCCGGAAAACGCCTTGGCAAGGTCGTCGTAAGCCTTGATCGCGTCGTCATACTTCTTCACTTCTGCGAGGCACTTCCCGGCATTGAAAAGCGCGTGAGCGAGAAAGATGGGCTTGTCCTTCAATCCCTCGGCCGCCTTCAGAAAAGCCGCGGCCGCGCCCTCCTTGTTGCCTTTGACGTACTCCCCCCGCGCCTCCTTGATGCCGGCGGGCTCGTCCCCGTACTCGATCGAGTCGATCTTGTCCCACGAGTAGGTTCCGGAAGCGGAGCCTTCGAGCTTGATGACGACTTCCTTCCAGTCCTCTTTCTCAATCGTTCCTTCGACCGGCTTCTGAGCCGGCTTGTCCTTGTCGACGCGCTTGAAGCTGAGGCGATCCTTCGCCGAGACGGGTATGGCAAGGACCAACACGACCACGGGAATGAAGAGGTATTTCATGACGGCGGAATCTCCTTGAGAGTCCCCTGCGAAGGATATGAACGGAGCAGACGGCGGGCGGTTCATGATAGCCACGACGCCCGGGACGTCAACGAAGGGGGATTGGCCGCGATTGCCCTTCAAGAAAATGAAAAACCCCCGGGAGGCGTTCTCCCGGGGGCTGTGGTCTCAATCTCGACTACCGGTTGACGCGACGTCCGAACCGGTCGTCTTCCTCTTCTTCCATGATCGTGATCTTCGCCCGGATGAGGATCAGCAGGCTCTTGCGCTGAGACACATCCGCCTTGCGACTCGTGAAGAACGACACGATCGGGATGTCGCTGGCGATCGGCAGATCACTGTTGAACTGGCTGTCAAAGATGTCCGTCAGGCCGCCTACGAGCAGCGTCCCGCCGTCCGGCACCGTCACGGTCGTCTTCACCCTCTGGATCTTCAGGATCGGCGTCTCGATCCGGACGGGCACCGGGATCGCGCGACGGGTCGGATCCGGGAAGATGTCGACAAACGAATCGGTGATGTCCTGAACCTGGGTCGCGACCGTCGGCCGCATTTCCAGCGTGATGTACTTGCGGTCGGCGGAAATCGTCGGCCGTACGTCGAGCGCGATGCCGTCCTGGAACGTGCCCACGATCGGGTCGGCAATGGCCGCATCCTGCGCGATTTCGATGTCGTAATCGCGGATGTACGCGATCTGCGAGGCCACGAACACGTTCGCCCGCTGGGTGTTGTATACCGTCAGCTTCGGCGCCGTCAGCAGCCGGCTCTTTTCGTCCTTCCGCGTCGCGCGAAGAATCGCTTCCAGCGACGTGTCGTCCACGAGCGTGAAGACCAGGCCCAGACCGCCCGTGTTCGAGAAGATGTTGTTGTAGAAGAAGTTCACCAGCTCGTTGCCGCCGACAAGGTGCTCGACGATCCCGCGCAGCTCGCGGCTGTTGTCGGGACCGTACAGGCCGTAGAAGCCCGACTCAGGGCCGATCGGAGAGCCCGCCGTCGGACCGCTGGACCCTTCGAAGTAGCCGCCAGGACCGGGCGTCGGGGGAATCGTGAAGTCGTCGAGCACGGGAATCGTACGCCCTTCCAGAACCGCCGCCGCCGTCGATTCAAGGCCTCGATAGTCGACGCCGACGTCTTCAAGGAAGTGCTCCTGGACGGTCCTCGCGCACGCGCTCCAGGAAGCTGTTGATCTGCCCCTGCGTCTGCGGCGTGTGACGGACGATCAGGATGCCGTTCTGGTATTCGATCGAATTCGGAGGCGTGTCCCACGTGCCGGGAGCGATGTTCTGGCTGATCAGCAGCTTCAGGTCTTCGCCCGGGATCGCGGTCCCTTCCTCTTCGCCGCCGGTCGTCCCGACGCCGATGCCGCCGGAATCCGCCGCGCCGGCCGTCTCGAGGCTGATTTCAGGCGCCTTGAAGTTCGTGATCTTGATCGTCAGGTCCTGCACGTCGTACAGCTCCAGCACCGTTTCCTTCTGCATGGCTTCCTTCGACGTGATCACGACGACGCCTTCGTCGACGCGATACGCCAGGTCCGCCATCTTCAGGATCAGGTCCAGCGCCTGGTCGAACGCCAGCTCGTCGACCTTGAACGTCACGGTCGATCATGATGTTCAGCTGCGTGACTTCCTGCATGAAGCTCACGACTTCCGGAAGCGGCGTATCCGTGAAGTTGAGCGAGATCTTGATGGAGCTCATCGCGGCGTACGTCTTCCGCTCCGATTCGCTGATCCTTCGCTCCGCCTTCGCGATCCCTCGCGGAATGCGCTTCTGAACGTCTTCGACCCAGATCTCCGCGTCCGGGAACTCCACCACCCGCGACTGCGCGATCGACTTCTCGTCCATCTTGATGAACTGCCACTTCCATTCCTTCTTCAGCGACTCCAGGATCCGCTTGTCCGCCTGCTTGTGGCGGGCCATGACGGCGATTTCCTTCAGATCCGCGGCGTCGTCGTTGTTCGGGTCGAGCTGGAGGACCTTGTCGCAGAGGGCTTCGCTGATGCCGAAACGCTCGCGCTCGAATTCCTCCTGCGCCTCATTGAAGAGCTTCCCGATGGCTTCGGCGCGACGGGCACGGTCCTCGGTGCGCTTCACTTCGGACTCGGCCTTGGCGTTCTTGACCGTCTCCAGTGAGCGGGCGCGGTCGGCTTCCTTCTTCAGTTCGCGCGCGCGACGCAGGCCGACTTCGGCCTCGCCCTTCACCGCCTCGAGATCGAGGTGGTAGGGGAACCACTGGATCTGCTCGATGACCGCCGTGTACTCGTCGATCGCGAGCTGGTACTCCCTGTCGTTCACCGCGCGATTGCCGCGCGCGAGGTGGTCCTGGATCTCAATGCGGGCCTGTTCCTTGCGGGCGAGCAGACGGTCCGTCAGCGCTTCCATTACGGCCCTGTCGTAACCGGGGACGTGCTCGGAAAGCTGCTGGCGCGTGCGATCGAGCTTCTGGCGGTACTCCGTGTTTCCGGGAGCGAGATCGACCGCGCGCTGGAACTCGTCGCGCGCCTTTTCGAAATTCAATTCCTGGAACGACTTGTCGCCCGAGCGTGCGTAGCCTTCGGCGAGGGACTTGCGCTCCTGCTCGGAGAGTTTCAACTCTTCTTCGAGCCGGCGCATGATCTCCTCGTATCCGCCTGCCGCGCCGCCGCCGCCGCCGCCGGGATCGTCCGGGCCACCCGCATTGCGCGGGGCCGGAGCGACCGGAGCCTCGGCGCGCTTCTCTCTAGCGGGAGCCTTGGACTCACGGGCGGGTTCGGAAGAACTGCAACCGACGAGGGCAGAGCTGGTGAGGAGTGCCGACAACAGGGCCAATCCGGTCCATCTCATGCGGCTAACCCTCAATGTTTTAGGTACATCCCCCCGAGCGTCGGGTCTCGGCGCCGGTTCCAGGGCTGCTGTGCAGTTCTGGATCGCGGAAGTATAGGAAGGGGGGTAGGGCGATGCAAGGAAGTTTGAGTGAAAAGTTTGGGGTTCCGGGTTCACCGGCTGGGCGGGATCGGCGCGAGTCACCGCTTCTCGTCCGCCATCCAGACCCGGAGCATCGGTTCCTCCCTCATCATTAACCGAACGGGTTCCCGGCGCCGCGGGGGGGGAATTGAGCGGCGGCCGGGAGACCCGTCCCCCGCCTACCTGTCATTTTCGGTCAGCGGTTCTGCGTTTTCCGGAAGATCGCCTTCCTTCCAGAGCTTTCGCGTCGCTCCGGTGTCGTCGATGAACTCGATGCGCAGGAGCTCCCGGCTCATCTCCCTGCGGACCTCGCGGACCTGCAGCACGCCCTTGACGATCTCGCGCTCCTGGAACGGCACCGTGAAGCGGCGGATCTCCCGCCGGATCGACAGGAGGGTGAAGCCGCAGGCGAAGTCGACGCGCTTCCCTTCGCGAACGGCAAATCCACCGATCGCGCCATCGTGCGCCCGTTCTTCGTTCCGGGGAAACGCCGTGAAGGACTGTTCCAGCCATTCTCCGTCCAGCCACTTGCGGACGATCACGATCGCGGCGTTGCCTTCGGATCCGGCCGTGAAGCGGATGTCTGCGCCCGCGGGGCAGGTCGCCTGCGCCGCTGCGGACATTCCTGATTCCTTTCGGCCGTCCTTCGTCAGCTGCGCGGTCGCCACCACCAGCCGGTACTCGTAGACGGCTCGGGGCTTGACGTCGGCGTCTTCCCAGGCCGTCGCGTCTCCCTTGAGCGTGGCCACCAGAACCGCCGAATTGTCTCCGGGACCGCGACGAAGCATCCGGATCTCCGACACCGCCGCAACCGTCGAGCCCGTGGCGACCGCTGTCCATCGAAGCGACACGCGGCCCGGCGCTGCAGTCGCCTCGGGGACCGGCGGCGCCGGCAGGATTCGGTCCGGCGGCGCGTCGGCAGGCTTCCTGCCGCGCACGTTGGCGATAACCCGCGGCTTCGGGGCGCTGACGAAGGCGCGCTTTCCATCCGGCTCCGTAACCGCCGACGTCGACCAGGCCACGGAGATCGACGAATAGTCCGGGGTCGCGAACTTCGGCGCAGGATTCGAAACGACCGCGGCCCCTGCGGCGGAAGCGCGCACGGAGGCCGCATCGCGTTCCGCGTCGCCTCCGAGCGCCGCGTGGGCGGCGACGGCGGCGAACAGGACGGCGGAAGCGCCGAGCGCCGCGGCGTGGCCGCGTGATTCGAAGAAGTTTCGGGCGTCCATGAGAGTTCTCCTGAAATGTGGAAGCGGGCCCGCCTGACCCCGCAAAGGAGACGGAACGGACGGGGCAGAACACTGCGCCATCCCGAAAAAAAAACACCCGGCCGCGGGGCCGGGTGTTCGAAGCGCCTGCTCAGACTATTTGTTCTCTTCTTCCTTCTCGTCCGCCATCCACAACTCCGCCGGCTTCCCGTCGTCGTTTGTATACAGGAGCTTCATCCGGTCCCGCTCGGCCTCTATCTCGACGTCCTCCGTTTCGAGCTGGCCGTTCACGATCTTGGATCGCCGCTCCATCCTCTTGAATTTGAACCGGTCCTTCTTGATCTCGTTCAGCACGAACCCCGTCTTGTAGTCCACTTCCACGTTTTTCCCCGTATCCGGATCCTTCTCGCGCTCGATCTTTCCGATGTCGCCGGTCTGGTTCCGTTCTTCGTTCTTCGGCATCACCGCCGCGTACTTGTGCTCCTTCCACTGACCGCCGATGAACTTGCGGACCGTGATCGCCGCGGCCTGCGGACTGCCGCCGATGTAGATGATGGCGACGCCGGACGGAACCGTCGCCTCGACCACCTGGCTGAACTCCGACTCCTGCTTCATGCCGTCCTTCAGTTTGTCTTTGGTCCTGCACTTCACCTTGTACGCGTACTTCTTCTTCGGCTCGACCGTGCTGTCCGTGAAATCGCGCGCCTTCACCTTCGTCAGGCTCGTCCACCCTTTGCCGGCTTCCTGCCGGAAGAGCTCGTATTCCGTAATCGTCGCGGCCTCCTCGCCCGGCGGAACCTTGCTGTCCGTCCACTTTACCTTGACTTGCCCGAGCTCCGTTTCAGGCGCGCCCATCGCGGGGGTTGTCAGATATTTGTCCCGGAGAACCGGTTTGATCGGGCCGACGCTTCCCTTGACGTTCGGGACGATCTTCGCCTTGAACATCGAAACGTAGGAGCGCTGCCCGGAGGGCTTTTCAGCCGATTCGGCGCCCCAGGGCTTCGAGGTCGCGGAGTAATCGACTTTCTCGCGCGCCGGCGCCGGGTTCGTCTTGATCTTCTGGTCCGCCTGCTTGACCTGGGCGTCGAGGGCCGTGAGGTCCGCGTCGCTCGAGATCCCGAAGGCGTAGGCCGCGTAGCCGACCAGCAGCAGCACCGCGGCCCCGAGGGCGATCTGGTCGCCCTTCTCCATCATCAGCTCTTTCATGTCCATGGCCATCGCCGTCTCTCCTTACTTAGCCAGGCGTTCGGCGGGGATGTTGAAGTTGTACGCCTCGACCAGCAGGGTCACCTTAAGAGCCGGCTCGATGATCTTGGATTCGTCCGGCTTCCATTTGCCGCTGTCGAACAGTTCCTTGTCCACGTCCTCCGGGATCTCGGCCTTCGGCATGTACGCCGCGAACAGGTCGCGCTCGACATGCATGACCACGATCCGGAACATCGGGCCGGGCTTCGCAGGATCGTACTTCACGATCGCGTTCGTGAACGTCGGGATGTCCTTCCAGAGGAACGAGGCCTCCACCACGAACGGAATCGTCGTCCCCAGCTGGTTCGTGATTTCCCGCTCGTTGTGCTTCTGGGTGATCTCCGGCGGGCCTGAGACTTTCGAGAACTGCACCTTATAGAAGCGCTTCGCAGCCGCCTCGATCAACGCGTCCTTGACCTTCGCGTGGATGTTGTAGTAGCGCATCCATTTCCGCTTCTCCTCCGTATCCTCCTTCACATTCGCCGACACCTCGAACTCGAAACCGAGGATCTTCGCCTCGTTGAAGAGCGCCGTTCCGTCCTTGGGAACATTCTCGGGCCCCATCGCCGTGCGCAGGTCTCTCAACATCTGAAGGATGCCGTCCGTCGCCCGCGACATCAGCACGCCCTTCATCGGTTCCTTGTCGTCGAACCACTTCTCCAGCGCCTTGTCCGATTCATTGAAGAACCCGAAAACGTCCTTGGACGCCTTGTCGACGGCGGCTGAATGGTCCTCGAGTCCCTTGTTCCACTGCGCCGTCGGGACGTCACGGCCCGTCGAAATCTGCTGGAGGGTCGTCCCGTACTGGGTCGTGACCGTGTCCTTCTTCTCCGACGCCGCGGTCCACGCGGGGAACACGAGCGCCCCGAAGACGCCCAGGGCGACGACGAGCCCGGCGCAGATCCCGATCAGGAAGCCGTTCTTCTTGAGATCCACGATTCAGCCTCCTCTACTTGTTGTTTCCGCCGGGGGGCGTTCCACCATCCCCAGCGGCGGCAGGCGCGGCGGGTGCCTTGGACGGAAGGATCTTGATGATGATCTTGAAGCGGTGGAAAGACCGGTTGCCGAACTGGGTCGCGAGGAAGCCGCCCCCCTCCTCGTCCCTCAGGGTGATGAGCCTCGTCGACGCTTTCGTCGCAGTCTCGATGGCGGGCTCGCCCTCGACGGTCATCTTGTACTTGCTCGTGAGAAGCTCGACGAGCTTGTCGGCGAGCCTCGACTTCACCTGGTTCTGCGCTTCCATGGACGACGGTTGCGCTGGCAACCCGCCTTCAATCTCGACGGTGACCCGGTTCATTTCCGTCACGACGCCCTTCGGCGCCGCAGGGTCCGCCACCGGTTCCAGAAGGTCTTCGGTATCAACGCGCAGGATCCAGATCTGGCCGTTCGCCTTCACCACATCCCCATTCTCGTTGTCCGGCAAAACCTCGGAGAGCGCGTTCATCACCACCGTCGTCGCGTCACGCCGCAGCGCGAGCACCTTCAGCTTCTCCGGCTCGACCGCGGCCGCCTGCATCGCTTTCTCGGTGCTCTTGTACTTCCCCGAAAGCGCCGTGAACTGCTGCGTCACCGCCTGCGCCGAGTCCGCAAGCGCGGCCCACTTGCCGCCGTCGGCGTCCGCCTTGAAATACATGAGCCCGGTCGTGGCGATCGCAAGCCCCACCGCCGCCGCAAAGATCGGCTTCTTCTTCGCAAATTCCCGCTTCTTCAGCTCTTCTTCCGGCAGCAGGTTGATCTTGTTCCGCGCGAACCCGATCCCCTGCAGACCCAGACCGCACGCGACGCCCAGCGTCGGCAGGTAATCCTGGAACTGCGCCTCCGGGACGCTGTTGGCGACGGAGAACTTGTTCAGCTTCGCCAGCTTCAGCGCTTCGATCTGCAGATTCTGGCTGAGGAAGCGCTGCAGGTTGATCGTCTTGGACGCGTTGCCGACGAGCATCATCTTCTCGAAGCGCACCGTCTTCGACAGCGACTTGTAGTAGCCGATCGACCGGTGGATTTCGCCGACGAGGTCGCGCAGCACGGGCTGGACGACGCCGAAGATCTTCTGCGCCTGCTGCGAAGAGCTCGCGTTGACTTTCAACTTTTCCGCTTCGCCCAGCGGAATCTGGAACTTCTGCTGCAACGCCTTCGTGATCGTGTTGCCCGTGATCGGGATGTTGCGGATCCAGAACTTCTCGCCGTCGATCACGACGAGGTCGCTGTTCTCCGCGCCGATGTCGAGCACGAAGCAGTTGGTCCCTACGTCCTGGTCGTGCACGAGAAAATTGTAGAGCGCGACCGGCGAGAACTGCAGCACGTCGCACGGGAAGTTCACCGCCGTAAGGTGCGACAGGAACTGGTAAATGATGTCCTTCTTGACCGCGAACAGCACCAGCTCGAGCTCGTCCCCCGGCCCGTATTCCTTCTCGACCAGCTGGTAACCCCAGACGACCTGGTCCATCGGGAAAGGAATGTGCTG
The DNA here is from genome assembly GCA_009773755.1 of Planctomycetota bacterium. Taxonomy (GTDB): domain Bacteria; phylum Planctomycetota; class MHYJ01; order WSZJ01; family WSZJ01; genus WSZJ01. Next base: position 7,816 of record WSZJ01000033.1, on the reverse strand, counting down.
CTGCGCCTCGAACTTCACGAGCTGAGCGACCTTCTTCGGCTCGGTGGGGGGAATCTTGATGAAGCGGTTGAACGTCGTGTGCCCGGGCAGCGAAACGATGACCTTCTCGCCCCCCAGTCTGTTCCGTTTCATGAGGGAGGTCAGCGCCTCCCGGATCTGAGTTCCCTCATCGGCGCCTTCCTGCCCGATCGGGTACTCGATCACATCCAGGTTCGTGATCTCGGCCGCTCCCTCGCGCAACGGCACGAGCCGGACGGCTTTCACGCTGAACTTGGAGACGTCAACGCCCCAGACCGCCTTAGCCATGAGACTCCCCCGAATGGGCGGACTTAAATCGGGACTGCGTGGGACTTTAAGGGCGCTGTTGTAGGCTCGCGGAAAATGCGAGTCAAGGAAAACGAAACGAGCGCCTGGGAATCGGGCCGGGCAGGAATCGGCTCCGGCTTGGGTTGGCAGGGGTCAGGCGGTGGCCGCTTCCATCGTAGGGCCTTCGTCTTTCCCTGCTCGACCCGACTCTCAAGCGCTCTGCAAGGGAGACGGACGGGACCGCACGATCCCTGCAGCTTTTTTACAAACCCTTCGGCAAGCTCAGGGCAGGCGGGCGCCGAGTGATGCGGCCTTTTCGAGGAGACCGCGCAGGTCGGTCTTGACGGTTTCCGTATCGCCCGGGCTTCGAAGGAGATAGGACGGGTGGTAAGTCGCCGTGACCCAGCGGTTGTCCAGCAGGCGCCAGGAGCCTCGAAGGGCCTTCATCGATCCTTCCCAACCGATCAGCGAAAAGGCCGCGTGTTTCCCGAGCGCGCAGATCACTTTCGGATTGATCAGCTCGATTTGTCTCTTAAGGAAGGGCGCGCACGCCGCCACCTCTGCCGGCTCCGGCGGGCGATTGTCGGGGGGACGGCATTTCAGGACGTTCGCGATGTAGATCCTGTCGCGCGAAATTCCCACACCCTTGAGCAATTCCGTCAGCAGCTTCCCCGCCCGCCCGACGAACACCTCCCCTTTCGCATCCTCGTCGGCGCCCGGAGCCTCGCCCACGAACAGGATCGGCGAAGGATTTCCCGAGCAGAAAACGGTCTGCGTGCGCGTCTTGCACAGGGTGCAGGCGGTGCACGTGGCGACGAGGGCGCGGAGTGATTCAAGGTCCGTGCATGAAGCGGCGCCTGAGGGTGCGGAGGCATTCGGGGTCGCCACGGCGGTCGGCGCCGGGACGGGGGCTGCCGGTGCGAAATCTGTCGTTGCGGCGGAGGCCGGTTCGGAGGCGCGAGGCACGGCATCGACGCCCCAGGATTTCCAGTCGGCGAGGTGGTCTTTCAGCGCCTTGCGCGGATCCGTGGTCATTTCAATGAAGCCCGCGCCGCTTCCACCGCCGCCTTCTCCGCTTCATCGAGCGACATTTTCAGGGTCGCGCCGGCCGCTCGTTTGTGTCCGCCGCCGCCGAAGTGCGCGCAGAGCGCGGCGGCGTCGCAGGTGGACTCGGTCCGGACGGAAAGCTTGGTGTGCCCGTTCTCGGACGGGCGCAGGAGCATCGCGACCTCGACTCCCTTGATCGACTTCACCATCGAGACGAATTCCTGGCTCTCGGTCGGGACGATGCCTGCGAGCTCGAACATTTCCGGCGTCAGTTTCGTCCAGGCGATTTTCCCGCCCTCTGCCGTCTTCACCGCGCGGATCGCTTCGCCGTGCAGCTTCAGCTCCGCGAACGATTTCGATCCCCAGATCTCGCGGTTGATCGGGCCGGGCTCGACGCCGAGGCGCAGCAGGTCTGCGGCGAGGAGGTGAGTCGAAGGGCGCGTCGAGGGAAACATGAAGCGCCCGGTGTCGGTGACGACGGCGACGTAGAGGCAGGTGGCCGCGTCGCGGTCAAGCGCCCAGCCCGCTTCTTTCGCCAGCGCGTAAATCATCTCCCCGACCGAGCCCGACTCCGGCTCGACCCAGTTCACCGCGCCGAAGCGAGGGTTCGACGCGTGATGATCGATGTTCAGGACCCGCGCGCCCGCAGGAATTGCCGCGCGCATTCCCTCGATTCGATCCAGCCCCGCGCTGTCGAGCACCACGACCGCGTCGTACGGCGGCCGCGCTTCGGCCGGCTTTCCGCCGACGCGCGCGGACCCCGGGAGAAAGCGCAGGTCCGGCGGCGATCCTCCGTCGACGAGCAGATCGACTTCCTTTCCCTGCATCGCCAGCAGCCCCCCGAGCGCGAGCTGGCTCCCCAGCGCGTCGCCGTCGGGGCGGGCGTGGGAGATGACAAGGAAGCGGCGGCCGCGGCGGAGTTCGTCGATCGAGGCGCGCAGACCGTTCGGGTCGGAGAGGGCATCGGGCATCGGTGAAGTGTAAGCGAAGGATTCCGGCCGGGCGAGACACCGGGTGGCCCGGAAACCGGGAACTTCAACTTTCAACTTCCAGGCAAGCTGAAGTATTCCGTTTTCCGCGCGCTCTGGCACACTTCGCTCCCATGGCTCTCAAGACGACAGTTCCCATCGACATCCGCCGGCAATTCGAAGACGCCCTCGGCCGCGAAAGCGAGTCGTGGGCCGTGTCGTCTTCGCGCAACCGCGCGGGCGATCCCGGCGAAACGTGGGTCGTGGCGACGAAAACGCGTCTGCTTGTCGGCGACCGCGGGTTCGGGGGGCCGGTGACGATCGGCGAAGTCAGGCTGAGCGAAGTGAAGGGTTGCGAGCTGGAGGGCGGCTCCTTCGGCGCCGGGCGAGTCGTCATCGTCGGGAAGGCGGGGGCGCTCGATCACGTCTGCTTTTCGTCGCTCGAGCGGGACGATTTTTCGCGGCTCGGGGACCGGATCCGGAGCGGCGCCGCGGAATTGCCGGTGGCGGAAGCGAAGGTCATGGGGGAGACAAGGACCTCCCGCCGAAATAAAAACATCGAGGCCGTTCCCGTCGCAGCGCTTCCGATGGCGCTGCCTGTCGACGCGCCATCCCGCCGCAAACCGCTTCCCCCGCGCCCCGGACGCGTCCCCGCTTCCGGCGCTTTTGACCTCTTCCTCGATCAACCTGCGGCCTTTCCGGGCTCGAATCTGACCGGCGTGCTGCGCCTGCACTGGCCGAAGGAGAAGCCCGTTCGCGGCGTGCGGCTCTACTGGACGGGGCGAGAACAGACGCGGATCACGGTGGGGAGCGGCAAGCACCAGCGCACTTACCGGGAAGACCACGCCTGGGCCTCCTATCGCATCGGGTTCTTCGGCGCGCCGGACCCGCTCGGGTTCATCGGCTCCGTCGGCGACGCGATGAGCTCGGCAAAACACCCCGTGTTGAAGGCGGGAACCTGGGAGTACCCCTTCGAATTCCAGGTCCCCGCCGGCGCTCCTGCGGAGTACCAGGGGACGCACGCAACGGTGACTTGGGCGCTGGAAGCCCTGGTGGACATCCCGAGAGCGTTCGATTTGACGGCGCGATATCCGATTCGAGTCATTCCGCAGGGACCCGCGACCATGCCCGCACGCGAAGGCAGGAGCGACGGAAGCGTTTTCGTGCGCGCGTGGCTGAACGGCGGCAACGTCGGGCCGGGCGCGACGGTAACGGGCAGCTTCCGGGTGGGCAATCCGTCCGGGAAGACGATCCGGTGGGTCAACGTGCGGGTCCTGCGACTGGAAAACGCGGCGGCGAAGGGGCACACGCGGCAGGCCGAGACGGTCGAGTCTGCCATTCGCTTTGCGGGGTCTCAGGTGAGGGACATGGACGTCCCGTTCGAAATCAGGCTGCCTCCGTCGTTTTGTCCGTGGACCGGAAGATTCAGCCGCCTGAGCTACTTGGTCGAAGTGGCGCTGGATGTGGCGTGGGCCTTCGACGTGAACGTACGCCTTGGCGTTCCTTAGCAGAGTCGAGGTTCCGGGGTCTGAGGGGGTGGCACTGCCCCCGCGAAAACGCTAGCATCGTCGATTTTTCCCTGGTGCAAAATGGTACACCCCGCTCAATTTCCTTACAAATTGGAACATCTCTTCAGAAAACCCTGAACCACAACCCTTTCCAAGCCATAGTCTTACGTCTCTCGCGACGCAACCTCCTCCCGGCTTGCGGTTTGCAGCCCTCCAGCGCGTGCTTTTTTTCTAGAATTGACTTCAGCGCTCCACGGGTTTTCGCCGTCTAACACCTTAGAGACACACCCATACCCCCTCACATCGTGGAACCCGTAACCGAAACCACACCTCTCGATCGCTTCCCCGGCAAATCCCTCGATGGCTTCCTGATCGAGACGCCCCTTGGCCGGGGAGGCATGGCCGCGGTTTTCCGCGCCCGCGATCTCGCGTTGAATCGCCCGGTCGCCCTCAAAGTCCTCCGCTCCCAGGCCGTCCGCGACTCGGCCACCCGCGAACGATTCCTCGACGAAGCCCGCGCCGCCGCACGCGTCCACCACCCGAATATCATCGAGACGTACCGCGCCGGCGAAACCGCAGGCGTCATGTACATGGCGATGCAGTACGTCAACGGCCGAACCCTCGAGAAACTCCTCCGAAACGACGGCCGCATGCCCTGGCGCAACGCGCTCGATGTCGGGCGCAAGGTGGCACGGGCGCTGGAAGCCGCGCACGCGGCGGGCCTGGCGCATCGCGACGTGAAACCGGCCAACATCATGGTGGGCCCGGACGGCCACGTGACGGTCATGGATTTCGGCGTCGCGAAACCGCTCGCAGGCGAAGTCATGGACGCGCGCCAGTTCGCGGGGACGCCCGAGTACGCAAGCCCCGAACAGCACGGTACCGGCGCCGTCGATGGGCGCACCGACCTCTGGTCGCTCGGCGTCACGCTCTACCACGCCCTCACCGGCCGCATCCCCTTCGTCGCCGAAGACGCCGCCGAACTGCGCCGCAGAATCTCCGAAGACGAACCGATCGCCGTGCGCGATCTCGAACCCTCCGTCCCACTCCCCGTCGCAACGCTCGTCGCGCGGCTCATGTCGAAGCGGCCCGAAGACCGGCCCGCAACGGCGCGCGAAGCGATCCGCGCGATGGATGCCGCATTGAGGCGCGCGACTCTGAAGTGGCCCGCGGTCGCAGCGGCGGCGCTTCTCCTGCTCGCCGGCGGAGCGGTCGCCTCCCATAAGATTCGCGCCTGGCGCCCCGCGGACCCGGCGCCGGGATCGCCTTCTGTGGTGCACGGAGTTGCCGCCTCCGGAAGTACGCCGGTCATTCCTGCCGACGCGACCCCCGACCGCCCGCCGACGCAGGGCGTTCCCTGGACCGCGCAGCCGAGGCTGCTCGTCGCCGAGCTTTCAGGCCCCGAGGGCGAGTGGCTCCGGACTGCGATCCCCGACCTGCTTTCTCGCGACCTCGCCGCGGGCGGGCGCGTGGTCGTGTTTCCGAAATCGCGCGCCTGCATCGACATCGCTGTCGCCGCCGACGTCGAGGCAGCGGCCGAAGCCGCGGGCCGCACTCACGGCGCCGACGCCGTCGTTTTCGGCGACCTGCGCATCAATGGTGAGCGCGCCCAGGTGCGCATCGTCCTGCTGCGCCTGCGATCGGGCAAAGTCCTTCGCAACGAATTCACCGCGTCGGGAACGCGGCGCGACGTCAACGCCATGGCCGCCGCGCTGGCGGAAAAGACGCTGAAGGCCATCGAAGCGCCGCTGAAGAAAGAAGAAGGGTCCTAAGGGCCTACCTCTCGTACCGCCAGTCCATCCCCGCGGCCGCTGCGTCCCCGACTTCCGCTTCCCCCTCCCACCTCCACTCCTCCCCCGCCCCGAGCGCCGCTTCGCGCCACATCGCGCTGTCCCTCGTGCGCCGCTCCCAGCCATCGAGGTCGACGTAGCGGAAGCGCCAGCGCAGTCGCAGGAGGCTCCCTGTTCGGTTGGTCACGGCGGTTCGGAGGTGAAGCGAGCCGGCAATACGCTCCTGGCTGAATCGCGTCACCTCGAGCGCGCCGCCGAGGTAGGGCTGGCCGAGGCGAAGAGGCGTGAAATCCGCGACGCGGTCGGGAGCGGGCGAGGGCGGAGTCGAGGGATCGGAAGCGCAGCCGGCGAGCAGCAGGAGGAGAGCGCAGAAACGGGGACTCACTCGAACGATCACTTCGTGGCCCGGGCCCGCTTCAACGACTCCCGCGCGCTCACGAGCGCCCGGGCCGCGTTTTCACAGGTCGGGATCGTCGTCTCGCGGACGTCCTGTGCGGAGGCGAGCAGGCGCTGGGCGAGCTCGTTCTGCCGGTCGCGCGTCGCGAACTCAACGATGTCCTTTTCGGCGCCGGAAGCGAGGTCGCGCACGAGCGCCGCCATGTTCTTGACGGCTTTCTGCGTATGGTCGATCGCCTGGAGGGTGTTTTCGTCCTCACCGGAGCCGTCGGCGATGGCGCGGACGGAACGGAGGGTGGCGTCGAGTTCGGCAAAGCGTTCGCTGAGCGCTGCTCCGCGTTCGGCGGCGTCGGCGGGCGGTTTCAGTTTCGGATTCGCCGCCCACTGCTCGAGGAAGGCGCCGAGACCGCGGGTCCCCTTTTCCATACCTGCGGAATCGGCGGCGCGCTCGCAGGCCAGCCGGGCCGCCGCGCAGTCGCTCCGGTAGATCTCGAAGGCGGCTTCCTCCTCCCTGGATTTCGGCGGCGCGTCTCCTCCGCAGCCGGCCACCCATGCGGCGACAAGAATCCACGGAATCCGCTTCATCTCATTTCCCCGATTCGCAGCGCGGCGCGAGGTCTGCGGTCACGACGGCGTCGCCGTCCGCCGGCGCTTCGAACACGAATGTCCCCGCCCGGACGCGCGCCGTCCAGCATCCCGCGCCGGCGGGCACGAAAGTCCCTGGCGCCTCGACGAGCTGGAGGCCGTTGGAAGCGGCGAGGGTGAGGTCGCACTCGGTTCCCTCCGGCAGGCCGTCGATGTCGAGGCGGAACTTCGCGGTCTCGCCGCGAGCGACCTGCGGGCGTTCGGCGGTCCAGCTCCACGAGTAGACGCGCGCGGGCCAGGTGCGTGCGGAATCCGGCGTCGAGAGCGTCACGGCGTTGGCGCCGGCCTGGTCGGAAGCGACGAAGCCGAGGAAAACGGCGCGGGCTGCGGCCCCCTCTCCAGAAATAAAAACATCGGCGCCATCGAAGTCCTGCCGGATGGAAGCGGCCTCGTTCGAGAGCCGCAGCGAGCACGCCCCCGGTGATGCGGCGGCGTTCGCCGGCGCGGGAGCCTCGATCGCGGTATTCCCGGCCTCGATCAGCGCGGGCGGATTGTCGGAAGACGCGCCTTCTCCCGGCACAAGCTCAAGCAGCGGCTTTCCGGCGACCAGCAGCGTCGCCCCAGCGGCCAGCGGTATCGCTTCAAGACGCCAGTACCCCTTATCGTCCGGCAGCACCTTGAGCATCGCGGTCGCGACGCCCCGCGGCAGGACCTCGAGCGTCGCCGTGGCCGAGGAGGCGCGGACGGCGATCGCACGGTCCGACGGGTAGACGCGAAGAGTGGCGCGCGCCGGTTCGGCGGAAGCGGAAGCGGCCAGAAACAAGGTAAGGAAGACTCTCATCATCGACGCAACTCCGTAGTGGTCCACTTCAGAAACCGATCTCGATCCCGATCGAAGGAGAAACCGAGCCCTGCCACTCATGGTTTCTGTGCGAGTCGAGCGACCGGGATTCTCTTCCGCGAATACTCACCGACAGGCGGGCAGCCTCGGAGAAGCGGAACTCCACGCCCACGCGAGCCTCCGCTACCGGGTCGTACTCGGTGTCGCTGCGTTCGAAACGCCGATGGGACATGCCCGCGTTTGCCGCGGCGAAGACCGTGAGCGGGCCGACGTTGACGGCGTCGTATCGAATTCCCGCGAGGTACGTGTTGGTGCGAACGTAGTCGCGTTCCCGAACTTCGCGACGGGTGGCTGGGGTGGTCTGGGTGGTCCCAG
>WSZJ01000292.1 GCA_009773755.1 Planctomycetota bacterium | reverse complement strand
ACCCTTTCGATGTGCCTCCCCAGGTCGTAGGAGAGGCAGGCGATGGCGGCGGGCTCGCGGGACCTCTTGCCTCGCGGGAGGTGCGCGTCGAGGAATTGACGCAATGCGTCAAACGGATCGCCTGTCACGGTACGTTTCCGCCCCCGGACTTCGATTCGCGCGACGCGTCCCCGGGACGAAAACACAGCCCAGGGGTCCGCCCCATAGAGCGACCTCTTCGCGCCGGGAAATCCGCTTCCGCTCTCCAGCGCAAACGCAAGCCGGCCCCGCGCCGTCATTCCTTCTTTTCCTCCGCCGCTTCCCTTCGCGCCCTCTGAACTTCGATCGCCACCGGGATGAACGACACGGCGATGATACCGAGAGCGACCCAATGGATGTGCTCGCCGATCCAGGGAAAGCTCCGGCCCAGCACGTATCCGGAAACCGTCATGGACCCCACCCAGCCGATCGCTCCCAGGACGTTGTAGATCACAAACGTCCGGTATTTCATTTCCGCGGCGCCCGCGACCATCGGCGCGAACGTGCGGATGATCGGGACGAAGCGCGCCAGCACGATCGTCTTGGCGCCGTGCTTTTCATAGAACGCCTTCGCGCGCAGGAGATGTTGCTTCTTGAAGAATCGCGAGTCCTCCCGCCGGAACAGGTGCTTGCCGGCCTTGGCGCCGGTCCAGAATCCAACCGCGTCCCCCACGATGGCGGCCGCCATCAGCGAAACATTGAGCACGGTGATGTCGACCTTGAACCTGCCGGTCGAGGCAAACAGCCCCGCCGTGAAGAGCAGCGAGTCGCCGGGCAGAACGAACCCGATCATGAGGCCGGTTTCGGCGAAGACGATGGCGATCAGCCCCGTGAGGCCGCCCCAGGCAATGAGAACCTCGGGCTTGAGCCAGTGAAGCCACTCCTTGAGGGTGCTCACGCCGTCCCGATCATCGCGCGGATTTCCGGCGGCAGCTCGACGGGCTTGCCTTCCCTGAGGCATGCCAGGACGGTGAACCCCTCGCAGAGCAGCTTTTCGCCGCGCCAGATTTCGTAGTCGAATCGCAACCGGACGCGCCCCGCGGGCGCCGGTATCGTCACGATGCGCAGTTCGTCGTCGTACTTCGCGGCGGCCCGGAAATTCGCGGCGCACTCGACGACCGCCAGCGCGAATCCGCGCTCCTCGAGCGCACGGTACGTCGCGCCCAGCGACCGCATCGCCTCGGTGCGCCCGATCTCGAAGTACTGAAAGTAATTCCCGTGGTAGACGATCCCCATCCGGTCCGTCTCGGCGTATCGCACCCGGACGCTCGTCTCGTGCTTCGCGACCGTCACTTTCCTCCGCCCATCGCCTTTTCAATCCCTGCGATCTTCTTCCTCGCCGCCGTCGTGTTCTCGAAGAACCACTTCTCACCGAGCTTCCCGACAGCGTCCTCGAGAAGCGCCTTGGCCTCCTTGAATTTCCCGTCCTTGGCGAGCGAGTCGGCCTGCGCCTCCTGCCCGAGATACCAGTTGTTCGCCGCCGTCTTTACGTCGCGGATCTTCTCGTCGGCCGGCCCCGCGTCCGGTCCCGTCGGGTCCTTCTTGATCCAGGCGTCCAGGAGCCCGACTGCCTCGCCGTAGCTCGAACTCCCCACGAGCGCGTCCACCAGCCGCTTCAGCTCGCCGAAATTCTTCGGATCGCCGCCCGGGATCGGTGGCTTCACCACGTCCCCCGGGTCCGGCCCGACTTCCAGCCCGAGCCCCCGCAACGCCTGCTGCGCCTCGGACGCCTCCGGGTACTTGTTGTACCGAACGATGAAATTTCGAAGTTCGCCCTTCAGCCGGTCGATCTCGTCCTGCGGAAGCTCGCCTCGCTTGTACATCTCCACCCGCTGCGACAACCGCGACCACGCCGCCTCCGACTCCTTCGTCAGGTCCGGTTCCACCGGCGGCGCCACGCGGATGTCCTCGGGCTTCCCGCCCATGCGGACGTAAGCCTCCGACGCTTTCGGCGCATGGAAAGAGTTCGAGTACATCGAGGCGAAGCGCTTGAGATCTTCCTTGAGCGGCTCCTCCTCCGTGCGCGGCAATTCCCCGTCGTCAAATTTCCGGATGCGCGGCTTCAGCGCCTCCCACGCCGCATCCGCCGCCTGCGTCGCCTCGGCGCCGGCGCCGTCGCGCTTTTTCTGGGCGATCGCGGCGAGAATCTTCTGCGCATCGTTGTACTCGCGCGCGCCGCTCGGGATTTTCCGGAGCTCTTCCGTCGCTTCCGCAAGCTTGTCTTCCCAGAAGTGCTTTCTCCCCGCCTCGAAAGTGGCTTTCCAGGAGCTTCCGGCATCCCTGGTTGCGCTCGGGCCGTTCCCCGCGACGATGGCGCCGCCGACGATGAGACCCACGAGGACGATGGCGACACCGATGATGACGCCTGGATTGCCTCCGGACGGCGCCGGCGCGGGTGCGGGACGGTGTGACTTGCGATCTGCCGGCGGATGCGAGGAGTGCGGGGCCGCGGGTGCGCCCGCGGGAGGCGGCGGAGGGGCCGGGTAGCCGGGTGGCGGTGGGTACGGAGGTGCGGGATAGCCCGCGGGCGCGGGGCCGGGCCAGCCTCCGGGCTGGCCAAAAGGTGTCGTGGGCGGGTCGAGGTGTGGCGGCTGGAATCCCTGCTGCCCGGGAGGCGGAGCGCCGTAGGGCGGATAGGGGTACGGGTACGCCGGAGCGCCTGCGGCTGCAGGGTACGCTGGAGCGCCTGCCGGAAGAGGATACGCAGGCGC
>WSZJ01000291.1 GCA_009773755.1 Planctomycetota bacterium | reverse complement strand
GGACCGGGTGGCGCAGACGGTGCGCGAGTCGGCGCAGGGCGGGGCGGAAGTGCGGGCGTCGAAGAGCACCCGTTTGGGCGCCATGGCGGCAGCGGGGGTGCTGGTCGGGCTGCTCGCGTGGTGGGTCAACCGAGGCGAGGGGCCGCAAGAAGGCGCGACTCGCGTCGCACGGGAAACCGGACCGGCGGCCGTGCCGGCCGAAATGCCCGGCGGCGCGGAGGATCGGACCTCGCCGGATTCCGCTGGCGGCGCTTCCGCGATGCCCGTGCCGGCACAGGGTCACGTAGTCGGACGCCTGACGGACCGGACGACGGGCGCTCCGATCGCAGGCGCGACGGTCCGCCTCAGGAAATACTGGCGCTCGGCCACCACGGATCCGGTTCCGGATGTCGCCATGTCGGGAGTCACCGACGCTGAGGGAAGGTATCGGCTCGACATCGGGCCCGACTTCTGGCAGTTGGAGGTCTTCTCCGCCGATCACGTCGGGACCTACGGGGAAACCTTCATCAACGATATTTCGCGAATGCAGGACCCGGAGATCGATGGCCCGATCGCGGTTTCTCCGGACGCCGCTCCGGACCCCGACTTCCCGCCCGAGGACGCCCTGCGGATCGCCCTCCGCGCGGGCGAAACCGTCACGCGGGACTTCCGCCTGCGGCTCGCCGCTTCGCTGACAGGCGAAATTGTGGACGCCGCCGGACGCCCCGTGGCGGGGGCGACCGTGGACTTCACCCACGAGCTGCCCTTCCGGAACGGACGCGGTCCCATCCGTATCGGCGGAAGCGCCTACAGCAACAATACAGAGCCCGGAGTCATGCCCGCCAGCGACTCAGGTCGCTTCCGCCTGTCCGGCCTCTGGCCGGCCGGACGGATCCTGCTAGAAGTCCGCCGCGGAGCGACCGCCGGGGAGCCGGCGGCGCCTGTCAAGCATCCCGGCGATCCGCCGGGACGGATGAGCGAGGTGGATCTCCTCCCGGGCCGCAACAACGTGCGGATCGTGCTCCCGGAGCGAATCGTTCTTTCCGGCGACGTCCTCGACACCGCCGACCGGCCGGTCGCCGGAGCCCTGGTATTCGTCTCCCGACCCGACCTGCGACAGGCGTTCGCAACTCGCGGCGAGCTGGACGGATGCGACGTCCTCGCACCTGAGGGAGCCCTCTCGGATGCGAACGGTCGCTTCCTCTTTCGCCGCGAGGGCGACCCGCCGCGATCCGCGGCAGCCTGGGCGCCCGGGCACGGCTGGACGATGGTCGATGTGAATCCCGCTTCCTGCGCGAACCTCCGACTTCGCATTCCCGAAGCCGACGATTCGCTGCGAGGGCAGGTCCTGGACGAGGCCGATAACCCCCTCCCCGGAGCCATCGTCGTCGTGGAGGCGCTTGAGCGCCGCGAGTCCGGGAAGAGGTCTCAATTCCGGTTCAAAGGCTGCGTCCTCCCCCTCAACTTCCAGCCAGGGGACGCCGTCGTGTTCGCGCACGCGGACGGGCCCCACACCGCCGCCGGCGCCGACGGCGGATTTGAACTCAAGGACCTACCCCTCGGTGCAGGAGAGTCCGTGGTTTTCAGGGTCCGCGCCGACGGCTTTCATTGGCGGACATTCCGGGCCGACGACGGGACGTGGCGGAAGGTCGTGCTGAAGAAGTAGTCACGAGTCCGGCCGCCCGCGCCGCCGTCGAGGCGCGGCGGGCATGGGCGCGGCAGATCGAGCGGTTTCCAAGTTCCAACTGAGTGTTGAGCGGTAGGATCCCTTCCCGAACCCTCGTAAGTGATTCCCCATGCCGCGCGAAATCCGCTATCGCCTTGGCGCCGAGATCGCCCGCGGCGGGCTCGGGCGCGTCGTGGAGGCGTACGATGAGGAGCTGAAGCGCGAGGTGGCCGTGAAGCTCGTGCTGGACGGTTTGCCGCCGGAGCTGCAGGAGAGGTTCGTGCGGGAAGCGGAGATCACGGCGCGGCTGGAGCACCCGAACGTCGTCCCGGTGCACGGCCTGGTGCGGCCGGAGGACGGCTCTCCTCCGCTTCTCGCAATGAAACGCATCCGGGGGCGCGATCTTGCGACGCTGCTGGGGGAACTTGCGAAGGGCGATCCGGAGACGGTGCGGGCCTGGTCGCGCCCGCGGCTGCTGAGGCTCTTCCAGGAGATCTGCCTGGGCATGGCGTACGCGCACTCGCGGGGCGTGATCCACCGCGATCTCAAGCCGTCGAACGTGATGGTCGGCGATTTCGGGGAGACGCTGATCGTGGACTGGGGGCTGGCGAAGGAGAAAGGCCTGCGGCCGGCGGGCGATGACCAGCGGCCGGGAACGGCGGGTGTTTCGGGAACGGCCGCAACCCTCGTCCCCGACACCGCGAGGACGATCGAAGGCGACGTGATCGGGACGCCGTCATACATGGCGCCGGAGCAAGCCGAGGGAAAGGTCGGCGAGCTGGACGAACGGAGCGACATCTACGCCCTCGGCGCGGTCCTCTACGAAATCCTCACGTTGCGCCCGCCCGTCGAGGGAGAGACCCTGGACGAGGTCATCCGGAACGTGCGCTCCGGGCGCATCGAGCGCCCAGCGACCCGCGTCGCGCGCACAGACGCCGGCAATTCCGCCCCCCGCTCCGTGCGCGAACCCGTCCAACCCGAGCTGGATGCCATCGTCATGAAGGCGCTCGCGCTGCGCAGGGAAGACCGCTTCCAGTCGGCCCGGGAACTTCACGACGAAATCCAGCTTTTCCTCGAGGGCGTCAAGGA
>WSZJ01000032.1 GCA_009773755.1 Planctomycetota bacterium | reverse complement strand
ACGGAGGCGGCCGCCGCCGCGCGCGACGCCGTGCGCCTGGACCCCTGTGTTTCGAACCGCCTGGTCCTGGCTGAAGCTCTTTGCTTCGGCGGAGATTTTCGCGATGCCTGCGCCGAGGCCCGAAGCGTGGTCGACTCGACGAATGCGACTCCCGCCGAAGTGGCCGGCTCGCAGGCCGTGACCGCCGACGCACAGTTTGCGCTTTCGAATCTCGCCGCGAGCCATTCCGCAAGCCGCGCGGCGCTCGCTGCTTCGCCCGACGAGGACTTCCGTCGCAGCGCCGCCCTCCGCGTGATGCGCGCGCTGTCACACCTGCACCGATACGAAGAGGCGCTCGCCCTCGCCGCCGCGGAAGAGCCTCTCTTCCGCTCCACCGGCGACCGGGCGCACCTCATGGCGCTGCTCAGTCTGCGAGCGCAGATTCATTGGTCCTGTGGCGAGCGCGAAGAGACCATCCGTCTTATCTCCGAGGCCATTTCCCTGGCTCGCGAGACCGGTGACGAGCGCCACGCCGCCGCTTATCTCGGAAACCTCGGTCTCTCCCTCCATGCTGCAGGCAAGTTGCCAGCGGCGCGCCAGGCGTTGGAAGAGGCTCTCCAGCTTCAGCGCCGGATCGGCGACCGGTGGGGGATCGCCAAGACGCTGGGAAATCTGGGGACTACGGTTTATCACGCGGATGAAAGGGAGGAGGCGCGAAGTTTTTTTGCCGAGTCGCTCGACCTCAGCCGCGCCCTCGGCCATCGGGCGGGCATGGCGCTCGCGCAGTTCGGCCTGGCCAACATCGCCCTGGATGCCGGCGATCTCGAGCGAGCCGAGCGCCTCATGAAGGAATCGACCGCGATCCGGCTCGAAATCGGGGATTCCCTGGCAGTCGCCCTCGTGCGAATCGGGCATTCGCGGATTCGTTACCTGAGGGGTCTCCCGGCGGAGGCACTCTCGGAGGCCAGGCTCGCGATAGAGGAGTTCGATCGCGCGAACGCCCCCCAGTTTCTCTCGCCCGCACTCAGGGCGGCCGCCCTCGCCGCCGCGGCCTCCGGTCGCCCGGACGAATTGGAGGCCCTGCTGCAGCGGCAGCTGGTCGCATCAAAGAACCACGATGCGGGCTGGAAGTCATTTACGGCGTGGACCAGGGGCTTTGTCCTGCAGCGCTGCGACCCGGACGGCGCCCGGACGGCGTTCGAGAGCCTGCTCGCGCTTCCCGAATCGCAGAGCCGCACCGCGGCCTGCTCGTGCGCGCGGGCCGCGCTTTCGGCCATCGCAGCGCGCGCCGGGAGACTTGAAGAGGCTCGAACCTGGCTCGCGTCATTCGCCGTCCCTTCCGAAGACGATTTGCCTTTCGAGGACTGGTTCGACCTGGCCGTGAACCTCGTCGAAGCGAATCGCTTCCTGGGAAACAGGGCCGAGGCCGAGGGCCGCCGCCTTGCCTCACTGGAGATCGCCCGCAGGGTTGGCGACGTCTACCACGCGAAGTTGCTCGAGGCCCTGGGGTAGCTCCCGCGCTTTCGCTTCACCTTCATTCCGCGCAGGGATATCGTGGCCGCCCGTACGAAATCTTCCAGGAGAAACTTCCATGGATTTCCGCATCGAGAAGGACTCGCTCGGCGAGTTGAAGGTCCCGGCAGCCGCGTACTACGGCGTCCAGACGCAGCGCGCCGTCGAAAACTACCCTATCAGCGGGCTCAGGCCGCTTCCTGCGTTCGTGAAGGCCACGATCCAGATCAAGAAGGCGGCGGCGAAGGTGCACAAGGGGCTGAAGCTGCTGCCGAAGGAGAAGGCGGACGCGATCGTGAAGGCGGCGGACGAGGTGCTTTCGGGGCTGCACGCCGACCAGTTCGTCGTCGACATTTTCCAGGCGGGCGCGGGGACGTCGCACAACATGAACTGCAACGAGGTGCTTGCGAGCCGGGCGTGCGAGATTCTCGGTGGGAAGCGTGGCGACGTGTCGCTGTGCTCGCCGAACGACCACGTGAACATGGGGCAGTCGACGAACGACGTGATTCCGACGGCGATCCGGCTCGCGGCGCTGGATGTGCTTCCCGGGCTTGTGAAAGCGGTTGGGCGGCTTGAGAAGAGCTTTGGAGCGAAGGCGAAGGAATTCGACGGGGTCGTGAAAACCGGGCGGACGCACCTGCAGGACGCGGTCCCCGTGCGGCTCGGGCAGGAATTCGGCGCGTACGCGTTCAACTGCGGGCGGCACGCGAAGTCGATCGAAGCGAGCGCGGACGGGTTGCGCGAGCTGGGGCTGGGCGGAAGCGCGGCGGGGACGGGAATGAACGTTCACGCGGAGTACCGGCCTCGGGTCGCGAAGGCGCTTTCCGAGCAGACGGGCGAGAAGCTGCGCATGGCCGGCGACTATTTCGAGGCGATGCAGTCGATGCGCCCGATCCAGGACGTCGCGCTCGCGATCCAGAGCTTCGTGCTCGACCTCACTCGCATCTGCAACGACATGCGCCTGCTTTGCAGCGGCCCGCTCACCGGGCTCGCCGAGATCCGCGTCCCTGCTGTGCAGCCGGGGAGTTCGATCATGCCGGGGAAAATCAACCCCTCGATCCTCGAAATGGTCAACCAGCTCGGCTTCGCGATCCTCGGCCGCTGCCAGACCGTCAGCTACTGCGCCCAGGCAGGACAGCTCGAGCTCAACGTCATGATGCCGATCATCGGCTACGAGCTGATCTCGTCGATCCAGTGGCTCGCCAACGGCGTCAACGTCCTCTGCGAACGCTGCGTCGACGGCACCGCCGCCGACGCCGAACGCTGCAAACACTTCGCCGACATCAACGCCACAATCGGCACGGCGCTCAACCCCGTGCTTGGTTACCTGAAAGTAGCGGAGTGCATCAAAGAAGCGCTGGCGAAGAAAAAGTCGATCGTCGAGGTCGTGGTCGAGAAGGGGCTGATGCCCCGGGAGAAGGTGCTTGAGATACTCGACGCGCGGAAGCTGACAGAGCCGGGGATTCATGAGTAGAACGGCAGGGGATGGGGAAAAAACGGGAGCGGGATGGGGAGGGATCGGGATGGGGATTGGGATGGGGCGCCCGTGAAGAACCTGAACTGGATCGGAGGGAAGTGGGCGGGCGCTGACGGCGGCGCCACCTTCTCCGTCCGTAATCCGGCGACCCAGGAAGAGATCGCGCGCGTCCCCGACTGCGGCGCCGCCGAGGCGCGGCGCGCCCTGGACGCCGCTTCCGCCGCTTTCCCGGCATGGGCTGCCCTCCCCGCCATCGAACGCGCCAACATCCTTTTCAACGTGTACGCCCAGATGCTCGGACGCGCGCGCGAGCTCGCGACATTGCTGACGAGGGAAAACGGCAAACCGATCCGGGAAGCGCTGGCCGAGATCCAGTACGCCGCGGATTTCGTGCGGTGGAGCGCGGAGGAGGCCCGGCGCGTTTACGGCGAGACGATCCCGGCGAGCGTGGCGGGGAAGCGGCACCTTGTGCTGAAGCAGCCGCTGGGCGTCGTTGCGGCGATTACGCCCTGGAATTTTCCCGCGGCGATGGTCACGCGCAAGATCGCGCCCGCGCTCGCGGCGGGGTGCGCAGTGGTCATCAAGCCCGCGGAGCAGACTCCGCTGTCGGCGTTCGCGCTGGCGGAGTTGTTCGAGGAAGCACGACTGCCCGCTGGCGTGCTGAACGTGATCACGGGAAATCCGGAATCGATCGCGAAGGAGATGCTCGCTCATCCGAAAGTGCGGAAGATCGCGTTTACAGGGAGCACCGAAGTCGGCAAGCTCCTGATGCGCGGCGCGGCCGACGGGCTCAAGCGCGTCTCGCTCGAACTCGGCGGCCACGCTCCCTTCATCGTCTTCGCCGACGCCGATCTCGACCGCGCCGCCGACGGCTGCGTTTCGAACAAGTTCCGTAATTCGGGACAGACCTGCATCTGCGCGAATCGCGTGTACGTGCAGCAGGAAGTTCACGACGCGTTCGCGAAAAAGCTCGTGGAACGCGCTTCGGCCCTCGTGCTCGGCGACGGCCTGGACGAAAAGACGCAGGTCGGGCCGATGATCGACGAAAGCGGGATGAAGAAGGTGATCGAACACGTCGAGGACGCGAGGCGGCACGGGGCGAAGATCCTGTGCGGCGGGAGGGTGAAGGACGCAAGGTGGTTCGAGCCGACGGTCATGACGGGCGTGCCGCCGGAGGCCAAGGTGCTGCGCGAGGAGACGTTCGGGCCCGTGGCGCCGGTCGTGGCGTTCAAGACGGAGGAAGAGGTCGTGAGGCTTGCGAACGACACACCGTACGGGCTCGCGGCGTACTTCTACACGAAAGACGCCTCGAGACTGTTTCGTGTCGCGGAGGCGCTGGAGTACGGCATCATCGGCGCGAACGACCCGTCGCCGGGCGTCCCGCAGGCGCCGTTCGGTGGGATGAAGGAAAGTGGAATCGGGCGGGAAGGCGGGAAGTGGGGGATCGAGGAGTACGTTGAGGTGAAGCACGTGTCGATCGGTCTTTAGGCCGTTCCCTTTCCCGTTCCCTTTCCCGCGATCGAATGCAATTGACCTGCCACGCGGGAAAGGGAACGGGAAAGGGAAAGGCAACAGCGTTGAAAAGGAGCCCACCATGCCCAAAATCGCACTGGTCCTTTCCGGCTGCGGAGTCCAGGACGGCGCGGAGATCCACGAATCGGTCCTCTGCCTCCTTGCCCTTCAGCAGGCCGGCGCCGAAGTCGTCTGCTGCGCGCCCGACATGGAATTCACGAGCGTCAACCATGCGACCGGCAAGCCCGGAGAGAAACGCAACGTGCTTGTCGAATCCGCCCGCATCGCGCGCGGCCGGATCACGGACATCGCGAAGGTCGCGGCGAAAGACGTCGACGCGGCGGTCCTCCCAGGCGGTTTCGGAGCCGCGAAGAATCTCTGCACCTTCGCGGTGGACGGCGCCAACTGCAAGGTCAACGAACCGACGGCGAAACTGTTACGCGACCTGCATGCAGCAGGAAAGCCGATCGGCGCGGCATGTATCGCCCCCGCGCTTGTCGCAAAGATTTTCGGCGGCGATGCGCATCCGGAGCTGACCATCGGCAATGACGCGGGGACGGCGAAGGCTCTGGAATCGATGGGAGCAAAGCACAAAACAGCGACCGCCGCGCAGGCGGTGGTCGACCGAAAGAACCGGATCGTGACGACGCCGGCTTACATGTGCGCGAAGGATGCGGCGGAAGCGTGGCCGGGGATTGAGGCGATGGTGAAGGAGGTTATGGCGATGGTGAAGTGAGTTGCGAGTTGTGGGTTGCGAGTTGCGAGGAACGGCGAGGGCAAGGGCGAGGGCAAGGGCAAGGGCAAGGGCGAGGGCACTGAACAAGGAGACTTCGTGAGCATCGTTCACAACGTGATCATCATCGGATCCGGTCCTGCCGGATTCACGGCGGCCATCTACACCTCGCGCGCAAGCTTGAAACCCGTCCTCTTTGAGGGCGATCCCTACGCGAAGCCGCCCGAACCCCAGACCGGCGGCCAGCTCATGATCACGTCCGAAGTCGAAAATTACCCCGGCTTCCCCGAGGGCGTCGAGGGGCCCGACCTCATGGAGAAATTCCGCGCCCAGGCCAAACGCTTCGGCACGGATTGCCGCGAAGACGTCGTCACGAAAGTCGATTTCTCGAAGCGCCCCTTCAAGGTCTGGGTCGGCGACACACTGCACGAATCGAGGGCGGTCATCCTCGCGACCGGCGCCCGTGCCAAGTACATCGGCCTTCCGAGCGAACTCAAATTCGCGAACAAGGGCGTCTCCGCCTGCGCCACGTGCGACGGCGCGCTCTTCAAGGGGAAGGAGCTCGTCGTCGTCGGCGGCGGGGACTCCGCGATGGAAGAAGGGAACTTTCTCACCCGTTTTGCCTCGAAGGTCACGCTCGTCCACCGGCGCGAGGAATTCCGCGCTTCCAGGATCATGATCGACCGGATGCGCGCGAATCCCAAAGTCGCGTGGCAGCTGAACAAGGCTGTGGAGGAAATTTACGGCGACGACCGAGTGCGCGGCGTGAAGTTGAAGGACACGAAGACCGGGGCCGTGACGGATTTCCGCGCGGACGGCGTCTTTCTCGCGATCGGCCACGAGCCGAATACGAAGGTGTTCGCGGGGCAGGTGGCGCTGGACGAGAAGGGGTACGTGAAGCTGAAGGAGCACACGTACACGAGCGTCGAGGGTGTATTTGCGTGCGGCGACGTTTCGGATTCGCGCTACCGGCAGGCGGTTACGGCGGCGGGGACGGGGTGCGCTGCGGCGATCGACTGCGAGAGGTGGCTGGAGGAACACGGATGACGGCTCTTGACAGACGTCATGCCATGTATTGACATTTGTCCATGAGCGCAACTGTCGCAGTCAGTGACATGCTGGGCATCACGATGCCCCGCGCCGCAACGGCCGTTGACTACCACGACCGCATCTCACGGGGTCTGCCACGAACATCTCTTCGGCGCGTCGAGAGGATCGCCGGGGTCCTTCCTGGACAACTCGCCGGGATTCTCGGGGTCCACCTTCGGACCCTGACTCGTGCCGAACGCCGCAAATCGGCCCCGCTTGAGCCTGTGCTCAGCGACCGGCTCTACCGCTTCGCGCAGGTTGTTGGGCGAGCCGCGGAGGTCATGGAGAGTCCCGCCGGCGGCCGTCAGTGGCTTGCGGCCCCCCAGTACGGACTCGGGGGACGCACGCCGCTATCCCTGCTCCGTACCGAAGCAGGCACGAGCGAAGTCCTGCATCTCCTCGGCCGAATCGAGCACGGCGATCTCGCGTGATCCAGGCCTGGAGACTCGTGAAGTGGTCGTGGCGCCACGCAGCGATGACGGGTGAAGGCGCAAGGCGAGACCCAGGTCGCTGGAATCCGGCAGGGCGGGGAGTCGTCTACCTCGCCGAGAGCTCCGGACTTGCCGTCCTTGAAATGTGGGTCCATCTGGACCCCGCCCAGGTTCAGCATCACTTCGCCTTCATCAGGGTGGAAATTCCGGATTCGATCCGGATCCAGGAAGTGGAGGTACGTTCCCTGCCTCCGAACTGGAAGCGCAATCCACCGTGCCCCTCAACGCGCCGGATCGGAGCCGCATGGCTCGAGAAGCGGCATACGCCCCTACTGCGAGTCCCTTCCGTCATCGTCCCGCACGCAACAAACCTGGTCTTGAACCCCGAGCACCCGGACGCGCGGCGACTCGTGATTGCGTCGCCGGAGCGGTTCAAGCTGGACCTGCGGATGCTGAAGTAGTTATTCAGCGGAGAGGCTGCGAACGAGCGCGGCGTTGGCCGGAGGGAATTCGTGCTCCTTAAGCCCCGCCGGTGAGACCCACCGGACTTCTTCGCCGCCCAGCGCTCGCGGCTCGTCCGTCCCCGGCGCCTCGCAAATAAAAACATCGAGATGCACCTGCTTGTGCCCGTAGTCCCAGTCGATCGGATCGGCGCGCCCCGTGATCTCGATCTCGAGCCCCGTCTCTTCGCGCAACTCGCGCTTCACCGCCTCCTCCGCGGTCTCCCCGGGCTCGACCGCGCCGCCGGGGAATTCCCAGTACCCGGCCAGGTGCTTCCCCGCGGGCCGCTTCGCGATCAGGATCTTCCCGCCCCGGCGGACGACGGCGATGGCGCCGTGAACTGTCATCGCTTGATGTGATAGGTGACGAGCGCCTTCGCGCAGAGGGTGCGGCCGGTTTTCACCTCGACGTCCATGAGCGCCGTCGTGCGGCCGAGGCGAACGATCTTCGCAACGGCCACCATGTCGGTCTTCACGACGGGCGCGAGGAAGTTCACCTGCATCTGAAGCGTCGTGCAGCCCTCGGCGCGCTCGACTTCCGGGAAAAGCGCCCAGCCCGCGGCGGCGTCGGCGAGCGTCGCGATGATCCCGCCGTGGACGTATCCAAGCGGCTGCGTCAATTCCGGCCGCCATGGAAGCCGCAGCCGCGCCTTCCGGCCTCCCGCCGAATCGACCCGGATCCCGAGGAAATCGTAGATCCGCATCGTTTTCCAGCGCTTCTGGATCGCACCCTGGTTCACGCGGCGGAGTATATGTGCGAGCGGGCAGGCAGGCGAGCGGGCAGGCAGGCGAGCAAGAAGTCAGCGTCGGAAAGAATAGTGGAGGAACAGCTCGTCGCCTTCTCGCCGCGAGTCGAGCAGCTTCGCGCGCTTGAGCGTTGCCGCGTCAAACCCGGCGCCCCCCGCCGGTGTCGGCGCAGACTGGCCGCCGATTGCGACGGGGCAGAGCGTCACGTGGATTTCGTCGAGCAGGTCCTCCTCGAGGAACGCCCAGATCAGCTCGCCGCCGCCCTCGATCAGCACCCGCTTCGCCCCGAGCTTTCCCAGCGCTTCCAGCACTTCGGAAGCGCGCACGACGCTTCCCGGCGATACGCGCACGTCTGCGACGCCGGCAAGCGCCTTGCGGGCGCCCGGGGAAGCGTCCTCGCAGGTGAAGACGAGCGTCTTCGTGCCGGCGCCGAAGACCTTGAGGTCGGGGGACAGGAGGCAGAGGCGCGACACGACGGCGCGGAGCGGCTCGGGGCGGCCTTTGAGAAGCGAGCGCGGCGAGACGCGCATCGGCGGGTCGCCCGCGCGGACCGTGCCGGCGCCGACGACGAGCGCATCGGACTGGGCACGCTTCTCGTTGAGAAAGCGCCGGTCGGCGCGCGACGAAAAGGCCGTGTCGTCGCGGTCGCGCGTGGCGATCTTGCCGTCGAGGGACATCGCGACGATGGCGGTGGCGAAGGGGCGCGGCATTGAGCGGGGAGGGTAGCGGCCGACCGTTCGGTTGGGAACTAGACTTCGAGCCGCCCCCAGCAACCTCGCCCGACCGGCGCCCACGCATCTCCCTTTGGCGAGATCGCGAGCGCGAAGAAATCCGGAAAACCGGTGATGTCGAGGTGCTCCACGACGTGCACGGAGTCGCCAGGAGGCGCTTCCGCCACCTCAGCGATCACTGCGGTGGCCCGGCGCGCGCGCTCGGCCGCGAGGGCGATCTCCTCGAGTTCCGCGGTCCTTGGACGGAGTTCGCGGGCGAGGATCAGGGCGCCGATTTCTTTCCACGCGGGGAGCCGGAGGCGGCCGAATGAAAAGAAGCGAAGGTACGCGTGCCGAAAGACGCGCTCGGAGTCGTGCGGGTCGATCGGCGGGATTGCGGCGAGCGATTTCTCCGCGTCGAGGCCGAGGCCGCTGAGGAAGCGGGCGTAGGCGGCGCGAGGGAACCACGCCGGGTCGCGGGCGATGCTGGGAAGCGTCGCGGCGAGGCCGGCGAACGAGCCCGTCTCTCCTTCGCCCGCCTTCCGCGACGCCGGGAGCCAGCCGATCGCCGAGGGGCAGGCGCGAACGTGAACGCACCCGCCGAACTCGCGCGGGCGCGCGTCCACGAGCGACCGCTGCGCGACCGCCAGCTCGTCCCCGCCCAGCGTCGGGTCGAAAAACGTCGAGCTCACCTGCTGCCCGTCGAGATCCAGCGTCCGCCGGTCCGTGTCGTCGTCGAAGAGGCCGCGGACGAACGGGCCGACGGAGAGGGTCGAGAAGGGCATGGCCTCATCTGATACCATACCTCGCGTGTTCACCTCTTCCATTTCTGCTGTCAACGCGTCCTCGCTGCAGATCGCCGCAGCGGCGGGCAACGTCGCCAACACCACGACGCCCGGCTATGTCTCGCAGCGGGTGGATCTTGCGACCACGTTTGGCGGCGGCGTTCAGGCCGCGGGCTTAACGGAAACGGGCGATCCGGACATCGCAGAAGACTTCGTGACCTTCATCGAAGCGGGCGCCGCCTTCAAACTGAACCTGAAGGCCCTCAAGGTGCAGAGCGAGATGCTCGGGTACGTGCTCGACCTGATGGCCTGAGCCGCCGGCGTCAGGAGGTTGCCGTTCCTCGCAACCCGCAACCCGCAACTCGCAACTGCCGTTGCGCACTTCACGTTTTCACCGATCAACTCTAGACTCCTGTTTATGCAGCTTCTCCCCCCCGAAAAGGGCGCGCGCACCGGCAAGCCGCCGATGCTCGACGTCGATTTCACCAAGAACCCCTTCATCGTCATCTGGGAAGTCACGCAGGCCTGCGACCTGGCGTGCGTGCATTGCCGTGCGGAGGCGAGGCCGTGGCGGGATTCGGGGGAGCTTTCGACGGCGGAGGGGAAACGGCTGATCGACCAGATCGCGGAGTTCGGGCAGCCGCTGTTCGTGATCACGGGCGGGGATCCGTTGAAGCGGCCGGACTTGTTCGAGCTGATCGACTATGCGGTGGCGAAGGGGCTGCGGACGACGCTGACGCCGAGCGGGACGCGGCTGATGACGCCGGAGGTGATCAAGCGGCTGAAGGAGCACGGGCTGTCGCGGCTGGCGGTGTCGCTGGACGGGTCGAACGCGAAGGTGCACGACGAGTTCCGCAAAGTGGCGGGGTCATTCGACTGGACGATCGCGTCGATCAAGCGTGCGCGCGAGTGCGACATGCCGGTGCAGATCAACTCGACGGTCTGCAAGCTGAACTTCGACGACTTCGATCCGCTGGCGGACCTGCTGAAGACGCTCAACATCGCGCTATGGGCGGTGTTTTTCCTCGTGCCGGTCGGCCGCGGGCTGCGCAGCGACATCTGCTCGGCACGCGAACACGAGGTGATGCTGAACAAGATCTACGACTGGACGAAGACGCTTCCGTTCGACATCAAGACGACGGCGGCGCAGCATTACAGGCGGGTGGTCGTCCAGCGCATGGCCGCCGAGGGCGCCGCCGATCCTTCAAGGCCGAAGATTTTCACGCGCCTCTCCGCGACCCCGGGCTTCTCCCTCGGCGACGTCGGCCGCTCCGCCAAAGGCGTCAACGACGGCAACGGCTTCGTCTTCATCGGCCACACCGGCGACGTCTGCCCCAGCGGCTTCATGCCTGTCGCCGGCGGCAACGTCCGCGAGCGCTCGCTCGTCGACATCTACCGCAACGACCCGCTCTTCACCGACATGCGCGACTATTCCAAGCTGAAAGGGAAGTGCGGCTGGTGCGATTTCCGCGATGTCTGCGGCGGGTCGCGGAGCCGCGCGTACGGGGTGACTGGGGATGTGCTCGCGAGCGAGCCGTACTGCATCTACGTGCCGCCGAGGCCCGCGGAGCTGGTCGCGAAGCTGTCGGAGAAGGAAATCGCCGAGGCCGAGGCGTTCATCCGCTGACTCCCAGGCAATTCCGCGCGAATCCCATTCGCTTTTATTCTCCTTTATTCGCGACCCGTCGTTGTTTTTCTCTCAAGCCGCGGGATGGCAGGCCAAAAACAACGACGGGTCGCGAATAAAAGAGAATGAAAGAGAATAAAAGTGACCGAGCTGATTCATTCAGCGACGGCAAATCGTAGCTTCGAGCAATTCGTACCAGGCATTGTCGCGTGAACTACTTCTCCGCCGCCCACTTCCGCGTGTACTCCTCGTACTCCTGCTCGAACGCCTCCGGTTTCACGCCAAACGCCTCCTGCGCCGCCTTCAGGAGATTCGTGTCGTTCTCGCGCAGGGCCTCGACATAATCCTTCCATTGGGCGGCGTGGGGACCCTTCAACATGTATTGAGTCACCAGGAACGCCGTCAGATTCTCCGCACCCGAGTCAATCCTCTGCTTTGCGTCGAAGCTCGCCAGCCGCGGGCGCTTCGGGTTCTCGAACATCTTCAGCGCTTCGTCCTTCGCGTTCTCGATCGGCGTGAATTCGTTCTGCATGAAGTAACAGAGTCCCTCCTCGATCCAGAGCGCCCCGTTGGGGCCCTGAAAATGGAGCAGCCGGGAGACGAGCTGATGGCAGGCCTCGTGCAGAAAGACAGGACGAGTCGCTCCCTGCTTCTCGTCGTAGGACGTGAACGAATATTCGTAGAACGTGAAGCCGCCGGCCGTCGGCGCACTGAGGTCGCCGCCGTAGACGTCGCGCGCGGTCTCTACCGCCGTCCGGCGGTACTCCTCCGGCGTCGTCCGCACGATCAGCGTCACCGGCCACGCCAGCGGTTCTTCCACGCCGAAGATCTTGCGGAAGCGCCCGAGCCCCTCTTCGAGGCGCGCGGAAACTGCAGCGGCGTCGAGGGGCGCGTCGGTGAAGACGCGGAAGTTGTCCGACAGGGAAATCGCCGGCTCGCGGCCGGGAAAGACGCGCTCGATCAGCGCCGCCGCAGGCTCGATCTGCGGGTGCTCGCCGCCCTCCACGAGCGACAGGTCGTCCAGCACGATCGCCAGCGGCTTGCGCGCCACGATCGCGAATCCCTCCGCGCGGCTCCAGAGCGGCGAAGCGTCCTGCCGGAACTGGTAGAACGGAACGACGACCTCCGACCAGACCTGGGGCCGAAGCGAAAACCGCCGCCAGAAGTCGCCGCCTTTCGTGTGGATGCGCAGCGTGAGGTCGCGCTCGACGGTTCCTTCGAGCCACGCGAAGAAACGGACCGCGCGGTTCTTCGTCAGGTCGCCCTTGAGCCCGCCGAACTGCAGTTTCGTCCCTTCCTTCGGCGTCTTCCATCGGAGCGCGCCGCTTCCCGCGTGCACAGGTCCCTCGACGCGCGAGACATCGCCTGCGTCCGCGGTCCAGGCTTTCGCCGAATCAGCCCCTTCGAAATCGGCCAGCGCAGGTTCGGCAGTGGTGAGGGAAGCCGCGGCGAGCAGGACGACGAGAGTTCTCATGGCGAGGATGATAGCTTGAAGCGCCGTAAGACTGCGATCAGCGGGAACCGAGCGTGACGGTGACCGACAGCGGGCCATCGCGCACGACGACTTCCGCTCCCTTGCCTCCCATGATGCGCAAGATTTCCGGCGTCAGGATCCATCCGTGTTCAGGCTGGGGACCAAGATCGAGTCGCTCGCCACCGGCAGAGCGTTCCAGGGTGACGTAGGCGCTCGGATGCCGCACCGTCTCGACGCGCTCAATGGTCGTTCGCTGATCATCTGCAGTGACGCTCAGAAAAGTCGCGGCCCCCTGCGCGGCGATGCCGAAGTAATAAACGGGTACGACGACCGCGACGAAGACGATAAACAGGCCCAGGACCACGGCTGCCAAACCACCCCACATGAGGGCATCGGGATCGGGATCGTTTTCTGAGGTCGCCGCGATTTCCGTCGAGCCGGCGGGCGCAATCAGCGGCGAGCTTGCGGACGACTCCTGGACGCGCCAGTAGTGCTGCTCGAACACACTTTCTCGCTCGCGGAAAGCGCGCAGGCGGATGCGCTCGTCGGGCTCAACAGCGGTTTCGACGACGAGTCGCTCTTTGCCTTCAGAAATGAGTTTCGGTTCGTCGTGAACGACGACCGTGCGGCCGGAACAGCCGACCGCTGCAATCAGGGCGCCTACGCACAGGCACGCACGCAGCATTCGCCGCAACGCGGAATGCGACGTACTGATCTGGCGATACTCAGTCATTCGAAATCACCGGGTGTTTCCGAGAGTCCCCGTTACGGAGAGCTCGCCGTCGCTCACGACGAACTGAGCTCCTCTTCCTCCCAGGCGTTCGACCAGGGCGGGATCGAGGCGGTACCCATCCTCCGGCTGCGGTCCGAGCAGAAGCGCGCCGGAGCCGCAGGCGGGGACCAGAGTGACGGACGGGATCGGCTGCCGTATCGTCTCCTTCCACCGCAATATGAACTGGTCGCCGGACTGAAGGCCCGCTTTTGAGATTTGCCCGGTTTCCGGCCCCGGCATAATCGAGGCGATGCCGTGGATCGCCCTAGCCACCACGTATTGGATGATCTCCGCCATTCCGAGTACGACGTAATAGGTGCCGGCAACGACGGTCACGACGAATCGGGGATCCAGAAACTGCCACCAGCCGCAGTCGCTCGAGGCCACGGCGCACGACCACATCCCGGCGCCGCGCAAGGCGTTCTCTTTCCAGTACTCCATTTCGAGGACGCGATCCGTCTCGCGAATCACGAGAAGCGAGACGCTCCCGTCATCATGGTGTTGCGACTCAACAACGAGCCGGCTTTCGCTTTCGGAAACGACGCGCGGTTCGCTGTGGGCAACGACTGTTCCCCGGGCTGCACATCCCCCGACGCACAGGAGCAGGAGCCCGTTCAAGCAGATTCTCTTCAGCGAACGGAAGCGACTCCTGGCCTGCGCTTGGGTATTGATCATACGGAGATTCTATCGGTGCGCACCCCCGGACTTTCACCCGATCTCAAACCTCACACCGCCAGCCCCGGCACCCGCGCTTCAATCCTGTCCGCGCGGCCGTACAGCCACAGGAACCATGCGAGGCTGCCGAGTGCGACGAGCGTCGCGGCGATTTCGTGCTCTTTGGTCAGAAGCGCGTCGTACAGG
Organism: Planctomycetota bacterium; assembly: GCA_009773755.1. Lineage (GTDB taxonomy): Bacteria > Planctomycetota > MHYJ01 > WSZJ01 > WSZJ01 > WSZJ01. Next base: position 19,823 of record WSZJ01000032.1, on the reverse strand, counting down.
CCGTGAAGCACCATCGGGCCGAGGAGGGACGCGGCGATCGCGCCGAGCCGCTTCCCCCACGAGTCCGCCATCGCCGATTGCCATTTCCACATGAGGATAGCGCTGGTGCCGGCCCAGGCGCCGTGAAGGGCGACGCAGGAGGCGAAGCGGACGAGGTAGATGGAGGCGGGAGAGAGGCCGTTGTACATGTCGAGGGAGTAATGGAGGGCCTCGCTGAGGCCGAAGCCGGCGCCGCTGGCGATTCCCCAGGCGGCGGCGCCGCGCAGGTCGAGGCGTGAGTTGCCGCCGCCGAAGCGCCAGATGAGCGGGACGGCCTTGCATCCTTCCTCGAGGAGACCGACGCCGAGGGTGAAGCCGACGAGTTTGCCGGCGAAACCGACGGCGGGGTGGAGAGCGAGGATGTACATGAGGGCGAAGATGAGGAGGATGCCGCCTTCGCCGCTGAAGGCGATGCCCTGTAGGGAGAGGAGGCCGAAGATGCCGGCGGTGCCCGTGAACAGGGAGACGAGGCCGAGCTGTTTCCAGGTGGCGCGGCCGGCGGGGACGAGGAAGCGGAATGAGACGGCGAACGCGCCGACGGCGAGGATCGTGAGGGCCCAGGGGAGGGAAGAATCGCGCGGGAGCCAGGCGCCGAGGATTTTTTTCCCCGGGAGTTCTTCGAGAACCTCGTCCGGGTCTTCCTCCATTTCGAGGAGGCGTTCGGCGCGCGGGTGCTCCTTCGCGGTCTCCTTGATGCGCGCTTCGATGTCGTCGGGTTTAAGCAGCAGGAGGAAGAGCGGGATGACGAACGCGAGGAACGCCCATCTCGCCGGCGAGGCCTTGGCGCCCGATTCTGCGCGCGTGACCACCGCGAGGCGCGCTTCCTCAGGGACGTGCAGCTCGAACTGGTTCCCGCATTTTCCGCAGGTGATTTCGCGGTAGATCCAGAAGGCGCTTCCCGCGAAAACCTCTCCGCATGCGCAGACCGCGGTCGCCTCGATCTTAGGGGTGCCCTTGCCGCACTGGGCGCACGGCGCGCCGGGGCCGGCGGGGAAGCGGTGGCCGCAATCGCAGAGGAGGGTGGGCATGGGGCGCTAGCGCGAGGCTGGATTGGACCAGAAGTCGCGCAGGATTTCGCGGCACTTCTCGGGGAAGGTGAGAAAGGGGACGTGGCCGGCTCCGTCGACGGGGACGAGGCGCGAGCGGGGAATGCGTTTCACGGTTTCGGCGGCGCGGTCGAGGGGGGAAACGCCGTCGCCCGTGCCGTGCGCGACGAGGACGGGGCACGCGACGTTTTCGAGAGGGAGCGTCGAGAGGCCCGCGCTGAATATGTTGTAGGTGCCGACCATGGCCTCGACGGAGGGGATGCGCCGCTTCACCGCGAGTTCCTTCTGCAACTCGTCGAACCCCGGCTGCCGGCGGTCCGCGTCGCTCCAGACGAGCCGGTAGAACTCGGCGAGGGCGCGGAGCCGGTCGAGCGCGAGCGAGTCGCGCATCCGCTCGGCGCGCTCGCCGCCGAAGTTCGACATGGCGAGGATGGCGACGGAGCGGACTTTGGACGGATCGGCGAGGGCGCAGGCGAGGGAGAGGACGCCGCCGAGGGACCAGCCGACGAAATCGGCGGGGGCGTCGAGGTGAGCGAGGACGTCGCGCGCGAGGGAGTCGAGGGTCCAATCCGGGGTCCACGCGGATGCGCCGTGGCCGGGCAGGTCCAGGAGGATGGAGCTTCGGCCCGGGAAATCCGCAAAGTCACGCCAGACGCCGATTTCGGCGGACCAGCCGTGGAGCCAGACGGTGGGGGAGCCTTGGCCGCGTTGTTCGAGGTGGAGGGTGAGGGAGATGGTGGCTTGGGGGCGGGAACGGGAAAGGGAAAGGGAAAGGGAAAGGGAAAGGATTAGTGCTTATAAAATCCCTGCTTCGATTTCTTGCCCAGTTTTCCCTCGGAGACGAGCCGCTTCAGGATCTCCGGCGGACGGAAGACTTCGCTCTTGAGCTCGGCGTGCAGGTAGGTCGCGATGTCGAGACGCACGTCGAGCCCGACCAGATCGGTCAGCTCGAGCGGGCCCATCGGGAAGCCGTAGCCGAGCTTCATTGCCTTGTCGATGTCCTCGGCGCTGGCCACGCCCTGCTCGAGCATGCGCATCGCCTCGAGGCCGACGCAGACGCCGAGGCGGCTGGAAGCGAATCCGGGGGCGTCCTTGACGAGGATGCTGTCCTTGCCGAACTTCGCGCCGAATTCGCGGGCTTTTGCGACGGTCGCGTCGGACGTGTCGGCCGCGCGCACGATTTCGAGCAGTTTCATGATGTGCGGCGGGTTGAAAAAGTGCATCCCGCAGACGTGCGACGGGCGTTTCGTGGCGCGCGCGATTTCGGTGACCGAGAGACTCGAAGTGTTCGTGGCGAGGATCGCTTCGGCCGGTGAAAACCGGTCGAGCTGCTCGAAGATGTCGTGCTTGATGCGGATCTTCTCGGGCGCCGCTTCCACCGCGAGAACGATCCCGTCGCACGCGGATTTCAGGTCGGTCGAGGGGTGCAGCCGGGCGAGCGCCGCGTCGCGGTCCGCGGGCGTCACCTTTCCCTTCTCGACGCCCTTCGCGAGGTTTTCGTTCACCTTCGAGAGCCCCTTCTGCACGAATTCGTCCTTGATGTCGAAGAGCGCGACGTCGAACCCGGCCTGGGCGGCGACCTGGGCGATGCCGTGGCCCATGGTGCCGGCGCCGATGACGGTGATTTTGCTCATTCGATCTCCTGGGTGATTTCGCGAGGGTTCATGCCGCCGCCGGCCTTCTCGACGCCGCCTTGGTCATCGCCATCGTCGCCTCGACGACAAGCCAGACCGACAGAATGAGAAGCACGGCCGCGACGACGCCGACCTGGCGGGCCTGAAGGCCGGCGGCGGAAGCGAAGGCGTCCCTGATGAAGAGCACGAGCGAGGTCATGGTCGTCGCGATCAGGAACGCCATCGGGAGGCCGACGAACCAGGCGGATTTCTTCGACTGAATGAGCCAGACGGTGATGCCGAGGAGCGTGAGGCCGGCGAGGAGCTGGTTGGAAGTGCCGAAGACGAGCCAGTAGGTTTTCCAGGCGTCGCCGGTGGCGCCCATGAGGAAGTACGCCGGGATTCCCAGGGTAACGACGGTCCCCAGGCAACGGCCCAGGTTTCCCTTGATGCCGAAGAGTTCGGAGAAGATCTGGCGGCCGAGTCGGGTGCAGACGTCGAGCGTGTCGAAGATGAAGGTGGCGAAGGCGAGCGTGCCGAAGGAGACGGCGATGCCGGTCGGGATTCCGAAGATGCGCAGGAAATTTGCGATTCCCTTTGCGTAGACGGCGTCCGGAGTCCCCTTGGCGCCCTTCGCGAGGATCATGACGCACGCCAGCGAGATCACGGCGACGATCCCTTCGCCCAGCATCGAGCCGTAGCCCACGGCGCGGGCATGGCCTTCCTTGTCGATCTGCTTGGAGGTCGTGCCCGAGCAGACGATGCCGTGGAACCCGGAGCAGGCGCCGCAGGCGATGGTGACGAAGAGGAAGGGAAAGAGGAACTTTGCGCCGGTGCCCCAGCCGAGGAAGGCGGGGTAGGTGGTGGTGAATCCGCTGTCGAAGAAGAAGGAGCCGAAGAGAAGGCCGAGGAGGCCCGCGCCGATGGTGACGTAGAGGAACCAGCCGCCGAGGAAGCCGCGGGGCTGGAGGAGCGACCAGAGCGGGGCGACGGAGGCGAAGCCGCAGTAGACGAGGATGAGGAGTTCCCACGCGCGGTGCTGGCCGAGCGAGCCGAACTGCGGCAGCGAGATCGGGAGTTTCTGGCCGAACCAGACGATGCCGAACAGGAGCGGGACGAAGATCAGCGTCGCGGCGCGCGTCTTCAGGCCTTTCTTCAGGCAGACGCCGAGCACGAACGCCAGCGCGAGGTACATGACGGACGAGGAAGCGACGCCCGGACCGATGGAACCGAGCACGGGATCTTTTGCGAGGAACGCCTTCGCGGTCAGGTCGGTGAACGCGACGACGACGTACATGAGCGAGAGCCAGATGAACGTGAGGAAGACGTAATACGCGCGGCCCGACGTGTGCTCGCGCATGACCTCGGCGACCGATCGCGCCTTGTGGCGAACCGACGCGACGAGCGCCGAGAAATCGTGAACGGCGCCGATGAAGATACAGCCGAGGACGATCCAGAGGAGCGCCGGAAGCCAGCCGAACATGAGGCCGGCGGTGATCGGGCCGACGATCGGGCCGGCGGCGGTGATGGCGGAGAAGTGCTGCGCGGCGAGCATGCCCTGCGACGTCGGGCAGTAGTCGACGCCGTCGTTCAGCTCGTGCGCCGGCGTGCGCTTCGCGTCGTCGAGCGCGAACGTCCGCACCAGCAGGCGCGAATAGACGAGGTACGCGCCGCCGAACGCGGCGAGCACGATCACCGTGATGACGGTCAGGCTCACTTCTTGCGCTTCTCCAGGAAGTCGGTCATGCGCTTTTTCTTTTCCTCGGTTTCGAACAGGACGGCCTGCGAGAGCTGTTCGATCGCGGTGTCCGGCTCACCGGCGCGCAGGGTCGCGTTGATCGACCATTTTGTGAGCCGGACGGCGAGCGGCGCGTTCTTGAGAATGTCGGCGGCGAGCGCCTTTGCGGTCTTGAGGACGTCGACGTCGGGGACGACCTTGTTCACGAGGCCGATGTGCTCCGCTTCCTTCGCGTCGATGATTCTCCCCGTGAAGAGCAGCTCCTTCGCGCGCCCGGCGCCGACAAGCCGCGCGAGCCGGTAAGTCGCCCCCGCGCCCGCGATGATCCCGAGGCCGACCTCGGGCTGCCCGAACTTCGACGACTCGCCCGCGACGCGCAGGTCGCAAGCCATCGCAAGCTCGCAGCCGCCGCCGAGGGCGAAACCGCAGATCGCGGCGATGACGGGGAAGGGGAAGTCCTCGACCGCGCGGAACATGCGAGTGTTGATTCCCTTGAGGGCGTCGTCGCGGTTCCGATCGCGGAGCTGCGCGATGTCGGCCCCCGCCGCGAACGCCTTGTCGCCGGCGCCGGTGATGATGAGGCAGCCGATCTTGTCCTTCAGCTCGTCCAGCGCGGCGGTCAGCTCGGTGACGACGGTGAGGTCGATGGCGTTGCGGACGTCGGGGCGGTTGATGGTGATGACGCCGAGACGGTCGGTGACTTCGACGAGGATGGCTGAATAGGCCACGTGGGATCTCGTGAATGGAGTAGGTGCAGGGCTTGCGACAACTGCTTAATTTATAATTAATAATTTAGAATTATTAATTATGAATTATGGAATGAATGTAGCGCGGGCGTCTTCAAACCCGTCTCACGGCACCACCACCACCTTCCCGAACTGCTCCCGCTTCTCCATCAGTTCGTGCGCTTTCCTCACCTCCGCCATCGGCATCACTCGATCCACCACCGGCTTCAGTTTCCCCAGCCCGACCAGCCGCATCGCCCGCATCAGCTCGCCGCGGCTCCCCATCGTCGAACCCAGGATCGACAGGCTCTTGAAAAACACGAGCCGCAGGTCGAACTTCGCGTCCGCCCCCGTCGTCGCGCCGCACGTCACCACCCGCCCGCCCTTCGCCAGGCACTTGAGGCTCCCCTCGAACGTCGCCGTCCCCACGTGCTCGAACACGATGTCGCACCCGCGCTTCGACGTCCGCTTCCGCACCTCCTCGACGAACGTCTCGTACCCGAATGCGCCGTCCGCCCCCAGCTCCACCGCCTTCGCGCGTTTCGCATCTGTCGACGCCGTCGCCCACACCCGCGCGCCGTGCAGCTTCGCAATCTGCACCGCCGCGCTCCCCACGCCGCTTCCCGCCGCGTGCACCAGCACGTCGTCGCCGGCGCGCAAGCCGCAGCGGCCGATCAGCATGTGCCACGCCGTGAGCATCGTGAGCGGAGCCGCGGCGGCGATTTCGAAGGAGAGCCCCTCGGGAAGCGGCAGCAGCAGCCGCGCCGGGACGCGCACGTACTGCGCGTAGCCACCGTCGCGCGTCTCGCCCATGATCCCGTACTCGCGGCACAGGTTGTCGTTCCCCTCGGCGCAAGCCTCGCAAGCGTTGCAGCCGAATCCGGGCGAGACCACGACCTTGTCCCCGGCCCTCCAGTTCTTCACCACTGCCCCCGCTTCCTTCACAACCCCAGCGATGTCGCAGCCCGGAATGATCGGAAGCGGAAACTTGTGTCCCGGCACGCCTTTGCGAACCCACAAATCGAGGTGGTTGAGCGCGCAGGCCTTGACCTCGACGACGACCTCGTCGGCAGCAGGGGAGGGATCGGGAAGAGTCTCCTCCTTCAGCACTTCGGGGCCGCCATGCTGGTGGACGCGCCAGGCTTTCATGCGACCTCACCAAAAAACGGTAGCGCCGCAGCGAGCCGCGACGCCACCGGAGAAGTTGCCGTTCCTTCCTGCCTCCTACCCACTACCCCCTACCTACTTTCCCTTGAACTTCGGCGTCCGCTTGTCGACATACGCCGTCAGTCCTTCCTTCGCATCCTCGCTCTGGAACAGCTGCTGCTGCAGCTCGCGCTCGAGCGTCAGCGCGTTCTCGAACGGAATCTCCGCGCCGCTCTGGCACGACCGCTTGATGTTGCCGACCGCCCTTGCGGCCTTGTTCGGCGGGCAGAAGCTCTTCGCGAACGCGATCACCTTGTCCATGAAACCCTCGGCCTCGAAGATGTCGGTCACGATCCCCAATTCCTTCCCCTGTTCGAAGGTGAAGTTGTCCCCCTTGATCATGAGCTCCATCGCCTTGCGCTTCCCGACGATGCGTGTCAGGCGGGCGGTGCCTCCGGTGCCGGGGAGGACGCCGAGGTTGATTTCCGGCAGGCCGAGTCTGCCTGCGTTTTTCTTCGCGATGATCATGTCGGTGGCCATGGCGATTTCGAGGCCGCCGCCGACGCAGTGTCCGTTGAGCGCCGAAATGAAAAGTTTCGGCGTCTGCTCCATGCGCGACAGGGTCTCGTTCGCGTGAAGGCAGAAGTAGTACTTAAATTTCGGCGTGACGCTCGCGAGCATCTTGATGTTCGCGCCGGCGCAGAAGAACTTCTCGCCAAACCCGGTCAGCACGACGGTATAGACGTCGTCGTCGAAGCGGGCCGCAAGGATGGCGTCGTCGAGGTCGAGCATCATTTCGTGCGTGTAGGTGTTGGCCGGCGGATCGTTGAGCTCGATCAACGCCACTCCGTCGCCGATCGGCTTGTAGTTCGCTAACTTAGTTCCTGCGCTCGCTGTGGCTACCGTCATTTGATGCGCTCCTTGCGTTATTGAGATGTGGTTCGTTTTACAGGGGAGTGGGTAGGGGGTAGTGGGTAGGAACAGCTCCGTGTAACAGGACCTACCCCCTACCCCCTACTCACTACCCACTAACTTAGGTCCATCCACACGGCCTTCGTCTGCAAGTAGCTCTCAAGGCACTCACGGCCAAGGTCTCTTCCGAATCCGCTCTGCTTGTATCCGCCGAACGGCACTGCAGGATCGTTCAGGCCGTAGGTGTTGACCCAGACCGTGCCGGCCTTCAGCGCCCTTGCCGCACGGTGCGCTTTCTTCACGTCGTTCGTCCACACCGCTGCCGCGAGGCCGTAGCAGGTGTCGTTGGCGACCCGGACGGCTTCTTCGGCATCCTTGAAACGCATGACCGCCAGCACCGGGCCGAAAATCTCCTCCTGCGCGATCTTCATCGCGGGCTTCACTTCGGCAAAGATCGTCGGCTTGACGAAGAAGCCTTTTCCGTTCACCGAGAACGGTTCTCCGCCGGCGACGACTTTGGCGCCCTGCTCTTTTCCGGAAGCGATGTACGCGAGAATCGACTTGCGCTGCGCGTCGGACGTCTGCGGACCGACGCGGACCTTCGGGTCCATCGGATCGCCCTGCAGCAGCTTGGCGGTGCGCTCGGTGAGCTTCGTCACGACCGTGTCGTAGACCTTGTCCTCGACGAGGAGCCGCGAGCCCGCGGAACACATCTCGCCCTTGTTGAAGAAGATGCCGCCGGTCGCGCCGCGGACGGCCGCGTCAAGGTCGGCGTCGGCGAAGACGAGGCTGGGCGACTTGCCGCCCAGCTCCAGCGTGATCCGCTTCAGCGACGGCGCGCACTCCTGCATGAGCTTGACGCCGCTCTCCGTCGAGCCTGTGAAGGAGATCTTGTCGATCCCCGGATGCGTGGCCATCGCCGCGCCCGTCTTCGACCCGGGACCGGTGATCACGTTGACGACGCCGGGCGGGAAGCCCGCGTCCGTGAAAATCTCGCCGAGCTTGAGCGCCGTGATCGGGGTGTTGGAAGCGGGCTTGAGGACGACGGTGCATCCCGCGGCCAGCGCCGGCGCCAGCTTCCAGGTTGCGATCAGGATCGGGAAATTCCACGGCACGATCGCGCCGATCACTCCGACCGGCTCCTTCAGCGTGAAGTTGAACGACCCGGCCCCGACCGTCACCGTGTCGCCGTAGATCTTCGTCGCCCAGCCCGCAAAGTACTGGTAACACCCCGCGCTCCACGGCAGGTCGATCTTCGACGATTCGAAAATCGGCTTCCCCTGGTTGGCGGTCTCCAGCTTCGACAGGTCGTCGATCCGCGCCAGCAGCAGTTCGCCCGCCTTCCAGATCAGCCGCCCGCGGTCCGCCGCGCTCATCTTTCCCCACGGACCCTCCAGCGCGGCCCGCGCCGCCTTCACCGCCAGGTCGAGATCTTCCGGGCCGGCTTCGGGCACCGTCCCGAGCGACTCCTCCGTCGCGGGATTCGTCACGCCAAACGTCTTCCCGGACTTCGCTTCGACCCACTGTCCGTTCACGAGCATCTTGTACGCGGTGGACACGGTGCCTCCGGGAATGTACGGATCCTTCGACCCTTCGACTCGCTTCGCTCGCTCAGGACCTTTGGCCCGCTTTGCTCGCTCAGGACCTTTGGCTCGCTTCTCGCGATCGAGGGGGGATCATTCTAGGAAGGAAGCGGAGGTTTGCAACGTCCGCGTGGAAAACGTCAGGGGCGGGAGCCGCAGGGGACTCCCGCCCCGTCGAATTCGATCAACCGATCATCATGGCCGTTCCCATCATCGCGATGAGGAGCCAGCCGACGAGGAAGATCAGGATGGCCCGCGCCGCGAACGCGGCCAGCAGCGCCGTCATCAGGTCGAGGTCGAAGACTTTCATCAGCGCGATCATGTGCATGATGGCCGTGATGACGGCAATGATCCAGGCGATCCACGGGACGTCCTTGGCGGGGACGACGAAAACGACGAGCTCAAGGAGATTCATGAATCCCGTGACGTACGCCAGCGTGCAGAGCATGAGGAGGAAGCTGCCGCCTCCGCCGAAGAGCTTGGCGGTGAGCGTGCAGACGCCGGCTGTGATCGCCAAACCGAGTATGTTCGCCAGGATCGCCCCGAAGATCGCCGCGCCGCCCAGCAGGGCCTTCGTGGCCTTGCCCTTGACTGTGGTGGGCTTGTCCTTTTCGTGCTCCTTCTCGTATTCCTTTCGTTCCCGCTCGACCACGGTCTTCGCCCAGCCCGCGCGAGTGGGGAAGCTCACTCTGATGGATCCCAGCTCGTCGGCCAGCTTCTTGCCTTTTGCGCAGAAGACGAAGTTCACGACCGTCGCACGGTCATAGACTGCCGTGACCTCGAATCCGTACTTTCCGGGGGAGGTCTGCTGCGCCTTCGGCGGTTCCTTGGGCTCGCCGTCCTCGCCCAGCCAGTCCCCCCACACGTAGACGTACACGTCCGCGTCAATCGGGGTACCCGGCTTCTTGTCCTCGCCCTCGAGCGCTAACTCGAGCGAAACGAGAAACTTCTTCCCTGCTTCGACATCCCCCGGCGGATTCTCGAGCTTCCAGTAGAACTCGCCGATCTGGCCGACGCGACCCGTGCGCGTGTCGTAGGCCCGCTTCCAATCTACCGGTGCGAACAGCGTCCCCTTCTTCTTCTCGAGCTTCGCCGCTTCTTCTTCGACGCTCACCTTCTTCTTCGCGTCGGAGTCACCGAGATCTTCGTAAACCAGCTTCGCCCACCCTGGCTTGGACGCCCAGGCTACGTGTACCGTCGATCGATGCTTCACCCCCGACTCGCCAGGGTCCGCGCCCTTGTCGTACACGAGGATCTGGTAGCTGGATCCGTTGGTCATCTCGGCGTCCAGGTCCGCTTCGTAGTCGCCGGGCTGCGAAGAGCCGCGGGCCTTTGTCCACTCGGCCCACTCCTGCTTCGGCCCCTTCCAGCTGTCCGTCGGCACGACGTACGCGTCTCCCTCGATCCCCTTTCCCGGCCCCGGCTCACAGAACGAGAATTTGACCGTGAATGTCTCGTTCGCCGTGACCGGACCCTGGGGAGAGTTGACGCGGAAAACGTAGGGTTTGCCGTCGTTCGCCTCGAGACCCGCTTCGCCGCTCTTCGTCCAGCTTTCGAATGTATGCGGCGCAAACGTTCCCGCGTCCGCCTCAATCTGCGCGATCTGCGCCTCCGCAGTCGGCCCCTTGATCTCCCGCGACCTCTCCTTGCTCGACCTCCCGCCCGCGGCAATCGCGATCGCCACGAACGACAGCACATAGAAGCCGACCATCTGTACCTGCACGTCCCTGCGCTCGAACCAGTCGGCGAAATACTGCATCATGGAAGCGGGCTTGTAGAGCATCCCGAGCGTGATTTTCCAGAAGGGCATGTTGGGGTCATAGACGTCCCCCGGTCGCGTCTTTGAGGACGCCTTGCCGACAAGGCCGGCGAATTCCTTGCCCGTGGCGAAGTCGATCTTGCAGGTCATGCAGAAGAGCGTGTCCTTCGTGTAATGCACGCCGCACTTCGGGCACGCGATCATGCCGTCGGGAACAGGGCCCCTGGGTCCAGCCGGCGGTCCATCAATGCCGGGCCTCTTCTTGCCCTTCTTGACTTCCTTGGGCGGCTCCTTGCCGGCCAGGCCGAACGCCTCGACGGGCCGCACCTTCTGTTCCGGCGCGTCGCCAATCTCCAGCGCGATATCGTCCTTCTTCGGCGTGGCGGGCTTGTTCTTCCCGGCGGATGCATCCGGCAACTCCTGCTTCGGAGGAAACATCGCGGCAATCGGCGGCTTCGAACCCCTCGGCGCGTCGTCGAGCTCGAGAAGCAGGTCGTCCTTTTTCGGAGCCGGCCCGGCGGCAGAAATCTCGATCACCATCCCGCACCCCGGGCATTTGCCCTTCTTGCCCGCCATCGTGTCGGGGACCTTGATCTTCTTGCCGCACGTGCAGGACATTTCGATCACGGTGTGGGCTCCTCGGAGGGGGAGGTCGAAAACCGGGGTGAAGGGGCGGGATTCTATGCTTCCGGGGCCGGTTTGTCAGAACTTCAAAGCTGCCCGCGCACCATAAAATGCCAGATGGCGAAGAGGGCCGCGGCCAGGAGCAGGCCGCCGAGGACCAGGCGGACGACGGGATGGCGGATGAAGAGGCCGAATGCCGAATCTGCTCGGACCGGCCTCGGGGCGCTCATGTGACCCGGGACGACGCCGGCCAGCGGATGTCCCGTGCGCAGGTCGACGGCGCAGAGCGGGCAGAAGATCGCTTCCGTGCCGTACGCTTTTCCGCACCGCGGACAGGGAATTGTGGGGCCGGCAGGTCCGCCCTTGCGACGGGCGGCGGCCGCCGCCGGCGCAGCCGACGCGACCGCAGGCACCCGCGATTTCGGCGCGGGATCCTCCCCGAGCTCCAGCGGCGAATTGTCGGACGCGACGGTCTCGCCTTCGTCGTCGACAAATCCCGCCCGCGGCACGGGCACCGGCTCGCCGCACGCCGGACATTTGCCCGTGCGCCCCGCCATCCGGTCGGGAACCTGCAGCTTTTTCCCGCAGGTGCAGCGGAGCGCGATCATGCCGGATGGCCCGCCATCTTGAGCTCCGCAAGCAGCCGGGCGGAAGCCTCTTCGATCACCCGCAACTTGCGCTGGTTGAAGTCCGCCATCCCCGCTTCAAGCTGCGCCCGGACTTCGGGCGCGTACCCCCGGGCGTCGACGCCGTGGCGCTGGCGGAAGTCCTTGATGAAATGATTGCGCCCGCGGTCGAGCTGGTGCCGGTCGCGATCGACGTTCAGCGCCGTCGAGGCGAGGCAGGCGCGCGCCGCTTCAGTCCATCCCACGGTCAGCGCGGCCAGCTCGCGCCGGGCGCCCGCGGCGAGGTCGGCCCCCGCGGGACCGAGTTGGTCGTAGGCAGACACCTGCAGGGCGAAATCGATGGACTTCAGGATGATCTCTCGCTCGGGCATGATCAGGATTCTAAGCCGGGCCGACCAGATTCCCTCCCATTTCGTACCCGAGCCCGGCCCGGCTTAACGTGAGCGAGCCCCTCGGGCGAGTCGAACGTAAGCAGCGCCGCGTTCTATTGAAAGGAGAAGAGCCCCCCTTACCTCTTCTCAGTGCGTCCGGAAGCCGGGCGCCTTACAGGAGCTCACGGTCATGGCGAAAGGCATCGTCCTCGGTCTCGTTTTCGGCGCGCTGATCGGCGCCGCCGGCGTTCGGCTCGTCGACCGGAACCAGGGGAAGCGGCTCGAAGAAATCGGCGCAAAGGTCGGGGAGCAGGACCCGCGGCTCAAGCCGGGGGCTGAAGACGTCGCGCGGCTCGAAAAGGCTCTTGCGCAGGAGCGAAACGAAAAGGAAGCCCTCCAGAAGAAAGTGGGCGACCTCGAAGCGGTTGCGGCGGCGAAGTCTACGGCGCCCGCGGTGGCCGCGAAGGGAAGCCGGTGGAAAGAGGTGGGCTCCGCGTTCTACAAGCTGAAGGACTCGATGAAGGGGGACGAGGCCGGGAGTTCGCCGGAATCCCAGCAGGCGCTGATGGAATTCCTCGGGCTGCTCGGGAAGCTCGCGAAGGAGCACGGCGTGAATCTCGACGAAATCGCCGCGTGCCCGGATGCGATGCCGGCGTTCCTGCTCTCGATCATGGAAGCCGCGGGAATCCGGCCTGACGCCGCGCAGCAGGCGGCGATCGACGCGGCCATGGCGGCGGGGGAGGGCGCGTGGAAGGACTACCTGGAAAAGCGCGGCGAACTGACGGGGTACGAGCGCAGGCTCGAGCTGCTCGGCATGCAGGGGAAAACTCTCGGCGAGCTTCGCGGCGCCTTCGGGAGCGAGGGCGGGCAGGTCGCCGACGACATGCAGCTCTTCGATGCCGACCTGAACTTCGGCGGCCGGCACGCTTCGTTCGGCGGCTCCGCACTGCAGGTGTCGGAGTCGCTCAAGTCGAGCTGGGCGAAGGATCTCCGGCTGGACGAATCGCAGCGGCCGGCGATGGGGCTCGTGGTCGACGAATTCATGCGGGACGTGCAGGCGGCGAAGGACGAGTTCGCGAGGCGCGAGTCGTCCGGGCTCAAGGTAACGGAGCGCGACCGGAAAACGGCGGCACTGGAAGCGATGATCCGGGCGCAGAAGAAGCTGGCCGAGACGATCCGGCTTTCGGAAGAGCAGGCGAAGGCGCTCAAAGACTGGGGGACGGAATACTCATTCAATGCGACGGACCCGGGGAAATAGGGGGACATACTCCATGAAGCACATCCGATTCAACCTGGGACAGAATCTCCGCGCGGCCCGCTGCGGCGCGCGGATGTTCCCCTTCGGCTTCGTCCTCGCGGGAGTCATGGGGTTGCTGGTTCTCGGCGCGATCGCCGTGGCGGTCATCGTTGTCCTGACGGTGGCATAGACCGTGATTGGCCGCGATTCGCGGCATCCAACGCCGTAGAATGCGCAGCGGGCGTTTCCGGCCCGTCATGGGGAGAGAAGACATGCTGAAGGGAATCCTTGCCGGGCTGGTCGCGGGGGCGCTGGCGACGGCGTGCGTGCTGAAGGCGATGGCGATGCACCAGGGGGAGCGGGCGGGCGGCAAGACCGAGGCCCCCGCGGCGGGGGCGCCGGATCCTGCGGAGCTGAGAACGACCGTGGACGGGCTCAAAGCCGGCAATGAGGCGCTCCGCAAGTCCCTCGAGGCCCGGAAAACCGAGCTGGCGTCGATCGAAAAGAAGGAAGAAGGCGGCGGAAAGAAGAAAAGGAAGAAGGCCGGGGAAAAAACCTGGAAGGAGCTCGCTCCGCTTCTCGCGAAGGCTTTCGGAATGAACGGCGAAGGCGACCGCGACAACAAGGAGCTTCAGGCCGCGCAGATCGATTTCATGGCGCTCATCGCCCGCATCGCGAAGCAGCGTGGCGTCGCGTTGGACGAGGCGATGACGGTGCCAGAAGGCCTCCCGGCGCTGTTGCGCGCGATGCTCGAGTCCGGGGACCCGCCGGCGACGCCGGAACAGCTCGCGGAGATCGACGCGCTGATCGCCAAGTATGGGAAGGACTGGGAGGGAATTCGCGGCGACCAGTCCCTTACTTCGAAACTCGAAAAGAAGGTCGCCATCTCCGAACTCGCCGACGGGTACATGCAGAGCGTGCTCGACACGATGTCGGACGCGCAGAAGGCCGGCTCCAAAAGTTTCGAGATGTTCGGGATGATGTCGGAGGGCATGGGCGGGAACAGTCACTACACGAACGGGACGCGCGAATCCGTGACCTCGAATCTTACGGACGCGTGGGCGAAGGCGCTGAAGTTCGACGAGTCGCAGAAGGCCCAACTCGCCCCGTACCTCGACGCGTACATGAAGGACTACCAGGCCGCACAGGAAAGAATCCAGTCTGAGTCGCAACCCGACGATCGCTCGGTCTGGAAGAAGATCCAGCGCGAACAGGTCAAGGCTCAGATCAGGGCGCAGCAGGCCATGGCCGCAGGCCTGTCCCTTTCACCCGCGCAGCAGAAGGCCCTGCGTGACTGGGGGACGACCTACCAGTTCTGGATCGACGCGTCGCCGCAGCCGGCCGACCCCGACGAACCCCCGCCGCCGATGGAGAAATAGGAGAGGGACATGCTGAAGGGACTTCCGATCGGGCTCGTGCTTGGCGCAATACTGGCGTTCGTGCTCTTCCGCGCCGTCGAGGCTCGGCGCGACAACGGCGCCGCTCCGGGTGCCAGGTCCGCTTCAATGTCGGCGACGAGCGCCTCCACCCCTGAGACCGACCTGCTGAAGGGCGAAGTCGCGAGTCAGGAAGCCGAAAAGTTGAAACTCGAAGCGGAGCTGAAGGCGCTCGAGGAGAAGATCGCCGCTGCAAAGAAAGGGAAGGCCGGGCCCGCGCCAGTCGCCGCGAAAACGTTCAAGAACCCCTGGTCGCCGATGGCCAAAAAGCTCTTCCTCCTCAAGGACAAGCTCGACGAAATCCAGAACGAGGACAGCGAGGAATACCGCGACCTGATGCTGCAGTTCATGGAGATCGCGAAGGAGCTGATGGAGGAATCGGGGTTCAACCTGAACGAGTTCGAGATGTCGCCGTACGGCTCGCCGATGCTGATGCTCGCGGTGCTCGAAGGCGCGGAGCCGCCGCTCGATCCGGAGGCGCTTCTCAGGGCGCAGGCGGAGGTCGCCAAGGCGGAGGAGGCGTGGAAGGCGCTGAACGGAAAGAAGGGAGAGCTCAGCGAGCTCGAATGGCGCCGCAACGGCGCCGAGCTCGTATGGGACGCGATGGCCGGGATTCGCGGCCAGCTCACGCCCGAGCAAACGGACTGGTTCAAAACCGGGCGGATGTGGTCCGACAGGGCGGCACGCCTGGACGCGTGGCAGGTGGCGGGCAAGCGTGACGTCGTCGAGACCCAGCTCATCGCGGAACTGTCGAATACGCTGAACCTGCACGACGGAGCCGACGCGCCGCTCCGCCCGCTTGTCAGCGACTTCCTCAGGCAGTACGACTCGATGGAAGCGGAGTGGAAGGCGAAGGCGGACTCCGGGCAGCCGCTCACGGACGTGCAGAAAGCGCTTGCAAGGGCGGATCTGGCCATCGGCGTAGAGAAACGGATCAAGGAGTCGGTGAACCTGACCGAGGATCAGCTGAAGGCGCTGAAGTCGATGGGGCATGCGTGGGAATTGACGATTACGGACTAGTGGTGAGTCAGCGATGATTCCGGGGGTTTGCGCCCCAGGCGGCAACCTCCGGGATCTTTGCGGACTCACCACCAGGTCGTCACAGCATCCTGCAGTTTCTTTTCGTAAACGGCCACGAGCCTGGGACGGCAAGATACGGAAGGAAAGGACAGGATGGGTCCCACCGGACACCGGGTGGTGCGACACGCTGAATTCCGTGGGTTGCTATCTTCGGCAGCAACCCACGGAATCAAAGCTGACTCACCACCGGGAAAGCGAGGCGGCATGGGGGCTCGGGCAGGGTGGGGGATCGCGGGGCTGGTCGCGGGCGCCTTGATTTCGGCGGTCCTCCTCAAGGCAATCGAATCGAGGCGCGCCGTTGCTTCGTCGGGGCGCGTCGCCTTGGCGCCCACGGACGGGACGACAGGCGCCTCCAGCGCTTCTGAATTAGAGCGGCTTCAGGGCGAGATTGCGGCCGCGCTCAGGGAAGCCGAGATCCTGCGCGGCCAGAACGAGGAGCTTCGAAAACAGGTCGATGAAGCATCTCGGTCGGGGACGAAGCCTGGATCCGGCGCTGCAGGTGCAGCGAAATCATGGCGCGAAATTGCCGCGAGGCTCGTGAAGATCCGCGAAAAGGTGCGCGGCAAGAAGTGGGACGACTGGCCATCGGACTGCAAGGACTTGCAGCTGGAGATGTTCGCGGCCGTCACGGAGCTGTCGCGGCGCCTCGGGATGCCGTTCGACGAGGCCCTGATGTCCCCCGACGGATTGACAAAGCTGCTGCTCGAGGTTCTCGCACAGACCGAGCCGCCGCCCTCGCCCGAAGAGCTGGCGCGGCTCGAGGCGCTTCGCGAGTCCGGCGCCGAGGCGTGGAAGGAATTCCTCGCTTCCCGCGACGGCCTTTCGAAACTCGAGGAGCGCGTCGCGATGGGGGAGACGGCGCGGAAGACGATGGGGGCGCTTCTGGCCGGCTTGACGCCGGAGCAGGCGGCGATCGCGAAGGCCTACGAAATGTTCGAGGTTCACGACGACGGCGGCCCGCAGACCTGGATCGAGGGGTCGCGCGAGAAGGTGACGAAGGACCTGACCGCG
Organism: Planctomycetota bacterium; assembly: GCA_009773755.1. Taxonomy (GTDB): domain Bacteria; phylum Planctomycetota; class MHYJ01; order WSZJ01; family WSZJ01; genus WSZJ01. The sequence goes on along the minus strand of WSZJ01000032.1, from coordinate 2,877 downwards.
AACTGGACGGCCGTGCTCAAGCTGGACCCGATCCAGGAACGCGCGATCGGTCCGGTGGTCGAGGAGTACATGGCGAAGTGCCAGGAATTGAACAACGCGGTGTGGAAGCGGAAGCAGGCGGGGGAGGAAGTGCCGTGGAAAGAGCAGTACAAGGGGCAGGTGGCGCTGATGATCGAGACGCAGAAGAAGCTGGCGGAGTCGGCGAGGCTGACGGAGGAGCAGGCGCAGGCGATGAAGGAGTGGGGGGAGGTGTACGGGGTGAATGTTTATGAGCCGCCGCCTCAGGGAAAATAGTCGTTTCCCTTTCCCTTTCCCGTTCCCTTTCCCGGCCCGACGAATCGCGCGCCGTCTGCACGCCGCGTACACTTGGGACCGCTTTCCGCTCCTCACTCCGGCGAAATACCCGGCCCGCGGTTTGCAAAACGACCCGAACCTCTTCCTCGGAGCCCCCCATGGCACGCGGTTTCGTGATCGGACTTTTCCTCAGCGCGGCGCTGACGCTGGTGGTCTGCAAGCTCCTCGACCGGAGGACCGCATCCGCCGCTCCCGCGCCGGAATCGGCCGCAAAGCCGGCCGGCACGCCTGCCACGACCGGAGCCGCCGCAGCCGATGAAATCGCGCGCTTGAAGTCGGAAAACGAAACGACGAAGAAGAAGATCGCCGACTCCAAAGCCGCGCAGGCCCGGGCCGCCGAAGCCGCCGCGGCCGCGAAATCCGCGAAGTCCGGCAATCCGTGGGGAAAAATCGCGAAGGGGCTGCTTGCCTTCCTGAAACAGCTCAAGGAGGACCCGAAGGCAGGCATGGCCGGGTCGCAGGACCTGATGATCGAAATGATGGCGCTTCTGGGGAAAATCGCGAAGGAGCGGGGCGTCGCCCTCAACGAAGGACTGCTGACACCCGAAGGACTGCCCGCACTTCTCGCCGCCGCGCTTGAGGACGCCGACCCGCCGCTCACGGACTCGGAGCGCCAGGCGCTCGAGAAGTTCGTGGCGGACATGACGGCCGGCTTCGAGGCGCTTCAGAAGGACAAGGAAGGCCGTACGACGCTCGAGCAGCGGCTCGAGATGATGCGAAACGGGCTGGGAACCTCGGAAGCGTTCATGGCCGAGTTGGGGCCGGAGCACGCCGAGGTCGCGACGCAGCTCAAGGCGATGGGGATGGGGATGATGGGGAGCCTCGGCGCCGCCTCCGGTTTCGCCAGCGGGACACCCGAGGAGATTCGCGACAGTTTTTCTAAGCAGTGGGCGAAGGCGCTGAAGTTCGACGAGTCGCAGGCCGCGGCGTTCGGGCCGATCGTGGAGGAGTACATGCGGACGGTCGACGCTTCGACGGCCGCGTTCCAGAAGGACATGCTCGCGGGGATCAAGGGAGGCGAGTCGAAGATGATCCTGGCGCGTCTCGACGCGCAGATTGCGGCGCAGAAGAAGATCGAGTCGTCGTTCACGCTGACGAAGGCGCAGAAGAAGGCGCTGGATGGATGGGCGACGACGTACGTCTACTGGGGCGGCGCCAAGGCGACGCCCCCGGACCCGCAGGACAAGTAGGAGGCGTGCGATGACGAAGGGACTTCTGATTGGCGCGCTCGTGGGCGCGGTGCTCGCCGCAGGGGCGTACCGCGCGTTCGCGTGGCACAGGCCTACGGATTCGCATGCCCCGGCAGCGCCGGCGTCCTCGACGTCGAAGCAGGCGCCGGCTTCGGATCCGGAGCTCGAAGCGCTGAAAGCCGAGAATGAGAAGCTGCGCGGAGAGCTGGCTTCACTCGAAAGGACTGCCACCGAAGTCGTGAAAGCGCCCGCGAAGAAGTCGGGCCCGACCTGGAAAGAACTCGGCGCGAGAGTCTACAAGCTGCGCGACCAGCTCAAGACCAACGACGGCAATTCCCCCGAGGAATCCGAGCTCATGGGCGATTTCCTCGCGCTGCTTTCGGAGGCGGCGAAGAAGGACGGCGTGTCGGTTGAAGAGGCGATGATGGGACCGGAAGGGATGCTGGGGCTGCTGCTGGGAGTGCTGGAGGGTTCGGACCTGCCGCCCGACGCGGCGCAGATTGCGAAGATCGAAGCGGCGATGGCGGCCGCGGACAAGGCGTGGAAGGAGTACATCGCAGGGCGGGAAGGGATGACGGGAATGGAGCGCAGTCTCGACCTGCTGACGATTTCGGGCGGCGGGTTCAATTCGATCCGGGGCCTGCTTCGCGCCGACCAGCTGGAGATGCTCGACAAGATGGACATGTTCAACGACATCCCGTCGATGTCCCCCGGGCATTCTGTCTCCGGGGATCGCGCGAGCGTGGCGAGTCAGCTCGGCAGCCAGTGGAAAGACTCGCTGAAGCTCGACGACACGCAGGCGGCCTCGATCGTCCCGATCGTCGACGAGTACATGAGGAAGTACGACGAGATCCAGGCGGAAGCGGAGAAAAAGAAGGCCGCGGGGGAAAAGGTGAACGACTGGACGACGGGGGCGGCGGAAGCCGAATTGATGGTGGCGGTGCAGAAGAGGATGAAGGAGACGCTGAGGCTGACGGAAGAGCAGGAGAAGGCGATGAAGGAGTGGACGGGGGGTTACGGGTATACCGTTTCGACCAAGTAGAAGAAGCAGTTTCCTTGCCGGGTGCATGACCTGTCCTGCAAGGGCCTCCGAGGGGGACCGGCGCCGGCGCAGTTTCTATGTTTGACGTTTGTTCGGGCGCCGAAAAGGCAAACTCAAAACGGCGAAACGCAAAGCCAAACGCCAAAATCAAAAAGGAGAAGCTGCCTGATTGTCGTTTGCCCTTTGTCGTTTGGTTGTGGACTCTTGCACTTTCAAGCCACCGAGGCCAGAGCGACGCGCAAGCGATTTTCAATAAAGCGTGCGTGTTCCTGCGGAATAGAGAGTGGGGAA
>WSZJ01000290.1 GCA_009773755.1 Planctomycetota bacterium | reverse complement strand
ACGCCGAATGCGCCTCTGTCCCATGACCACTTCCCCCCTTTCGGACGGCGACTAGAATATTGTCTTAGTCACCTGTCCAAGAAATGGGGGGAACTTCAGGCGTTTGGCTTTGCGTTTCGCCGTTTTGACTTTGCCTTTTCGGGTCGCCCTCGAAGGTCATTGCAATACCGGCCAGGCACCCCGGGGCATAAAAAAAACCCGCTCGAGTGAGCGGGTTCCTTGTTTTCGTGCCCTCGTGCCGTCCTGCCCTCGTCCTTGTTACTTCTTCTTCGGCTCGAACGACTTCGTGCTGCCGTTCCAGTAGCTCTCGTCCCGGTTCCGGCTCCACCACTCGCGCCAGCGCCAGATCGCGTCCTTGATTTCGTGCTTCTGCTCGGCAAAGGCGATCTTGGGGTCGTAAGCGGTCACGTCGACCGTCATGCGCTCGTCCGTCGCCACGTCCTTCAGGACCGAGATCGCCACGTCGCGAACCCAGGGGTCCGTGATCGTCGGGTCTTCCAGCGACTCGAAGAGCGAGCGGATGAACTCGAAATTCTTCTGCTGCTCGTTGCCGGTATCCGTGATGTCCGTGATGAATTCCTTCCACTGCTGGACGCCCGGGTACAGGATCGGCACCACGTTGCCCTTGTCGTCCTTGATGCTCTTGTCCTCGTAACCGCAGATCCAGTCGTAGACCACCTGGCTCGTCGGGTTCTCGCGCGTCATCACCGATTCCACGTAGCTCGGAATCGGGCACTTCTTCTCCCGCGCGTGCGTCACGACAACCTTGAGCTGGTCTGTCAGGCTCTTGATCTGGTCGCTGTTCAGCTCGCCGCCCGGCTTCAGATTTGCGATCTCCGCCGGAATCTCCGGAATCCGGGAAATGAGCTGGTCCTTCAGGCTCGAGAAGAGCAGCGCCTGGTTCTGCTGCCACCCCTTCATTTTCGCGAGAGCCGAAAGCACCTCCTTCGCCTGCTTCAGCGCCTCGACCTTGTCCTTCGGGTCTTCGCTCAGCAGCTTGACCAGATCCATGTCCTTGCGCGCCGCGGCCGTGTAACGGATCAGCAGGTCCTGCGCCACGCGACGGATCAGCGGGTCGTCGTTCGTCATCGCGCTCACGAGACTCGCAATATCCGACTTCGTCACCGCCGGGTTGATCCCCACCACCACCCAGTCGTGCTTCGTGAGCGTCAGCCCGCGCCGGAACGAAAAGAACTGGTCGCCGTCGCGGTTGTACGTGAGGCGGAACACGCGGTTCTCGTACTGAAGGTGAATGTTGCTCGAAGACGTCTGCTTCCCTTCGCCCCGGTCGATCCACTTGTACGTCACCGGATCGACCAGCCCGCTCACCATCACCTCGACGTCGTTGTAGCGGTACCCCTTGTCCTCAAAGATCGACAGGCAGTGAACCGATTCGCCGGCCTGCAGGACGCCGACTTTCCGCATGTCGCCCTTGTTCAGGTATTTCCGGCGCTTCTTGAAGTCCTCGATCAGCTCCTTCTGGATGCCGACCGAATATCCGCCCATCCGGTCCGCTTCGGCGATGATCGCGTTCTCTTCAACCGGGTAAAACCCCGCCGTCTGCCAGTTGCGGCCGTCGACGTGAAGACTCACGTCCACGATCAGAGGACATGCCTGCGGCGTGTTGTTCGTCACCCGCCAGACGACGTACCAATAGGTCTTCTGATGCCCCATCGGCGACCGGAACGTGTAGTGCTCGGGACGCTCGTGATCGAAATCGAGCTCCCAACGCTTCTTGACGTCCGCCCGGCCCACTCCCGCGAACATCGCGAGGAAGGCCGTGGAAAGGAGGAATCTGGATCCGAAACGCATGCGGACCTCTCCTAAAAAATGCGGGTTGACCCCCACGACGTCAGACGAGGAGTCTAGCGCGCCGCTCAGGCCCAAGTCAAGGATGCGAAGCGCGTTCCGAAGGGACCGGGCGGACTACTTTGGAGTGCAGGACTGGAGGCCTTGAAGCGCCTCTTCGTTTCCCGGATCGTCGTCCAGAACGGACTGGAAGACCTCCGCCGCTTCGGCGGGCCTGCCGATCGCCAGGAGCGCGAACCCCAGATTCAAGCGGTACCCGCGCGACCGCCGCTGCAACTCGACCGCCCGCCGCAATGCGGGAATCGCTTCCGCCGCCCGCCCCTGGGCCAGCAGCCATTCGCCGTACCGGCCGGGGATCCGCGGATCGAGCGGTTCGGCGAGCATTCCTTTGCGGAAGAGTGGATCGACTTCCGAAATCCGCCCCGCCGCCGGCAGGAAAACCGCCGCCTGGACGAGCGCGTCGACATAGGCTGGCCGCGCGGCGAGCGCGCGCAGAGTAGCGTCGACCGCCGGGGCGGCAACGCCCGCCTTCTGGTAGACCCTTCCCATCTGCAGCAGCACATACGGGTCGTTCGGGCGCCGCGCGAGCGCCGCCTGGTAGTGCTTCTCGGCGGCGGGTAAATCCCCGAGTTCCGCACGCGAAGATCCGAGCGCCATGTCGCGATCGTTGTACGCGCCCGTCGGGACGCGAGCGGATTTGCGCAGGAAAGCGCGCCCCCCGCGACGGCAAGCGCGGCAAGCCCCGCTCCCGCCTTCGTCGCCAGCGCCTTCCTCTCCGCCCACGCCGCTTCCAGCGCCACCCCCGCGGCCGGCAGGAGCGCGACGAGAAGCGGGACCCGGTAGCGGTTGGAAGTCACGAGCAGCAGAAGCGGAATCCCGGCCGCCGCCGCGCCGGCCAGCCACGGGGTGCGTTTCTCGCCCGGCCCCGGGGACCGCCAGCCCCGCCAGCATCCACCACCGCCCGAACGCCAGCCAGTCCAGCGCCAGCTCATCCTCGAACGCCCCCGCATCCATCGACGAATCGACCTCGGCCGCGCTCCACGTCCCGAGCAGCCGCTTCCCGCACAGCCCGATCCACCGGAAGGGATGCGAGGCCGCCCAGGTGAGCGCTTCGCGCCGGAAGTATTTGTCCTGTTCTGAAGCGGTCATGTGTCCGGCGCGCCACGCGCGATCGACGATGTCGTCGTACGGGGGCCCCTGCATGATGTTGGGGTAGCCGTCGGCCGCGGCGTTGTTCCCGATCCACACGTTCAGGCCGACGTTGGCCTGAAGCGTGTAGGAGCCGTCGTGGAGCCCGGCGTTATGCGCGCAGACGGCGAGGGGCGGCACGAGCATCGCCGCGAGGCCTGCGGCGGCCGCGAGCGCGCCGCGGCGCGTGCGCTCGAGGAGCGGGAGGAGGAGGACGAGCCCGAACGCGAGCGTCATCCCGTGCGCGATCCCCG
>WSZJ01000031.1 GCA_009773755.1 Planctomycetota bacterium | reverse complement strand
GTGTCGCCGACGACGCCGGGGATGATCGCCTGGTGGTACGAGAAGGAAACCGGCCCGCGCTTCAAGTCCCACGACCGCCTCGCCGCGCGGAACGACGCCGCCGCGAAGGCGGCCACGGCGGGCGCGCAGCCGCCCGAGGCAGCGGTCGCTTCCGTCCTCGCGGACCTCCGCGCCCGGAAGACGGCCGGCGACGGGCAGATCCGCATCACGGGCGTCGAGTTCCAGGAAGCGTGGCTCGTCTCCCTGTACTGCACGGGCAAGGACAGGACGTTCCGGGTTGCGAAGGACGGGACGGTGTCGGCGAAGTAGGATCCGTGCAATTCCGGAGGAACGCCCCATGAGCTCGCTCCTGCGTCTTGCGTTGCTGGTCCTGCTCATCGTCGCGACGCTCTGGGTTGCCGACCTGACGCTTTTCAACTGGTGGTTGTCCTGGGGACCGCCCTCGCCGAATCCGCAGGAGTATGCGAGGCGCGCCAACCTCTACGCCGTCGCGACGCTCCTGCTCTTCGTGGCTACGGTTGCACTCGGAGTTTTCAATTGGAAGCGACGCGCTCGCGGAGGACGCGATGCCAATATCTGAATCCTCCGCGAAACTCGACTCCGAGGCCCAGGCGCCGAAGCCCAAGCCAACCCGGCGCTGGCGGGTTCTTCTGCCGGGCGGAACGCTATTGGCAGGGATGCTGGCCCTCGGAATCTGGGGTTACTGGACGCAACAAAACTCAGACCTGTTCGGGCTCAGTGATTCGTCCGAGTGGCTTGGCGAAATCTGGGAGGCGAAGTCACAGGCCTGGAAGCCGCTGACAAAAGGCGAGACAGAGCGCCTCCTGCACCAGTTCTCGCGCGCACACGAGTTCCACCCTTTCCCGAACTTCAGCTGCGGCACCGCGTGTGTGAACTACGGCAGCCCGCGGTACTTCGTGCAACTGACAACACCGAACAGGACCCCTCTGGTCTTTGGTGTCTGGGCCTCGGGGAGGTTGGCCGACGTCTGGCAGGGTCGAATCTACGGGCCGGGCCGTCGTTGGATTCAATTCGGAGGAGACCCGGACGAGATCGCTTCGGTTCTCGAATCAGTCCACGAGCGGGTGCAGAGCGGACGCTGACTCACCACGCCGGGGGTCGTCCGTCGATCCTGTAAGATGAATTCATGACCGAGCGCGCTTCTCCGCCCGAGCAGGGCCGACTGACCATGCATCGCGCGGAGGTCGCGGGGCTGGACCGGCTGCTTCCCGCGCGCACGGGGCCGTTCCTGGCGACGGTGGTGGCGATGGGCGCGCTCGTGTGGGCGGCGGGGTGGTTGCTGGCCGGCGAGCGGAAGACGTTCCTCGAGAGCCGCGAGTGGTGGGTGCAGCCGCTCTACCTCGCCGTCCACCTCGTGCTCCTGCGCATGTTCGTGAGCGCCTACTCGGGGAACTTCCTGGCGGGCTGCAGGGCCATGGACACGGACCGCGCGGACGTCGAGCGCCGGCTGCGCCGGGTCCTGGGGGTGTTCAGCGTGGCCGGCGCGTTCCTCCTGACAGTCCCGCTGGTGGCGCTGGACGTCGCGTTCGTGCGGGGCGAAGAGCACCTCGGCGCCGGCCTGGCGCTGGGCGCGGGCAACACGCTCGGGGCGGCGGACTGGCTGATGGTCGGCGTCTGGGCCGTCGAGTGGGTGATCAACAGCTACGTGTGGCTGCTGATCGTCGGGGCGCTGGTGCTCACCCTGCAGGTGCTGCGCCGGCACGAATTCCGCGACCCCATCGAGCGCGTGCTGCGCGAGCGCCAGTACCGCCCCTTCCTCCTCATGAGCGGGCAGGGGGCCTCGCTCACCCTGCTCTTCGCCGTCGCCATCGTGGCCTACATCGTCGCCACCGAGGGCGCCGTCTCCGATTACATCGGGCTCTGGGTCACGGGCGGGCTCGTGATGCTGGGGTTCATCCCGGCGTGGCTCACGCTCAAGGCTCGCCTGGGCCGGGTGGTGGATGCCGAAGCGGTGCGGCTGGGCGCCTCGCTCGACGAGAGCACGGCCGCGCTCGGGACCGCGGCTCGCAAGCCGGCCGCCTCGACGGGCGACCTCGGCGCGCGCGTGGACCTCGTGCTCGACCTCGTGCGCGTCGACCACCTGCGGCGCCTGCACGATGAGCTGGGCAAGAGCGAAGCGCAGGGACTCGTGCTCAAGCTGCTCGTGCCCCTCGCCACGGGCGGGTGGCGCTTCCTGCGGCCTTTCCTGGAGTTCCTTCCGTGACATATCCCGCGGCACCGTTCGCGAGAATTTCCAGGACTTCGCCGGCCGTCTGCTCCGGGTCCCCGGAGAAGACGGTAGGCGAAATGGCATGCCATCGGCTCCAACGACGCAAGTCATCCAGCTTCAGCAGCTTGCGAAAGTCACGAAATACTCTGGTTAACAGCGACGGGCCTTTTCGAGCCCTCCGAACACCATTCCTACTCGACTTGTTAACCTACTCCAGCGCCGCGCTCCCCTCCCTACTTCGGCAGATCTCCCGGCGCCACCGACTCCGCCTTCCCGTGATACCTCAGCACGTCCCGCTTGCCCCCCTCCGACTCGCACGTCGCGCACCAAGCAATGATCGGGTCCCAGCCCTTCGCCCCCTTTGGTTCCTCGGTGATCTTCGCGTAGCTCCATGCCTTGCCGCACCCGGGGCACATCTTGCAGTCCGCCGGCACCTGGCTCTCGATCGTCTGGCCGGCGGGCACGGGCAGCGTGCCGTGCTTTGAGGCGTACTCGGAGAACGCCATCGAGATCTTCTTGAGCGTCGTACGGCGCTCGATGGACTTGTCGCCGCCGCACCCCAGCGCGAACAGCGTCGCCACCGTGGCGAGGATCGTCAATGTCTTCATCGGCCTGCCCTTAAATGAACTGCAACTCCTCGAACGATCTCACTGTCGACATGGACGAACTCAGGTCGCAGGGGTGGAGAGTCGTCTACCCCGTCGATCTCGGCCGTCATCGTGCGGAATCACTTCACGCCGCGTCTCCCCAAGCTGCGTCCTCACGGCACTTTACATCCCGACCTGACTTCCGACGAATATTTGGAGGGCACGGGCACGACGGGCACGGCCTATACAAGGTCTCGAATCGTCTCGCAAATCCTGATGGGAACCTTGACCTCGGCAGTGCATCTTTGGAGACCTTCAATGCCTCGGAAGTCATGTCGGGGCCAGTCCGGAGGTGCATGCCCCGTAAACAACTCGAAGTAGCGTCGGACCAGAACCACACTCAAGCGATCTTTCCTCCTCGAAAGTCGCGAATCCGACTTGTCTTCCCAGAAAAGTGGCTCCCCCGACTCCCTATAGTGCCAACGATCAAAGTCGAGAAGGCTTAAGACTTCTCGGATTTGTTTTCCACCCTCGGCAACGTGCAACTCGCGGTTGTCATCACGAGCAACGATGCAGATTGCTGACCTGAGTGTTACTCGGCTTAGGGCGAGCACGTCGACGAAGCAGGACTCGCCCGCCATGTCCGACACCACCATAGACCACTCGTCCGACAATCCCAGAACTCCATATCGCGTTGTGAATGATTTCAGGGGAAGCAGATACTCTAGAACATCTTCGAATGTGGACAGTGGCGTGATTTGGACCTCACCATATGTCGCAAGAACAGAGCCGAGCGTCGATGCTGTGTGATGAGCTTCGCATCGCACGGCTGCGAACGATCTAAAGTGCTCCGAGAGGGCAACGGGCTTTGTACGACTTATCATGGATTACGGAATCCGGACAAAGGTGTTCTTGGAGGCAGGGTCGTTCTTGTTAACCACGACGCGGTGTCTGGCGCTCGATGCCGGATTCGTGTCGAATTCGATGTTGTGACGAACGCCTGTTCTTGGGTTTGTGCCCGAAACATCGGGGCGATTCCTGCCGACGGGATTCAGATTAACATCCACCTGTCTACGGTTCACTCGAACGTCCCTCCATCCGCGCTGCACCATCTTGTCCGCAGTTTGTGTGACTCGCTGCCAGTGCTTCGGGCCTCCGTGCTGCCTGCCCCAGTTGTTCGCAGGCACAGTGCAGGGCACATTGTGCACGAGTACGCCGCCGACGCCTGCCAAGTAGTTGTGAGTCCCCCCCACCTCGAAGTTGTACACCGTCGCGCGCTTCCCCGTCGCCGCCACCGCCGCGACCCGCGCCGCCCCCTCCAGCGTGGCGACTTGGTCCTCCGGCTCGAGCTGGCACGCAGGCACCCACCCCTGACCCTCGACCCAGAACGGATGTCCCGGCGTGCACTCCAGCGATTCTTCGGAAGCGTCGGGGAGCTTAAGCGTCAGTCGCCAGATCCGCTGGCTCGGCGTCTCGAACTTCTGCTCGACACGGCTCCAGACAAGCTCGCCCGTGTTTTCGTCCCAGGCCAGAACAAAGTCGCCTTCCTTGACCTTCTCGATCGCGCGCGGACCGTCCGCGGTCTCCACTGGCGTCCCTGCCACGAAGCACTCCACAGCATTGCGCCTCGCGTTCACCAGGCCGGTCGTCATGCCGTAGATACTCATACCGGCGTCCAGCCCGCGGACCGCCCATTCGACTGCCTCCGGATCCGCACCTGCCGCCACTGCCAGCGTCGCGGCGCTCTCGATGCCCGCATTGTAGATGAGCGATGTTGCCGTGCCGGCCACGAAGTTGAGTCCAACGACCTTCACGCCCGCCATGAACCCCTGTTGGCAGAGCGACTTCACTACGCCGCCCGCGCCCAGGCACATGCTCGCGGTCGTGCCGGCCTTGTCGAGCGTCCACAGTACGTCGTGCACGACTTGATCCGACTTTTCGAACCGGTCGAACGTTGACTGAGACGCCGCAAGCGTGTCCAGCGCCTCGCCCAGGTGCTCCTTGCTCGACTCCCCGTACGTCCCGCGGATCCACGAGTCCCGCGCGTACACCTGGTCCAGCATCCCCCGCGCCGTGCCGCGGTCGATCCACTCGAATCTCCCCTGTTTGTCGTAGAGCTTTGAAGCGAAGTTCAGCAGGTCGTTATACGCCGCCCCGTACCCTTCCGGCTTCCCCGCCTTCTGCATTCGGTCCAGCTCCGCCACTTTCGCCGCGAACGCCGCCTTGTCCGCGTCCGTCACGTCCTTCCCGAACGGGTCCGTGTGGACCGTCGGCAGGTTCTCTCCGTAGAAGTACAAATTGTGCTGCCAGACGGGGTCGTACGACAGGAAGCGCCCGATCGAGGGGTCGTACGTGCGCGCGCGGAAGTACATGAGTCCGCTCTCAGTGTCCCGCTCTCGCCCTGCGAATCCCCAGCGGTCACCGGTCCCCAGCGGGCTCGGCGGCGGGCCGGACAGGTCAATGTCGTTGCCCCAGGCGTCCGCGAGGGTGGACTTCAGCACGGTCCCGCCTACGCCGGTCACGCGGTGGACGGAGTTCTGTGAGTCCTGGAAGAAGTACTGCTCCGACGATGACGCGTCCTGGCGGGCGGCGATCTGGTCAAGGCCGTTGTGGCAGTAGACGCTCGTGAACGACCACGAGGTGCTGCCCGTCTTCTTGTAGTCCGCCAGAGTGTTGTCGCCATCTGGGAGATACCACTCGTTGTCCGAAGACGACAGCGCATTCGCCTTCGACTTCCGCTGGCCAGAAGGCCAGTACGCATAGTCTTCCTTCGCGCCGCCCGTCTCGACATGCGTCAGCCGGTCCTGGTAGTCGTACTCGAACGTCGAGATCCCCGAGGCATCCGTCCGCTTGGTCAGGTCGCCGCGCTGCGAGTAAAGGTAGGAAATCGAGGAACCGTTGCGCGTCTCGTCGGTCAGCCTGCCGTTGTCGTCGTACACATAGCTCGACGACCCACCGTCGCTGCTCGACATCGACACCCGATTGCCGCGGTCATCGTACGAGTAGGTGTGGCTGAGGCTGAGGGCGGTGCCGCTCGTCGATCCAGGCGTCACGGTCACGCTGGAGCTGGGGTCGGACTCGTTGCCGCCGTACCGGTCGGCCTCGGCGTTGTCCCCGACCGGACCTCCGGCAGGCGAGAGGTACGTCTCCGAAGTCAGCCAGTCGCAGTCGCTGTAGGTGAAGTTCGCCGCCAGGTCGTAGTGCGCGTAGTACGCCTGCGTCGGCCGGTCGCGCTTGTCGTAGGTGTACTCGATGGACGCCGTTTCCGTGCTTCCTCCGAGTTTCAGGGACTTCACTCGCCCCTTCTTGTCGTACTTGCGGTCGATCGTCGTGCCGTTGCCGTACGTGGACTTGACGAGGAACCCGTGCTCATAGTCGAACGTCGCGACCGACGCTCCGTTGAGCTTGATCCCGGCCATGCGGCCGGCGGGGTCGAGGTCGTAGTGCAGCGTGTGCGTCAGGGTCCCGCCGAATTCCTTGACTCGAATCTCCGTCAGGATTCCGTCGGCGTCGTGGTCGTACTCGACCGTCCTCCAGACGCTGCCGCCATCGACCAGCCAAGTCACCTGCGTCAGTTCGTTTGCGAAGTTGAAGTCGTACTGGACTGTGTCCGTGCCGTCGGAAACCTCCTTGAGGTTGCCGGCCGCATCCCAGTTCTGCATGATCTCTGCCCAAGGTGTCGAAGAGCCTTTGGAGTAGGCCGTCTTCGTGATGCGGTCGAGAGCGTCCCGCTCGAAATCGGTCTTGTTCCCGTCTTCGTCGATCGTTTCGCAGAGCTTCCCGCTCGCGTTGTAGAAGTATTTGAATTCGTATCCCCCGCCGGAGGAAGAGACGCCGATCGGAGCCTGGCGCGAGATGAGGCGATACTCGGTGTCATGCTCGAATTGCCACTTCTGGGTCGTGCCGCCCGGCACGAAACTGAACTTTGGATTCCCAAGGGGGTCGAACTCCGTGTTCATCGTGATGTAGTCGCCCGCCGAGCGCCGAACCTGTTCCTTGGTCAGGCGGCCAAGGACGGTGTACTCCATCTTCCTGTCGAGTCCTTCGGGACCCGTGACGCGCGTCAGTCGCCCGCCGTCGTCGTAGAGTCGCTCGACGAAGTCGCTCGGATTGATGTTGTCCGAAGTCTTCCACGGGAGTCCACGGTCGTTGTAGATCGTCGTCCACGGAGTCTGGAACCCTGAATGGCCCGGAATTTTGAATGATGTCCCGCGGACCTGGCCGTCCTTCGCGTAATTCGTCTTCGTGGTCACCCCGGACGGGTCGGTCGTCGAGATCAGCCGCCGCGCGGAATCGAAAGCGTAGGTCGTCGTTCTGGACGCAGGCGACACGCGCGCCGTGAGATTTCCGGCCGGGTCGTAGTGCATCTCCGTCTTGCGGCCCGTCGGGGTCGCCCCCGTGAAAGCGGCGTCGAGCTGCCACGTCTCGATCGGCCGATCCCGATGGTCCCTGACATACCCGATGCCTCGGAAGAATGCGCCGTCGACGTGGAGCTCCTCCGACTTCACCCGTCGCTTGGAGTCGTACCTCACGATGCGCGAGACGCCTGGGAATGCCGTGTGGACCTCTTTGAGCAGGTCCGTGGTCGTCTCGTACTCGAACTCCGTCACCCGCGTGAACGAGCACGCGCCCGTGCCGGTCTGCGTGATAGACAGCACCTGGTCCGTGTCCGACCGCACGATGGAAGTCGAGAGCGTCACACCTCCGCCGCTCGTTACGCCGGCGGTTGTCTGGGTCGTCGATGTGCACCGGCCCGAGCCGTCCCACCCGAATTCGAGCTTGGGAGAGGTCCCTTCTCCATCGCCACGGCCCACCACCTTTGTCGGCAGACCGTCCTTATTCAGGGTCGCCTTCATCCCTTTCCCGTCGGCGTCGGAAACTTCCGTGACGCGCCTGCGACAATCGCGCTTCACGGACTTGTCGGCCGCACCCGGCTCGTTGGGGTCACTGAACTCGGTGACGTTGTCGTCGGCGTCGTACTTCCACGTGTAGTCCGCAGTGCCCGAATCCGTCGACACCGTCATCTTCGTAAGCCGGTGGCCGCCGTCGTAGAAGTAGTCCATGCTCGCGCCGGATGGCGACTTCTCGCTCGTCACTTGCCCGAGGGTGTTGTACGAGTACTCGATCTGAAGCGGAAACCCGTCCTCCGAATATGCGCCGACGGATTTCACGACCTTGGGAAGCCCGTAGGTGCCGCCATCGAAGGTAAACGCTGTCGCGTTCGCTCCGGGATCGGTGGCTCCGACCACGCGCCCCAGCGAATCGTAGGCAATCGTTGTCGCGACCGGCGCGCCGGGAAGCTTGACCGAGGTCTGGTGCCCCAGCGAATCGTATTCGTAGATGATCACCGCTTCTTCGTCTGAGAACGGGACGATTTCCGAGACTTGGCTGTGAGTCGAATAGTAGCGATAGAGCGTGGGACTTGCCGCTCCTGGCAACAGAATCGACATCACGGCGTCCTTGACCCACGGCGCAGGGGGCTTCGCGTCAGCCTCCACCTCTCCTGAGTAGACGTACGTGGCGGTGAACCCGCCGGTGTCGGTGACGGTTCTCGGATTGCGTCGGTCGTCGTAGGTGATGACGAGTGGAGTCGAGTGTTCGGGCGCGAGCATCCTGCAGAGCACGCCGCGCTTGTATTCGCACCAATAGGAGAACGTGCCTCCACCCCATGTCGTCAGATCAGTCTTATACGCGCTCAGTCCGCCGTCCACCGGTTCAGCGGTGGAGCTGTACGTGAAAAGCACGTCGTCGCGCGATGCATCCGTCTCAAGCAGCGGCTCCCAGCCCCTCTTAAGCGTCCCGAAATTCCCCGACTCGATCCAATAGCTGAACCAGTAGTCGCAGGAGTCGAGGCCCTCGTAGGTCTGACTTGGTGTCCGAACGCTTGCGAGAGCGCACCTGCGGCCAGTAATACCGATGGCCCCGGGCACCCCCGGGGGTAGGGACGTGAGGGGCGCAGACTGGGCGTGGTATGTGAACGACCAGTCCCGCAGCTGCGCACCTGCCGGGGCGAGCGCAATCTTAAGGAGCGAATCGAGCGGGAAGTACTCGTCGGAATCCGGGGCGGGCATACCGTACGCAAGCGAGTGGGCTCCGGAGCCAGCCCCAACGAATCCGGTCATTCTGTTTCGTGCGTCGTAGGTGAAGGAGAGCGATCTCCCTTGCAGATCCGTCGCGGTTAGAAGGACGTCCTGAGTACCGGGGGTTGAGGGGTTGTCCCCATACGTGAGCAGCAACGTATTGTCGTCGCGATCCCGGATGCGAGTCAGCTTCCCCTTCGTGTTGAAATTCCATCTGAGCTTCTCCGGGAATTCAATCTCGAACTCCGAGGCATCGGGAGAGGTCGAACTCCCGAGCTTGAGGGAAATGCCGTATTGCGGCGCTGAGAGGAAGTCGGAATCGGATGGCTCCAGCAGGACGCGGCGACCGTCCGGAAAAGTAAGTACGAAGACCTTTGGCGCGAAGTGCGGGTAAGCACGAAGGGTCGCGCTGAAACTGTGACGCCAGCCGTTGCCGCAGATCGTTTCATTAGGCTCCAGCGAGTTGTAGTAGAACATCATGTCAAGCTGCGGTCCATGTCCTGCCACCTCCAGCGCGTCTATGGTGATGAACGTGTTGCCGTTCGACACATTCGTCGCGGAGACAGCCGACGAATTGGCCATCACCAATTCGCCCTGGTCGCCCAAGTTGTCTTCCCAAGTGCACATGGCGCGCGAAGGGGGATCGGCCACCGTCATTGTCAAGTCGCCGTCCTCCTTGGGAAAGAACGCGACGGTCAGGTGGTCTGCCTGATCGAGTCCGATGCTCTTGAATCTGAAGCCGTCATCAAGATGGAGCATGGGCTGCAGAACGGGGGTCGACCATGCGCCTGAAACGTAGACGGAGTGGTCGAAGAACGGGAGGCTCGGCACGCGGAATCGATGGAGCAGTCCCGTATTGTCGTGCCGGAAAGCGACGTCGTACCCGGTGTGGGTTGATAGTCCGAGTGCTGGAGAATACATCTTCGTCGTTGAGGGAGCGGGCGACCACCAAGTCGCGTAATTCCCGGAGTTGTCGACTGAGATGGAGCAGGGGCCGACGCGAATGTCGAACGGTTCCGGAAACGTGTACTCGATGGCCTCAGTAAGCCCGGTAGCGTCGTCGGGCGACAGCCGAGTTAGGTGAGCGGCCCTGGGTGCATCGGCAACAGGTGGAGAAGTACCAGGCACAGCCGGGGCATATATCCATAACAGGTGTCCTCGATGCGCAGAAAGGAAGGGGCCGCCTGGGGTAGCAGCGACGCTGCTGACCAGCATATATAGATCGGTGTCAGGAACCGGATCTGTCCCCGGGACGTAGCGCCGCAAGCCAACCCAAACCTCGGTAATTTTTCCGTCTTCTGGAGGCCAGACTCCTTCAACGTACTCCTGTGCGTAAAAGCATGCGACGCGTCCGGTCTTCTTCTCGGGATGCTCAAAGTCCGGAAGCGTGCAAACGCTGATGCATCGAATGGCTCTTGGCCCACTGGATGAAGTCGGCTCGGTTGTAGAAATCAGTCCCGGCGGGCTCCATTCACCGCCTGCCGGCTTTCCGCAGTAGTAGAGTCCGGCGCCTTCCGGCCCGATTCCCAAGTAGAATGCGTGCAACCCACCAAGATCATCCGCGATGATGCGACAGTCCGAGACATCGGAATCCGCCGAAATCAGCTCTCCCTTCCCTTCTCCCGTGAAGTCGCGATAGGCGAACTCCGGCGTACCGTGATAAAGGCCACCTGACCTGATGATCCCGTGCAAGATCCCCGAAGGATCTGCGTCAAGCATCCCGGGGCTCAGGTGCGTCGTCCAAGGCGGGCTCCACTTGGGCCAATCCTCCGTCGGCACACGCGTCTCCCCGGAAGCGGACCCGGCAAGTCCTGCCAGCAGGAGGCCGAACGCCCAGAAATTCAGCAGGCGGCTATTTTTCATCGAGGGCGTCATCCAATGCCGTGACTCGGTATTCGTAGGTGTTTGGGATGGAGACCGACTTGTCGATGTAGCGGGGATCGAGGAGAGGCTTGTCGTTCAGTTTCTCCCAGACCGCTTCCGGCTCGATAATGCGTCGGTAGACGTTGTACCCCAGCAGGTCCGCTTCAGTGTTCTCCTTCCACTGCAGGTCGACCCACGTCTCCCCGGCCGCGAACGTCAGGCCGGTCGGAGGAGATGGAGGCGTCGTGTCGATTGTGATGACGACAGGTGGGCTCAGCACGCTGGTCGGCGAACCCGGCACAGGCACCGTCGCGCTGGCCCGAATGTCGTGGGGGCCTTCGCTCAAGGAGATGGTGGTCGGGAAAGAGAATGAGCCGCCGACTCCCGCCACGCCTTCCCCGAGGAGCGTGGCGTCTTCCCACAACTGAACCGTCCATCCCTCCATCGAAGTTCCGGTGACGAGAGGCTTGTCCGCGTTCGTCTTGCGGACATTTGCGGGCGACAGGTCTGGGGCCGGAACCGGAGTCGTCGCCGCCGCGATCTCGCCGGAGTAGCCGCTCTCGTCGCCTGTAGCGGGGACGGCGGAAACGACGTAGTAGTAGGTCCCGCTGGACAGACCAGTGTCCGTGTAGGTGGTCGTCACGATCGGGCTCGCGCTGACACTGGCATAAGGTCCGCCAGGCGTTGCAGCGCGCCAGAGGTTGTAGCTGGAGGCGCCGGAGACGGGAGACCACAACAGTGAGATGCTGTTGTACGTGCTTCCGGTGTGGGTCAGACCGGTCGGCGCCGGCGTTTTCGGAGTCGCGCTGACTGCCGCGGATAGGGCGCTCTCGTTTAGGGACAAGTCCTCGGCGCTGAGCTTGTAGGAATATGTTGTGCCGTTAGTTAGGCCTCCATCGAGGTAGGTCAGCGTTCCGGCCAGGACTGAAGCGATCTTCACGTAAGTTGAGGTCCCCTCGTCGAACCGGTAAACGTTGTACTGCTTCAGATCCGTCTCTGCGTTGGCGTCCCAAACCAGGGTGACACTCTCATTTCCCCCAGTCGCGACCAACCCGGTCGGTGTCGCCGGACTTTCGGAGTCGACCGGGGTCGCGGTCACCGGCAGGGACAATGCCGAAGAATTTGGCTCCGTATCGACCGCGCTTACCGCGAACTCGTACGCGACTCCATTCGTAAGGCCCGTCACCGTGAAGGCAGGCGTGCCGATGAGCGTAACGTTTGCTTTCGTCCAATCCGTGCCGCCCGCGGGGCGATACCACGCATCGTAGCCAGCGAGGTCGGGCTCGGTGTTCGGCGTCCAGGTCAGGTCGACGAGCGTGTCTCCCGGAGTGGCGGCAAGCCCCGTCGGCGAGGCCGGCGGGATCGTGTCGATGATCTCGGATGCTTCTGCAGAAGCGTCGCTTACGTTCGCATGCGTGTCTCTCGCGAACACGACGTAGTAGTAGCGAAGGTTTGGCGACACGAAAGTATCCGTCCACCTCACCGTGGGGCCGGGCGGCGGAATCACGATGGAAGAGAAGCTGAAGCTGTAGGGACCGCCCGGAGTCAGGCTCTTGCCGACCAAGTACGAGCTGAGATCGCTTTCGCTTCCTTTAGGCCAACTCAGCGTGATCGAGGAGGCATCGTTCGAAGTAGTGATCGGACCGGGCGCAGCAGGTGGCGTCACCTCCAGTCGAGCGGCCCAGATGTCCTGCACCGCCGTAGTGCCGTCCGTCCACGTCGCCAAGTACTGATCGTCGGCCGGATTCCTGGCGAGCGCCATTTGCATTTCCGCGAAGTCCGCACCATCGCTGAACACGAAGAGCGGTCCGACCCCCGTGCCGTCGGACTTAAGGACTTGGCCGTACGTCCCGCGCGTTCCGCTTCCGGCCAGCTCGAAGCCGACCAGCCACCGATTCGAAGTCGGAACCCACTGGACTGCCGCGGCGGTGCTGCCTCTTATGTTCGCTTCGACGAGGAAGTCACCGCCGAGGAGAGAACCACCGATCGCGCTTACCCGGCGGCCATGGACGTTCGTCGGGCCGGTCGGGGGGATGTTCGTGAAGACGACGAGGTACTCGCCCGACGTCGCGCTCCAGGCAGCGCGCGCCTCGAAGTTCGATCCGGCCGGCGTCGAGATCAGCGTCTCCGGGAAGGCGGGAGCCGAAAGAGTCGCATCGAAAGCGCGGCCCTCGACCTGTTTCGGAGCCGCAGCGAAGGCTCCGTCCTGCTCGTCCCAGACGAACATCCAGTGCGAAAGCGCGGCGTTCCAAACCACGGTCGGGAGCGAGTGAATGAGCGTACCGGACGCGGGCCCGACGACCGTGTCACCCGTCATGACCGAGCCGTCCACGTTGCGAACTTCAGCCCAGGTCTGACGGAAAGTGTCCGTTGCCATGTAGCCGGTCCACGTGATGCAGAATCGATCGGTCCCATTCGAGGCGATGTCGACGGTGGTGACCCGGTTATTCAGAACCGGGTCGTTCACTGTCGACGTCGAGAGCAGAACGCCCGCGGCGTTGTATCTCTTGAGGACCACGAAGTTGCCGTCCTTGTGCGCAACGGCAAAGACCCCTCCGCTTCCCGATGCGTAGGCGACCCTGGCGAATCTCTGATCTGCAGAGCCAGTTGCGATGGCGAAGGTCGTGCCGATAAGAGTGCCGTCAGGGGCCACGCGGCGCGCGTAAAGGTCGTTGCTCGTCGTTGGGGAGATCACCGCGACTGCCAGCGTCGAGGAAGCAGCCGCGGTCCACACCGCGAAATACTGGCCGCTGCCGAACGCCACCGCGGACTCAGAGTCTTTGCTGCCGGACTCCGGGCTCACCGCCACGGGAACCCCTATGAGGGGCTCGACGCGGATTGGATAAACCGCGGTCGCCAGCCAGCCGCCGGGCACGACGATTGAAAACGTGAATCCTCCGGGAACCTGCACCCAGTCCACCGTGCAGTAGATGATGCTGTCGTTCAGGTCCATCACGCGGATTGTGTCGATGGCGAAGCACCGAAGTCCCAGCTGGTTGACGAGGACGACCTGGCCGTCAGTCTGGAAAGAGGTCGCGGTAGAGTCTCCGCCGAAGATTCGCTCAATTCCGAGTTGCGTCGTCAGCTGTCCTGAGAGGGTGATATCGCCGGCGCCTCCGGAAGCCTGAATGAAGATCTCGCTATGAAATCCTTCATCGACGGCTGTTACGAAGTCGAACACTCCGTTCCCCCGATCCGTCGTCGCCACCTTCTGATTGAACTGCGTCGGAGGCGAATTCCACATCCCGACCGTGCTTCCCCACTTGATGCCCGTGTAATTCCAGTTGAGAATTCCGAATTGGTTCTCGACTCGCAACTGGCCGAAGTTCACCTTGCCAACGCACTGGTAGGCCTGGGCCGTGCCCTGGGTGCCGATCACCTGGAAAGGCGTGGAGGACCCCGCGATGTTCGGCGCCTCGTATCCGATCGAGCCGGGCGGGGCGAGCAGCGGATGGTCCGCGCCGGTTGAAATCGTGTCTATCATGGCGGTCGCCTCCGGGCTGTCGGCGCTTTGGTCTTCCCGGAGATCCACCGCCCGGACAACGTAGTAGTACTGCAAGTTCGCGATCACGTTGGAATCGTCGTAGACGACCGGCCCTGTCGCGGGAGCGTCCACGATCGCGATCTCCGCATAAACGCCGCCGCTCGTTGTCGAACGGAACACGCGATAGAAATCGAGGTCTGTCTCCGCGCCAAGCGTCCACGAGAGTAGAATCGAATCCGCGTCCGCGGTGGCCGTGAGACCGTCGGGCGCAACCGGCGGAACGACGTCGAGGCGCCCCTTCCAGATGTGCTGGACGCTCCCGACCTTTTCCGTCCAAGTCGCCAGGAACTCGCCGGAATCGGAGTTTCGCGCGAGCGCCGTTTCCGTCTCGCGTTCCATCACACCGTCGCTCAGCGCGAAGATGTCGCCGATCGGACTGCCATCACCCGCGAGCACTTGCGCGTAAGCGCCGCGCTCGGAGCCGCTTTTCCTCTCGAAACAGACCAGGTAGCGGTTTCCGCCGGGCGAATACGCCACGGCGGCGTCTTGCGAAATGCCCGGATCGCTCTCGACGCTAAACTCCGCACCAGTGGGCGACCCGTCATCTGCTGCCAGGCTCCGGGCGAAGACGTCCGCCACCGCGCCGCTAACCAGCTGGTGCCAGACGACGAGGTACTCGTTCGCCAGCAAATTCCACGCGAGGTCCGCGTCCGCTCCGGTCGTGGAGGAGACGGCGATCTCGGGCGTCGTTGCCGCGCCGAGCGTTGCGTCCCACGCGATTGCTTCGATCATCGGAGCCGTTCCGGCTGCGACGTCGAACTCTTCCCACGCGAACGCCCATTCGGCAAGGGTCGCATTCCAGACGACAGCGGGCCTGTGGTGATCGAGGTTTCCGGCCGAAGCCGCCGCGATCTTTGAGTCGTCCTTCACGAGAACGCCCGCGAAATCACGGATCTCCGCCCACGTCTCCTGGACGTCTGTTCCCTCGAGCCAGCCGGTCCACACCACGCAGATGCGGTTTACGCCGTCCGTCGCAATGTCAAAGGCGCTGAAGCGATTCGTCGTCGCCGGGTTGTTGACCGTGATGCCGCCCAGGAACGTGCCTGCGGAGTTGAAGCGCCGCAAAACAAGATTGTCATGATCTCGATGTGCAATGGCGAAGGTTCCGCCGCCGGCCGACACCCACGCCGTGCGCGGCGTCTTGACCGGCCCAGTGCCAATCGCGACGGCGAAAACCGCGTCCATCGAGGAAGCGTCCGCGGAAACGAATCGGGCATAAACGTCGCCGCCTGACGTTCCACCTCCGGCAGAGGTCCAGGCGAGCAAATACTTTCCACTCCCGTACGTGGCCGAGGAGTCTTCGTCATTGAAGGAGCTGTCGGCCGTGGCCGTGGTCGGCACGCCGACGAGAGGGTCGGCCGCCTCCGCCAGCGAAGTGACGAGGAGCAGCGCGAAAACTGCGCCGAGGCCGAGGAGCGCACGGCGCGCAGATTTCGGAAAAGCGAAGAGGTGCCGAGTCATGGGGCACGTCCTGAAAAAAAGTCCCTGAGAAACAGTCCTGACTGACGATCCCGTTTTCCCCCTGGGGGCGACCGTTCTACGACTGCGCGCAAACGGATGTCAAGAAACAAGTGCAAAAGAATTGCAATAGTGATTATCTCCCTATGAAACTTCAGTCTGGAAGCACGGAAAAAGTGACGCCTCGGCAGCGCGACTACCTGCTCTCTCACTCCTCGAACCTGTGTCCCTCCGACCTCGCGGCCGGCGCCCGGGTTTCTGAAAAACTGGTTCGGGCGTTCCTGAAGGCAGAGCGAATCTCCGTGGTTGTCGCACCGCGTCTAGCTCGGTTGCCGTCCCTCTACCCGCAACTTGCCCGGCCAGAATCCGCGCCGCTTTCAAGGGTGGACAGGTCCGTTTCGATCGCGTGCGGCAGCCTGGCCTTCGTTCTCTACCTCTTCACGTGCGCGCGCGACGTCACGGGTGAAGACTGTGGCGAGCTTGTGACCGCGGCGAAGGTTCTCGGCGTGGCGCATCCGCCCGGCTACCCGGTCTGGTGCCTTCTCGGGCAGGTTTTCACCTGGATTCCAATCGGGAGCGTCGCCTTCAGAGTCGCTCTTCTCTCGGCGGTCGCGGCTGCAGTGACAACCTCGCTCGTCTGCCTGCTCCTGCTGCGCCTCACCGGCTCGCGTCCGGCGGCGACTGCCGCCTCCCTGATGCTCGCCTTCAGCGTCGACTTCTGGAGTCAGTCTGTGATCGCCGAGGTCTACACCCTGAACACGGCTTTCCTCGCGCTCGCGCTCTACCTGACCTGGCGCTGGTACGAGCAGCGCTCCAATCGCCTGCTGTTCGGACTCGCCTTCACCCTGGGCCTTTCGCTCACGAACCACTCCACGATGGCACCGCTCCTCCTCCTCTTCGTGCTTTTCGTCTTCTCCATTCACTGGAACATCTGGCGCGAGCCCGGGCTGCTGCCGCTGACCGTGCTCCTTACCGCCCTGCCACTGGCGCTCTACGCCTACCTCCCGATCCGGGCCGAGGCGCGGACGATCATGAACTGGGGCAACCCCAGAACTCTTGAGGACGTCCTCGACCACATCTTCCGGCAGCAGTACGCACACGAGTTCACGCACGCTCCGCGCACTGTTTCCTCGACCTGGGCACAGGCGCTCACCGTCGTGAAGGCCGCGGCGAACCAGTGGACGCCTTGGCTGGGCTGGATCGCGCTGCCCGGCGCGTTCATCGCAATCCGCCGCAACTTGCGCTTCGGGCTCCTTCTCGGCGCGATCTTCGGCGCCTGCACGGCGGGGTTCGTCGTGCTGCTCAACTTTGAGGTCACCGACCGCGAGAAGGTCACGGCCTACCGTCTCTTCTACATCCCCGCCTGGGTCATCGCGGCGATCTGGATCGGGTACTCGCTTGCCGCCGCGGAGAAGCTCCTCTACCGCGTTCGCCTGCCGCGCCCCGAGCGCCTCGCTTGGGCAGTCTGCGGCCTCGCCCTGGTGCCGCTGGTCCTGCACTACCGCGCAAATGACAAGTCGCGATACCGAATTGTCCGGCAGTACGCGGAGGCGATCCTCACGACGCTCCCGCCGAACGCGATGATCGTGCCCTCGGGTGATCACTCGTCGTTTCCGCTGATCTATCTGCAGGGAGTCGAGAAACGCAGGCTGGACGTGACGATCGTGGATAAGTACGGCTACACCGACCCAATCCTGCTCTACAACGCGCCTGGTGTGCTGCGGATCGGCGCGCCGCGCATCCCGTCGGCTGACGTTGATCAACGACTGCAAGACTGGCTGATTTCCACGACCGACCGCCCCGTCTATTTCACGAACAAGCGCAGCCTCGTAGGGTTGCCCGGAGCGCGGTGGGTGCAGGAGGGAATCCTCTACAGGCTCGTGAAGGAGGATGAGAAGTTCGCACCGCAGCAAGGGCTCTTCGAAAAGTACGACCTCTCGGGCCTTGCCGATCGCCCGCGCGACTACACGGCCGACGTCATCACGAGCGAGACGATGCTCACCCGAGGCGTGGACAAGGCGGTGCGCGGCGATAAGGAGGGCGCGAAGGCGGACTTCGCCGCGTCCGCCGAGACGAGCCGCGGGATCAAGCAGGGCTTCAACAACCTCGGTTCTGCCTGCGCCGAGAACGGGCTCCTCGCGGAGGCGGCGCAGTACTTCGAACAGGCGCTGGCGCTTGACGGCGAATACACCATGGCGCTCCGCAATTTGGCCCGCGTCTACGTCGGGCTCAAGAAGTGGAATAAGGGGAAGAAGATCCTTGAGCAGCTGCTGGTCAAGAACCCGAAGGATCTCTCGACGCGCTACCAGCTCGTCGACCTTTACCGCGCCTCCGGGCAGGGAAGGCTCGCCATCTTCGAGCTGGAGAAAATAGCAAAGGACGATCCGAAGAATCCCGAGCCACTCGAAGCCGCGGGAAACATGTGCGAGGCGGAAGGCGACTCCCTCGGTGCGCTCACTTACTACCAGCGCGCGATGTCGCTCGCCCCAGAGCGCATGGACCTGCTCGACAAGGTCCAGGTGCTTCTCTCCGGCACGACGGGGCGAAAAGGACGCGATCCGTCAGATCCGTTCAGCATGCCCGGAATGCCGCGCATTCCTCAACCGCCTGATCCTTTCGGCAGAGATCGCAAAGGAGGTGGTTACGGAACCGATCCCTTTGGTGTGGGCCCCCGCCGCTGATCACGCGCGCTTGTGGCGCTTCAGGGCGCGCAGCTGCGCCAAGTACGCGAACGCGGGCCCCAGCGACGCCTTGCTGGCACCTGCGCGGCGAGGGCGGAAGACGTAGGGGACTTCCTCCATCTTCGACCAGCGGCCCTTGACCATGACCTCCAGCCCGATCTTGAAGCCGCGCGGGTCGAACTCGACGCCCTCGACCACGGAGCGGCGACAGAGGAAGCAGCCGGAGGTCGCGTCCTTCACGGCAGTGACCCGGCGCGCAAGTCGGCAGGCGTAACGCGACATCCAGCGGCGCATCCACGACCAGCCCTCGGTGCCGCCGCCGGGGACGTAGCGAGAAGCAACGGCGAGATCGCCGCGCCCCGAAGCGACGACTTCGAGGAGGCGGGGCAGTACTTCTGGCGGATGCTGCAAGTCTGCATCCATGATGGCGACACACTCGCCCCGCGCCAGTCGGAAACCCTCGATCACCGCGTGCGAGAGTCCGCGAGGCCCTGTTCGCCGGATCGCCCTGCAGAATCCTGGAGCCGTGCGGTCCGCAACGTCCGCCGTCCCGTCCGGGGAAGCATCGTCCAACACGAGCAACTCGGCCTCGACTCCCGCGAGTGCGGCCCGCACAGCGGGAACCAGCACAGGCAGATTCTCAGCCTCGCAAAACGTCGGGACCAGAACGGAAAGCTGCATGGCGACGAAACCTACCACGGGGCTTGAAGGCACGACCGCGAATTCTGTAGCCTCCTCGCTTCATCGATGAACTTCTCCCACTCCCTGGCTTGCTCTTTCCTCGTCGCTGCGGTCGCTTCTGCCGACGATTTCGAGGACCGCTTCAAGTCTGCCGCGAAGCAGGTCTACGAGTTCGACCAGGAGACGCGCCGGGCAGGGCTGGCGGAGATGGTTCGGCTCGCGGAGTCCGACGAGTCACGGCTCCATGCGCTTCTGGCCGAGATTGACCTCGACACGCGCGTCCTCTCCGAGAACTTCCTCCGCGGGCTCGGCTGCTACTTCGATCCGAAAGCAACCCGACGGGCGCGGGAGATCCTCGAAGCACTGACGGTGGAGCCGCCTGGTCGCCAGCAATTCAGGAGAGTCCTCGCGGTCGAGACGCCTGATCCCGACCGCCGGAAGCTCGTCGAGGAGTTCTTCGCTCTCGGGAAGACTTCAATCCTCACCCCGAACCCCTGGGAGTCGCCGAGTATTGGGCGCGGTTTCCGCTCCTCGCCTCAAGTCCAAACCCCACGCACAAATAAAAACACCCAACGCTTTTCACGCCGGGCGGACCTGTTAACCCGTCATCGGACAATCGTGCGCCGGACAACCTGCCTAGCTCCGACCAGTTGCAAACACGGACCGGCGCTTGATTCGTAGCTTGGTGCAATCGCGTGAAACCGCTAGCGTCACGCCGTGCCCGCCACCACCGTCGCCGAGTACCTCGCCGCCCTCCCCGCGGACCGCCGCGCCGCGCTCTCGGCCGTGCGCAAGGAGATCAACAAGCGTCTGCCGAAGGGATACGAGGAGGGCATCCAGTTCGGGATGATCGGCTGGACCGTGCCGCTCGCCGCCTATCCCGCGGGCTATGGCGGCAACAAGAAGGTGCCGCTGCCGCTTCTGACGCTGGGCTCACAAAAGTCCTCCATGGCGCTGTACATGCTTTGCTTCTACGGCAACGACGGCCTCAGGGACTGGTTCGTCGGCGAGTACAAGAAGAGCGGCAGAAAGCTGGACATGGGACAGGGCTGCGTCCGTTTCAAGGCGCTGGAGGACCTCCCTCTCGACGTGGTGGGCCGCACCGTGGCGCGCGTGACGCCGGCGGAACACGCGGCAAACTACCAGGCGGCGCGGGACGCGATGGGCAAAGGCAAGGCCAGAAAGCCAGCCGCAAAGAAAGCGAAGCCGGCGAAGTAGCCTCGGGCGGCGCGGCAGCAGCGCCGCGAAAGTTCAGGCCGGACCGCGACCGATAGCCCTTTGCGGACCTGAACCCCACACAGGAGCTTCCCCATGAACAGCCTCTACGTCTTCTTCTCCGCCTTTGCCTGCCTCGCGACCGGCGTGACGCCTGCCGTCGACGGATCGGCGAGCGCCTCTTCGCCGGACCGGGGCCACTCCCTGGTCCGTTCCCTGCGCGCCCCGGACCAGGCAATCGACCACCGCCGCGCTTCCGGCCGCCGGACCCACCACCACGGCTCGGTCCGGCACCACAGCCGCACGCATTAGAGGTCGCCTCGGCGGCGGATTCAACCCGGGAATATTCCAGCGCGGCGCGCGTTTCATCCGCCAGGGGAATCCGAACTTCAGGGGGTCGTCATGCGCCTCGCCGCCTTTGCTCTTTTCGTCTGCACCGCCGCCGCCGCGGAAACGCCCGCGACCGAGTACGCCCACCCGTGGGAGAAGGACTGGCGCGCCGCCGCCGACCGCGCGGTCGAGGAAGGCCGCCTGCTCTACGTCCAGGTCGGCTGGGACGTCTGACACTTCTGCAAGGAGATGGGTACGGATACGTACCCTCGCCAGGACGTTCGCGCGCTCCTCGGCTCCTTCGTCAGCGTGAAGGTCTTCCTCAACAGAACCGACTTCGACAAGAGCCTCGCCAAGTCGTGGAACGTGGAAGCCAATCCGTGCTTCCTCGTGTTCGACCCCGCCGGAAACGAACTCCTGCGCTTCACGGGCAAGCCCGACCCCGCGCAGTTCGTGACGAAAGTGACCGACCCGGTCCTTTCGGCGATGCGCGAGGCGGACAAGAAGGCCGACCGCGCCGCGCTCGCCGACAAGGCGACGCTTCTCGCCGACTTCTTCCCCCGAGTGGCCGCGGGGCAGGAAGCGGCGAAGCTCCTGGAGGACCGCAAGGCCGACAAGGCGCTCGGCGAAGCGTGCGCGACGGTGCGCGCGGGGCGGAAGCGTTCGCTGGCGTACAAGCAGGCGGGGCTGCTGATGCAACGCAACCGCATGACGGAATACGAAGCGGCGCTGAAGAAGATCGTTGCCGAATGGCCTGGCACGCGCGAAGCCGGACTGGCGACGGAGGACCTCAAGCAATTCGAGACGACGCCGCGGTAGAAGTGAGGTGCTCACCCGGGTCGCGGCCGATCGCGAAGCGCCTGAACCCGCCATCCCCCCAGGGGAGATGGCGGGACGCGTTCGCGCATGTTTCAACAAGTCGGGTCCTTAGTAGCCTCCGTCCTTCCTGGCCGGTCTGGACTTGCCGACATACGTCTTGTTGACGATTTTCCATGCTCCGTTCAGCTTGAACAGCGTCAGGAATTCGTTGAGGTTCCGGGTCTCGGAACCGTTCTTCCAGGTGAATTCGATCGCGACCACGGCCATGCGATCGCCGTGGACCGCGACAGAGACGACTTTCCCTTCGGAGCCCGGCGAGCCGCTTTTCGTCCAACGCTGGATGGCGTCGGCGGCCGAGTCGACCGTGACACTTTCCTTCCCGGCATCGTCCTTGCTGATGTACTTCAGGTGGCCGCTTCCGACATCCCAGGCCTTTTCCAGAAGAGCGGCGTCTCCCTTAATGACACCCTGGAAGTGGCTACCGACGACGGTGCGGATCTCGGTGTCATCAGCGGACACCGGATCGCCTGCGACCGCGCCGGGGGACGGGAAGAGCGAAATCCCCGCGAGGACTGCGACGAACGATGCGGCCAGGATTGACGATTTCAAATGGGTCATGGCGCTCTCCTATGGTGAATGAGTCACTTCTGTTCGTGACGTTCGCAGAAGCAAAACAAGGGCCGATTACAGCGGACGGAATTTCGGGTCTCAACCGGCTGATTCGGGGTCTCTTGCGATACATCTGCGCATTGGAATGGATACACCTTGGCCGCGCGAGGCGACCTCTTCTCCTCCACGGCGCTCAATGTCCGCACTTGCGGTTCGTTCCGTCGATCGCAACCGCCGCGGGGATCCTGGCAGCCTGGCGGGATAGGCTCTTAGGCCAAAGTGGTTCACGGCTCGCCAGACGCACGTGCACGGGCTGGCGTCAGGCGTCTACGCGGATTCATCCGGCTTGTCCGCGATAAGAAACGAGCTCAAAGTGATTGTTATTATTACGCATCGCGAGGTATCCCGGATTCATGAATAGTACGTAACTTATTGTTATATATAATGTTATGCAAATATCGCCGCTCTTGGCTCTCCGATTGCAATCTCATCCTATACGAACCAATTAAAAACTCATCGGAGAAACGACCATGCGCACCCTCAATCTTGCTGCAACCCTGTTCCTGACCGGTTCCCTCCTGGCCTGCGCCGACGACGCCAACAGGTCTTCGAAGGATGAGCGGCACCACCACTTCACTCACTCCACCTCAGGCCTCGTGTTCGACGCCGAGAGCCAGTGGAAGCCCGCCCCGATCCTCTCCGGTGGGGACGAGAACACCAGCGCGTTCGCGTTCGGCGACTCCTCGCTCACCCTGGCGGCGTTCAAGACCGAGCCTGTCGGGGAGGACGAGTTCCGCTTCTGGGTCGTCGGCATCAAGGATGGCTTCTCGGAAGGCCTCGAAGACTTCAAGTGCGACCGGGTGAAGTACGCGAAGGAGGGCAACGGAGCCGTCATGGCCGTCACGTTCAAGAAGAACGGCAAGGACATGGGCGCGGTCCTCGCCATCCAGGGCACCACCACCCAGACCTGGGTCTACTACTTCACGTTCCAGACCGCGGAGGAGAAGACCGCCCTTCCGGCGATCTCGCGCGCCCTCGACGTGCTCGGTTCCACGGAGTTCACCGAGGAGGCCGCCCGGAAGACCGTCGAGCAGTTCGTAAGCACGCTGAAGAACGAAAAGGTCGAAGAGTTCCTGGCGTGCCTGGACCTGGACGCCCTCGGCCGGCGCGCCGCTAGGTCGGGCGACGAGGACGCGCAGAAGGAAGCCCGGAAGAGCCTGGAATCCGAGATCCGCGAGTCCTTCACGAAGGGTGAATCGAAGGCCATGGGGCAGGTCATGACGATCGAAAGCGTCGAGCTGAATGACAACCACGAAGCCACCGCGGTCCTGGGCGCTGCCGGCAGGCCGAAGAAGTTGAAGCTCACCCTGTCCCCGACGACGAACGGCTGGCGCGTCACGGGAATCGGCGCGGCGCGCAGCGAGGACGAGTCGGAAGCGGAAGGGAGTCCGTCGGCCGACTAGGGATCTCGAACGTAAAACGGCCTCGGTTCACACCGGGGCCGTTCGCGTTTCCTGGCTGCTGGCTACTTCTTCTCCTTCTGGAACACCATCGAGACCGAGTTGATGCAGTAGCGCTTGTGCGTCGGCGCCGGACCGTCGTCGAAGACGTGGCCCAGGTGCCCGCCGCACTTCGAGCAGGTCACCTCCATACGCACCATCCCGTGAGTCCTGTCCGTCGCTTCCGCCACGCCCGAGTTGTCAGCCGGGTCCGTGAAGCTGGGCCAGCCGCAGCCGGAGTGGAACTTCGACATCGAGGTGAAGAGCTTTTCGCCGCACCCCGCGCAGCGATAAATCCCGGGCTCGTTGGAGTTCCAGTAGGCGCCGGTGAACGCGCGTTCCGTGCCCTTCTCGCGAAGCACGTGGTACTGCTCGGGCGTCAGCTTCGCCTTCCAGTCCGCTTCGGATTTCGGAAGCGGCGACTTCTCGTTCTCTTCCGGGGAAGTCATGGGCTCCTCCGAGTGATGGCGTCCGATTCATGATACGCGGCCCGGGTTGATCGGAGTGCGCGTCGTCTTTCACGAGCGGTAGGCATCTCAGCGTGAGAAGCAATCCGGCGGGTCAGGCCTCGTATTGCCGATCTTCGACTTTGCGGAGGTCGGCGACTGATCGCCCGCACGGAAGTCTTCCTGATTCCGTACAATTCGCCGCCATGAAGTGTCTCCTGGCGCTCTTCTTCTCTGCGGCGCTCGCGGTGCATGCCGGCGATCCGATCGTCCTCGAAGCGCCTTCCGGAGCAAAAAAGGCCGAGCTGGACGCCTCTGCAGCTGCGCTGAACAGGCGCTTCGCCGCGCTCGAGCTGAAGGGGCTGAAGGCGACCGCCGTGCAGAAGGACAATTCGGGAAGCGTCGCAGTTTCGTCCACCGTCGAGATCAAGGACGATGTGAGCGCGAAAATCGCCGTCCTGGCGCGGTTCGCCGGCAAGTCCGGCGGTGTCCGGCCTCCCCCCGTGTTGACGCCCGAAGAAGAGGCAACAGTCGTCTGGCCCCTGGATGGCAAGCCGGGAAAGCTGCCGAAGGGATACCTGTTCTTCCGGACGGTCCGGGACAACTTCTCGCCGATGACCGAGTTCAAGATCCGCTGCGAGACGCCATTGGCGACGTGGGCCCAGGTCACGGTCAAGACCCGCGACGAGAAAGAGTGGTCCTATGAGTGCTCGCCCGAGGCCTCCAAGTGCCTGGTCGCCGAAATTGATAAGCATTTCGACGCGGGCCACTCCTCCTTTTCTGGTTTCTTCCTGACGATCGACGACATGAGCTTCGTGACGCAGTTGGTGTTCCAACTGAAGAAAAGCCAGGTCCCCCTGAAAAACGCCACCTTCAAGGTCCCGTCAGCCCAGGCCGCAATGGTGGAGGCGATCGTGCGCAACCCGATGCCTTTCGCGCTCACGCCGCCGGCAAAGAAGTAACGCGGGCGTCGGTCCTGTTGTAAGGGAGTGTCCGGATCGAACCGGGCGGCTGCGGATTGTCTTCCTCAAGTCCAGATCCGGAGGTCGTCCATGCAGGCAGACCGCTCCTTCGCAGCCGTGCTTTTCGCCGCCGCCATCTTCGCGCGTTTCCCGTGTGCCTCGGGCGCCCAGGAGTGGAAGATCGACTTCCCTGGGGACTTCGTCCACGCCGACGAGAAGCGGCTCGTCTTTCTTCTCTCGGACTTCAAGGTGGGCCGGTTCCTCGTCGCGCTGGACCCTGCGACGGGAACGGAGCTGTGGAGATGGAAAGAGCCGAACAACCAGATGCCCGGCGCCGTGCACCCTCTCGGGTCCGACCGCCTGCACTTTGACCAGGGCATCCTGGACCTCACGACGGGGAAGGTCGAAGCGTCTCCCTGCAACGGGACGACGCACATCCGCTTCGACCGCCTGAACTGCTGGGACGGCTACGGAATCCGCGCCTTCGGACCAGACCTGGCGAAGATCTGCGACTGGAAGTCGACCATGGGAAATCCCGACGGGGTCGGGATCGCGGCGGATGCTTTCTATGCCGTCGGCAAGGTGGATGGCAAGGCGGTCCTCGTCAAGGTGGGGATCGACGGGAAGCTGGCGTGGACGACGCCGGAACCGGAGCTGAACAATGAGTTCCGCTCCGTGCAGCCGACCCGCTCCGGCGCGGTGGCGATCCTGAAGACAGGTGCCCGCGTCTTTTCGCTCGACAAGGGGAAGCCGGGCAAGACGTGGCTGTTTCCGAAGCCCGTGACGTCGGTCGAGGGCATGACGACGCCGATTCGCCTCATCGAGGACTCGACCGGGACGTACGTCGCGTGGCTATGGAAGGAGGTCATGACGACGGGGACCGGCAAGAACGCGAAGACATCAAACCAGAGCGGACTGCGCTTGCTGGATGTCGAGCGCGGCTGGCGAAAGCTGCGCACCTCCGAGGGCAACATCATCTGGTACGCCGATCGCTTCGACTTCCGCGACGGGCTCGTTCTCCTCGATCCGAAGGAGGGACCCGTCCTGTGGAACTACGCCAAGGACACCGAGGAAAGCCTTCCTCCGACGGGGTTTGCACACCCGGGAATGGCGTCCGGCGCGGGCCTGATGGCCCTCGTCCGGCTGGACGTCGACAAGAAGCAGGCGATCCTCCAGGTGCGTAAGCTGGCGACCGCTGAAGGGGCGCAGGAATGGCCGGTGGGCACCGAGACGTGGGCAACGACCGCGATTGCGGAGGCGGGGCTCACCGCGGAGAAAGCGACAGCCAGGCCGATCATCCGGCGGCTGAAGCGAGGATTCATGGTCTGCCTCGTCGGGAGAACGGGCCGCGCGTCGTACTACGTGCCGGACGGCGCCGGCGTACCGGCGGAACTCGGCGACCTGGAGCGCGGCCCCGTTCCCTGCCTGGAGCTCGAGGACAGAATCAGCGTGTTCGTCTCTTCCGCGGGATCCCTCACGTGCCGGACTGCGTCCTTCAAGCGGTGAGGGAAGCCGAGATTGCCTTGGGCTGGCGCAAATCCGGCCGGGAGGTGCCTCGCGCCGGCATAGGATCGCCACTCCCCCGCCGTCGGGTACCACGTGCGCAGTCCCCGCGGCACTAAGTTCCGCCAGTGGGCCACGGCGCGGTTGAGCGAGTACCTGGTGAAGGGCTTCTCCATGTACGACGAGCGATTGAAGAACCCGCCGGGCAACTCAAGCCTCTTCGCCTTCCTTGCCACCTCGTTCGACTTGATTTTCATGTAGGCGTACTCACGAACCAGGGAACCCACGGAGACGGAGAGAATTGCGAATGACCCGGCAACGCAGGTAGATTCGCCCGTATCGAACCGCACTTCCCCCAAAGGAGCCGAGTCATGAAGAAGTTCCTGGTCCTGTCCTTCGCAGCCGCCGCGCTCTTGCTGACCGCTCGCCCCCTCCTGTCCGACGACGGAAAACCGGCCGGCGGGGAGCCCAAGGTGCCCGCGGACACGGAACCCGGGCCGGAGCACGAGGTGATGGCGAAGTGGTCGGGGTCGTGGGACAAGACCATCAAGATCTGGATGAAGCGCGGCGGAAAGCCGTTCGAGATGACCAGCTCGGCGGAAATCAAGATGGTCATGGAAGGCCGCTTCAGCCGCCAAACGTCCAGCAGCGACATGGGCGGGACGAAGTACTCGGGCGAATCGACGATCGGCTACGACGGGACGACGAAGAAGTGGTGCATCTTCGCGATCGACAACATGGGCACGGCCGCGACGTACCTCGAGGGCACGAGCGCGGACGGGGGCAAGACGATCGAGTTCAAGGGGATGATGACGGAGGCGACGAAGGGCACGCAGATTCACACGCGGTGGGTGCAGACAGAGAAGGGCCCCGATGAAATCCTGATGGAGATGTTCACGGGGGAAGGGAAAGACCAGGTGAAGATGATGGAGATCACGAGCAAGCGGAAAAAGTAGGGAGAGTCCCCGGGGCCCTGGGGCGCGATCCGGGTGCCCGGAACGCGGGATTACTCCGGGTCGAATTCCACGAGCAGCTTCACGCCGCCCTTTCGGTCGTGCTCGAGGTCCTCGAGTTTGGCACGGGAGAGATACTTCTCGGCCGGCGAGAGGCGGCCGAGTTCGTGCCCGCCGACCCGGATCCTCAGTTTCCGGGTCGACGCCGCGGGATCGGGATCCGGCGAGGGGATCAGCTCGACGCTGAGTTCTTCGCCGTCCTTGAACTTGTCCTGCACGAAGACCTTGGAGCCTTCGCGTTTGCGCAGCCTCTCGCGCAGTTCCGCGCAGGTCTTGAGCGATTCCAGCCAGGTCTCTTCGCCCTGGTTGAAAATCTTGTCGGCATCGAGCCAGGCGTGCACGGCGCCGAGGCGAAGCCGTTCCGCGATGATGTAGCGGGCGACCAGATCGCCATTGAAGAACTCGCTCGCCGCCATCTTGGCTCCCTCCTTGGCGATGTCCTTGAAGAACTCCCTGGAGATGTTCTTTGCGGTCACTTTGAGAACACCTTCGTCGGCGAATTCCTGTTTGGTCTTCTCGTACGCCTTCTTGAAGACGGTGTATCGATCCCAGGATTTCTCGAGTTCGTCGTAATCCGTGCCTTCGGCGGCGCGCCTGAGGGACTCCCATCCGAATTTCTCGGCGCTCGCCCCGACGGACAGCGCTGTGGCCGAATCCACGCCCCCCTTGGCGATGGCGGCAACGCCGCTCTGCCAACTGTCTTCCAGGAATTTCTGAAAGACGGCCTTTTCCCAGGGGTCATAGAATTCGGCCGTCGTTCCGGTGAGCGCGTACTGCGTGGCTCGTTCGGAGCACTTTTTCGCAAACTCCACGGCCACGCCTCTCGGTCCTCCCTTGCGGAACCCGTAAGCGACTTCGGCCAGGTCCGTCGCAAACTCGATGGCGAGCTGGGCCCAGTCGGAATAACGTACGCCCCACAGGGTCCCGGGCTGGGCGGCCTCGACGGCCCGCATCTGCGCCCTCATCTCCGCGAGGGCGCTCTTGCGGTAACCCTCGAACTCCACCCGCTTGGCCTTGAGCCGTTCCTGGCACGCCATCTCCCGGTCGAGGCGCTCGAAGAGCTCGTTCATCTTCTCGAACTTCGTTCCGTAGACCGGCTTGCCCTTCGCCTCCGCCCGGGCCTCAATGATCCGCAGCTCCCCCTTGGCGTTGTGCGTCTTCAGGTCCGCCGTGGCCTCCGAGCACTCCTGCCAGGCCTTCTCGACCGCATCGCCGGCGGCCGACGCCAGGGCCTGCGCTTCGTCAACCTCCTGCCGCGACTCGGCCAGCTTCCGGGCGGATTCCGCGCTCTTGCCGACCAGGTCGGCGACGCCGCGCTTCTCCTCGAATTTCGCCTGGGAGCGCGCCAGCTCGTCTTCCGCCCTGATCAGCTTGTCGCGCCACTCCTTGTCCCGCGCCTGGAGCGCCCGGATGTCCACCGCAAGCGCGCCCTCCGCCGGAATGGCGTTCAGCACTTTCTCGATGGACGCCTCGGGGGCCAGACCGTTGTTCTTCTTGAACTTCGCAATGCGCTCCAGCAAACCCGTCTTGCTCCAGTCTTTCATGGCGGCCAGCAGCTCCGCGCCGGCCTTATCGCGGTCCGCAACAACACCCGGCAATTCTGTCCGGGCGTCCGATTCGGCCAGCCCCTGGAGGTGCCTGATCTCCTGGCCGGAATCTATGACGCCGTCCTGCAGCCGTGCAAATCGCGCTTCCTTTTCCCGAAGCGCCGCGCGCGCGGCGTCGAGCGCTTTCTGCGCCTCGTCGAGGGACTTCTTCAGCTCCCGGAGCTTCTCTTCCCGGGTCCGGCGAGCTTCGCTCGTTTCGAGCAGCCGCAGCTCCATCTCGGCGATGGTGTAGTCGTCGGGGACGACGTGGTACTCGACCGGAATGGGACGTCCCCTCCCCTCCTCGCCCTCCGGGACCCACGCACGGTCCTTGTTGTCCTTCGTTTCCCACTTGATGCGGCCCGGGTACCACTTGCCTTCGACGACGAAGCGGCCGTATTCCGCGGGCGTCTCGCCCGTCCCGGCGCTGCCTTCCAGAACCCCCGCGACCGCAGTCTCCTCCGCCGGCTTCCACTTCACCGTGAGCTCCAGCTTCCACTTCAGCGAGCCTTCGACCTGCAGGCGCGCCCACGGCGGAATCTTCCGGGGCGGATCGTCGCCCGTCTCTTCAGGCATTTCCTCCAGCGCCGGCGTCTTGTCGAAGGTGAGCTTCCCGCTGACCGGGTCGTACCGTCCGTCTTCCCAGTCGTGCTTGCCTTTCAGGATCAGCTTGCCGCCCTTGCGGACGATCCGGTACTCCTTCCGCACCTCCTTTCCGCCAAGCTTGACCAGAACGCACTTGCGGCCCTGCTCGCCTTCCTTCCCGGCCAGCTCCTCCAGAGTGACCGGCTTCGGCGCCGCGGGCCCTTCAGCCCACGCCATCCCCGCCAGGCCCACACAGAGCAGCCAGGACCCGACGGACAAAAGTCCTTCCTTCATGATCCTCCTCCGTTTCCCTATGGCCCCTCGTCGGTATCCGCGCCGTCGGATTCGCCGCCGGAAGAGTCTCCTTTGCCTGCGGCTTCGTGGAAGACCCGCGTGTAGAAGCCGATCTCGAACATCGTCTCGTACTCCGCGTCCATCGACTCGTTCAGCTTTCCTTCTTCGTCCTCGGCCTTCCGGAGAGCCGGTTCGACCACATTCTTGTTGTAGGCCTCGGCCTGCTCCGGGTCCGCAGCCAGAAGGTCCGTGTATTTCTTCTCGAGTTTCACGAGCTCGCGCTCTTTCGCGGCGATCTCCCGGCGCAGTGCCTTGATCTTCCACCAGGCGGCCTTGAGCTTCCCGGCCGGCGCTTTCCACGCCTCGAAGCCCTTCTCGAGATACTCAACGTCCTGAAGGCGCGCCACCCCCGCCTTGCGCACGGCATTGAGGGAGTTGTAGACGGCGAGGAAATGGTACTTCTCGAAGTTGTTGTCGATCCGTTCCTGAAGAGCGGGGTCGAGGCGGCTCGCTTCTTCGTCAAATCGATGGCCCTTGCGCTCGTACCAGTGCTGAAACGTCTGGTATTCGTCGTGGAAGCGGCCGCGGTTCTGGTCGACGAAGGTCACGAATTGCGTGGACCACTGGATTTCTGCCAGGCTCAGGCTCATGTTCAGCATGAGCGCATTGAGCCGCTTGTCGGCGATGTCGGGAGGCAGAAGCGTCTCACCCTGCGCCGCCGCTTTCTCGATCCGTTCCTTCTCGAAGAGCTTGTCGCCCACGGCCCGGAAGCCGGTGATGTACCAGCGGGCGGTGATGAAGGTGAGGCGTGATGCTTCCTTGCGGCGCTCCGCGCCGAGGCGAAAGTTCTCGTCCTCCAGCGGTTCGCGGGTCCAGCCGGTCGAGCAGGTGCCGACGCATGCGCGGCTCGCTCTCCAGCCAGTCGGTCATTCGCTCATCGTAGTATTTGAGGTCTTCCTCCGAGGCGAAACCCCGGTCCTGAACGATCTTGAGCGACGAGCGAAGGACCAGGAGGTACGGTGCGTAGAAGTTCTGCCGGACAGATTGGCAACCCAGGTCGGGCGCCGACTTGAGGCGCTTGGCAAGGTGTTCGCCGCTGGCGCCATGCTTCTGGAAGGCCGCCCTGAACAGCTCCTCGGCGCGATCGCTGATCGTCGCGTCGAAGTCCTTCTGGCGCGCCTCGATCGTCGCAATGTGCTCGCGCAGGCGCTTCTCGGCCTCGGCGAGCGGGACCTTCCGGACGACTTCGGCGGTCCCCTCGGCGGCCGGAGGCGCACCCTGGTCGGCCAGTACGCACGCAAGGATCAGCCACGTCCATCGGCGAGCTCGTGGCGGACAGATTCCGGACATGTCACGACTCCTGCGGGGCCAGGGTGGGCGAGTACTCTATCAAAGTGAGCGCGCAAGCGCGGGCGGAGATATGCGGATTCGGTTGTTAAGGAATCCTCTACTACTGCGTGCGGCGGCAAAGATTACGCGACCCGGTTCTTCGACCCGGACGTGATCGTCCTGGTCGGGTACGCAGTGAAGTCGCAGGGGGAGACGCAGTTCCTCATGTGGGCGACGCGGGGAGTCCGACGCTTCAACTCTTCTCACCCGCCCGCTTCAGGATTTCCGTAGTGGCCTGGGGCGACAGGTACATTCCCGCGGCCATGAGCTTGCGCAGAATGGGCTCGACTGCGGCGATCAGGCCCTTTGAGCGCGCGGCCAGCAGAAGACCCGCGGTGCCGATGACGGGCAGTTTCAATGCTCGGGCGCAGTTCCGTCCCGCGCGGTCGTCGAGAAGCGTCGTCGCAGCCGGGATGGACAGCGCACAGGCGACGACGCTCGCCTCGCCGTCGTCGAGGTTCCACGCACTGACCTCGGGCGGAATGGCCGCAACGGAGACGCATTCAAGCCAGACGGCAGCGGCCACTCTCGCGGCAACGGGATCCTACGTCCCCTTGACCCCGATCTCGCTCATGACCGCTTCGGGAACGCACCACCGCGAACCGATGGCCTGAAGGAGAGCAAGCGAGTCGATTTTCGAGAGGAGGATAAGCGGCGATGCGTTCACGACCAGGACGCTAACGGACACTCTTCATCTCTTCGTCCAGGTCTGCCGGATCGAACTGGATCACGTCCACCTTGCGTGCCGATAGGGCCTCGATGAAATCCGCGCGGCTGAGCCCCGCGATGGCCGCCCCGCGCCCTTGGGAAACCAGGCCGCGCCGGTACCACTCGACCGCGGAAGCGAGCCGGACATCGGCTGCGAACTCGTCCGCGGTGCGGTGGACAGTTTTCAGGATGTCATCCGGAAAGGGGACGGCGAGCTCCGGCATTCGAGGCTCCTTTTGATCGGTCGCCCGTATGATACCAGACTCAGGAACGGAGCCATCGACGGCGAGGAGCCTGGCGTTGAGCTTGAGACTGGAGCAACCGTCACGGATCGCGGCCTCGATGAAGCTCTTTGAGATGGGCGGCCGCGGGGCAAGCGATGA
The DNA here is from genome assembly GCA_009773755.1 of Planctomycetota bacterium. Classification (GTDB taxonomy): domain Bacteria; phylum Planctomycetota; class MHYJ01; order WSZJ01; family WSZJ01; genus WSZJ01. The sequence continues at coordinate 6,830 of WSZJ01000031.1, read as the reverse complement.
CCCGGACGCCGAACTTGCCGAGCAGTACCGTTAAGGCACGTTTCGAGAAGCCCGCGGCCGTTGCAGACTGATGACGTTTGTAGAATGGCTCCGTGCTCAGGTCCTCCATGCTCGACCAGTACCTCCGTATGACTCCGCCCGAGCGCGTCGCCGAGATGCGCGCGCTCGGATTCGCGTAGGGAGCCGAGGTGTCCGACAATTGGATCATTCTCATTCCCGCAGATCCGGAGGCGCGCCCTTCGCCGGAGACGGCGTCCAAAGCCGAATCTGCGCTCGAAATGATGTTCGGTAGAGCAGATATCGTTGAGACGAGGTTTTTTGAGGATCGGGAGTTCTTCGACGCCGGCTCGAATTTCGAGGTTGCACGCTGTCCGAAGTGTGGGCAGCCACTGAACGACGCGTGGCTGATGGAAGAAATCCGGCGATGCGTTTGGCCAAAACTCGGCCCCTTGGCTGTTCGACTGCCTTGTTGTGGGGGTGATGTTTCTTTGAACGACCTCGACTTCGACTGGCCGCAAGGATTCGGCAGGTACTCCCTGACAATTCAAAACCCCGGAAGGGATATCGAAGCGAAGGAAGTTTCCAGACTCTCGCAGCTTCTGGGACTACCTCTCCGAGTGATCCGCCGACACTTGTGACCTGGCCCGTGAGTCCGGCGCCATCTCTTCCGACAGTCCCAACGCGGCTTCCGAGATATTGCGCTTCACTCAATCCCGAACGCTCGCCGCAATCTCATACGACCTTAGCCGCGCGGCGTGGTCAAAGACCTGGCACGAGATCATGAGTTCATCGGCCGATGTCCGCTCGATGAACCGCTTCAACCAAGCGCGCACCGTCGCGGGCGAGCCGACCGCCGAACACCCGAGCATGCTGTCGATGATCATCCGGTCCTCCGCGGTCAGCGCTTCCACCAAGCCCTCCTCCGGCGCGGCGAGGCGGCGCGGGCGGCCGGTGTGCAGGTCGAGGATGACCTTCGCGAGCGACGACCAGAGCCGGCGGGCTTCGGCGTCGGTGTCGGCGGCGAAGACGTTGACGCCGGGCATGACGTAGGGTTTTGCAAGTTGCGCCGAGGGGCGGAATTCGCGCCGGTAGACGTCGAGGGCCGGGAAGAGCTGGGCGGGCGCGAAGTGCGACGCGAACGCGTACGGGAGGCCGAGGTGCGCGGCGAGCTGGGCGCCGAAGAGGCTCGAGCCTAGAATCCATACGGGGACGTCCTGGCCGGCGCAGGGGACGGCGCGGATGTGATGGGTCCCTTCGACTCGCTTCGCTCGCTCAGGGCCTCCGGCCCCTTCAGCTCGCTGCGCTCGTTCGGGGCCGTCGGGGGGTTTGAAGTAGTCCATCAACTCCACGACGTCCTCGGGGAACGTGTCCGCCGCGGACGGGTCGCGCCGGAGCGCGCGGGCCGTTTTCTGGTCGCTGCCGGGAGCCCTTCCCACTCCGAGGTCGATGCGGCCCGGGTACAGCACCGCGAGCGTCCCGAACTGCTCCGCGATGACGAGCGGCGAGTGGTTCGGGAGCATGATCCCGCCGGCGCCGACGCGAATCGTTTTCGTGCCCCCCGCGACATGCCCAATCAGCACCGACGTCGCCGCGCTCGCGATCCCCGGCATGCCGTGGTGCTCCGCGAGCCAGAAGCGCCGGTACCCCCACTTCTCCGCGTGCTGCGCGAGGTCGAGCGTCCGGCGGAAGGCTTCGGACGCGTTGCTCCCCTGGACGATGGGGGCGAGGTCGAGGATGGAGAGGGGGATCGGCATCTAGCCCGGTCGTTTGCGTTGATGGGCGGCCGGGTGGCGGCCGCGGCCTCGGCGCTTCACGCGCGGCGCGAGGCCGTCCCAGAACGCGCGGACGATGGAGCGAACGGCATCGTCGTCGATCCGGTGGCGGTGAAGCTTCTCGACGATGGCGAGGAAGTGAAGGGACGAGAAGAGGCCGAGGGCGGCGCCGGTCAGGTGGGCGGCGGACAGGACGCCGTCGCGCGCGAGGCGATCGAGGCGCTCGTGGAGGCCGCGCTGGAGCCGGCCGAACGGAGAGTCCGGGCGCCCATGGGCGAACGTCGCGAAGTCGAACGACGGATGGTTGAGGAGCGGGAGGAAGACGGGGACGAGCTTGCGGAAGTACTCCATGATCCCGAGCGCGAGCGACTCGAGCGACGCCCGGCCGGAGGCGCGGGTCCGCGGGGGGGCGAAAAGGGCGTCGACGTCAAGGTCCGGCGGCACCATCGCGGCGAAGAAGAGGTCGGCCTTCGTCGGGTGCCGCTGGTAGATCACCGCCTCGGAGATACGGGCGCGGGCGGCGATCTCACGCGTCGTCGCGGAGAAGCCCTTCTTCACGAAGACGGCCCTCGCGGCCGCAAGGAGCGCTTCGTCCTCGATGTCTCGTTTTCGTCCCATGGTAAGGGGTCATTCTGGGGCGGGGCCGCCGGTTTGGGCAACGATCGCGCCCAGGGCGCCGCCGCCGAAGGCGTGGCGGGAGACGCGGGCGAAGCCGAGATCCGCGAGGAGGGTTCCTGTCGCGAGGGCCTCGAGAGGAGAGCCGCCCGGGGCGTGACGGTGGAGGAAGTACACCAGGCCCATGCCGCTGAAGAGCGTCCGCAGGAGGGAGTGCGGCGTCTGCCAATCGACGAGCACCATGCGTCCGCCCTGCCGGAGGACGCGGCGCATCTCGCGGATCGCCGTTTCGCGCACGGCCGTGGGCAGGTGGTGGAGGACGAGCGTGCAGAAGACCGCGTCGAACGACGCATCCGGCCACGGGAGGCTGGTCGCGGAGCCCTCGGTGACGGTCAAGGCGACGCCGCGACGCCTCGCTTTCTCACGGGCGCGCGCGCCCATCTCTGGGGAAAGCTCAATCCCGTGCAGGACGCCCCCGGGGCCGGTACGCGCGGCGGCGGCCAGAAGCAGCGTCCCTGTCCCGGAGCCGACGTCCAGCACCGAGCTCCCCGTCCGGACCTCGCCGAGGTCGAGCATCCACCGGCGCAGCTTCCCTTCGCGCCCGAGCGTGACGGCGCGCACCAGCCAGTCATAGCCGCGAGCCCCGTGGAGCACGAGTCCGTCCCGATCACCGTCGCTGCGCTCGCCGTGCACGTGGGCGCGTCTCTGGCGCACCACGAAGAAGAGTCCCGCGACGAGGACGAGGTGCGCTGCGACGGCGCCTGCGACGCCGAGCGGGAACGCCCACCAGCCGACGCCGTGGGCACGGAGGACGAACGCCGCCCCAGCGCCGAGGAGGGTGAGGAGGAGAAAGAGGTGGGTGAGGCGGGCCAGGGAGGCGTGTTTCAGGCGGCCGGTTCGCATCGGGGGCTCCTTTCAGGCGGGTAATATAAGTAAGCACTCACTTATTAATAACCGGAAGTCAGCCCGCTGTCAATTTCCCGCTACGGCCCGGCCGCGTCGGTGGGGGGCATCGAAGCGAGATCCGTTATTTCGACTGGAAGCAACCTGACCGGTAATCCCAGCTCTTGCCCTCATCGTGCGATACAAACAGCCGGAAATAGTACGTCGTCGAAGGCTTCAGACCAGCGAGCCGGAACCGGTTCTCGCCCGTGTCCACCTTTTGCTCAGCCGTTGCGAACTGCCAGGTCCGCTCCGGGCGAGCCATATCGATTTCGACCGCCGACCCTTTGGTGACCTGCTTCGGTGGGTAGGTGAGGCAATCGACCGTTCCGTAATAGAGGATGGCCTTCGAATTCGGGCCGGTCTTCTTCAGATTGCAGACGATCGTGGCCCTGTCCGCGGCCACATCCCTGGCCTCCGACTTGCCGAACTCGACCGGGAGTGCGAACAACTGTTTCGCCTTTTCGGGCTTCAGGTATTCCGGCAAGGGCGGGGGCTCCTTCGGATCCGCTGGTTTGCGAATGGAAGTTGCCTCGAGGTGGTATTCGACACCTCCGGTCGACATGGACATCCAGCCCTCCGTGGCGTAGTCGGCCAGGTAGTCCACGCGCTTGTTTGTGATGGACCCGTCGTCGTCGGGCTCCTCGGGTGCGATCGGTTCATCATTCAGGACGTCGCCTAGGACAGCGCGGTACCACTGGCTGTCCTTGCCGTAAAACCAACCGCGGCGCTTGATCTCGCGAACCAGGTCGCCGCTCCGTTCGCGGTTCGGGGGTCCGGGAATTTCACAGAAGGAACCGGTACTGCTCATGGTGCCGAAGTCCGGACGGCTCGCCGTCCTGGGGTCTTTCGGCGGAGCCTGGGCCGAGGCGTAGAGCTTCCATTGCCCTTTCTTCTCGTCGTAGAAGTAGCCGTACCAGGTGATCAGCCCGTCTTCCGTCGGCTCGATCCTCAGGGCCTGAATCGTTCGCTCCGCGCCGTCCGGGTATGCAACCGCGTCGAAAAATTTCACGCCGGTTCCTTCTCCGCCGAATGTGCCATATCGGGCCTCCGGAATGCCGGTTCCGATGAGTCGCGGCATCTGCGGCAATGGCGGTGCGACGGTCGCCGTGCGGCCGGCCACCCACATGGAAAAGTTGAATCCGGCACTCGATGCGATGCCGCCCTCGGCATTGAACACCGTGCCGTAGTACCCGAACCCGGTCGTCATCGGGGAATAACTGGAGGTCTTCGAAACGGCCTGAGTTTCGAAGACCCACATGTTCGGGGCCGGGCATTCGCTCGGCGCGTAAAACCGCGCGTGAACGGCCGCCGGCCGCCAGCGGGTGCGGAGCAGACTTGCCCTGGTCACGGCCGTTCCCTCCAGTCGAATGAAGCGCACTCGCGATTCGGCGGGAGGCGGGGCCTTGATGCAGTCGATGGTGAAGGTCACGCGGCCCGGCGTTTCTACTTTGAAGGAGAGAGTCTGCTTCTGGGCCGATTCTCCATCGCTCCGGTTGGCCTTGAGGATTTGTGTGTGATTGCCAACATGGATGACCCACTCATGCCCGACATCGTCTTCCGGCACGGTCATGAAGAGTGATGCCCGGATTTCGCCGGCCTCCGCGACCCACAAGTGCCACCGCGCGGTGCCGGGCACCTTGTCCGACATCCTCTTCAGGTAACCGAACGTGGGCCCGATGAACCGCGTGTCCCCCGCTATCCCGGGCCCGGGTTCCAGCGCTTCGAAACAGCGGTCGAAGAACCCATTGGCGGCGGTCAGGTCGATGATCCCCGACCTGGCGGGTTGGCCGAGGAAGCGGAGATCCGATTTCGCTTTGTCGTTTGAGACCGGGTTCAGGGTGACGGCGGGGTCGAGGACGACAGGTGCTTCGAGAGCAACAATGGGGATGCCCGACAGCAGAATCGTCAGCCCAACCAGGATCGCGAGGAACGAAGTTCTCATGGGTGCTCCACAGGACGCGTTCGTTTGCTGCTCGGCCGTTGCGCTGATCATCACCTCTTCACCACATGCTCCTGGACGGCCTTGCCGCCGTCGGCATCTTCGCCGAAGAGATCGACGAAGAGCACCTTCGGCGTCACGCCGCCCTCTTCGCTCTGGATGAAGAGCCGGGTCAGGTACGCGTCCTTGCCGTCGATCTGCGTGAGGGCGCGCCAGCGGCCGCCGGCCTTCGTGAGCCGGATCTTCCGGTCCTCCCAGGCGACGAGAGTCATTTCGCGCTCGCCGCCGGGGCCCGGCTTCGAGACCTCGAAGCCGTACGCCATCTTCCCCTCCAGAAACGTGAGGTCCTCGCGGCGCCCGTCCTCGGCTTTCATGATCCAGTACGCGACCACGGGATCCGCAGCCAGCGCACCGTCGGGACCGACCTGTGCGTCGTAGTGGACTTCGTTCGCGTTCTTGTTGCGCTGGATAATGAAGAGCGTCGGGCCGGAATTGCCGGGAGATGAGCGGAGGAGGAAAAATGCGAGGGCCAGGGCGGCGAGAATCACGAGGACGGCCGCGACGAGGAAGCTGCGGACGACGCGGGACTTGCGCTTCATCGCGCGGACGGCCCTTTCACTCCCTTGCCGTACATCCCCGACCGGTCGAAGCAGCACGGCCGCCGCTTCCCTTTCGCCAGCATGTCGCAGGCGCTGTCGATCCGGCGGGCGCGCGTCTCGGCGAGCTTGGCCGAAGTGATCCACTGGATCCAGTCGCGGCGGGCGAGGGGCGTGATGTCCGACCAGACGGCGCGCGCTTTTGCAGCGGCCTTCGCGAGGGCATTGCGCAGGTCCGGCGGCACCGCGGGCTCAGGCTCCTCTGTCACGGGCGTGATCTCCAGCGTGACGACGTCGTCCGCCGTTGCGCCGGCCGCCTCGCGCAGCTTCCGATCGACCTTCAGCCAGTGGCCGCCCTGGCCGTCCGGCTCGAGGGTGGCCTGAAGCGGGACGCCGTTGAGGGAGCCGGCGACGGAGACCAGGCCGCGTGAAGGGAGTTTCGCGGTCGCTTCCCCGGGCAAGGCCACGAACGTCCACGCGGCCCTGGCATTCTCCGCTGGGCGGGAAAGCGTTGCGCGGAAGCGGATCGGGGAATCGGTGGGGGGCATGGAGTGATGGACAGCGGTCAGAGTCGCTCATTGTACTGACGCCCAGCGATCCAGTGCGACAGCTGGTCTTGGCGGGGGTGCATGGCCGGTATTGCAATGACCTTCGTGGGCGACCCGAAAAGGCAAAATCAAAACGGCGAAACGCAAAGCCAAACGCCAAAATCAAAGAGGAGAAACAAATGCCCGGAAAGCCGCCGCCCGGCAAGCCATTCGACATCTGCGAACGGACGATTCGGTTCGCGCTTTGTGCGCTGAGCGCCATGATCCGCCGCATCGACGAAGCTGCCTGACTTGTCCTTTGCCTCTTGTCGTTTGCTTGTGGACTCTTGCACTTTCAAGCCACCGAGGCCAGAGCGACGCGCAAGCGATTTTCAATAAAGCGTGCGTGTTCCTGCGGAATAGAGAGTGGGGAAAC
>WSZJ01000030.1 GCA_009773755.1 Planctomycetota bacterium | reverse complement strand
GGTGCGGTCCTGGGCGCCGAGGACGGCGGACCAGAGGGTGGAGGGGTAAGGTTGGGGGGAAGAGAGGGGGGCGGGCATCGAGGGGATCGTAACCGGGGAAGAGAGGGGGATGAAGTTGAACGGTGGATGAACGGCAAATCCCAAATCGCAACTCCAACTCCAAATCCCAACAGGCTCATCGGGGCATGGAGAGGACCGCGCAGGGGTGGGTCAGGATCCGCACGGAAATGCCAACCGCCACAAGTCCTTATCCCCTTGGGATTTGGAGTTGGAGTTGGGATTTGGAGTTGCCCTGGCCGTTTTTCCCGCCGAAGCCCCACGATTTCCTGTCTCTACTCCCATGAACCCTCCCAATGACTCCCAGCGCAAACGCATGAAAGCCGCCTTCGTCGACGCCGCCGTCGGGCAGAAGGCCAGCGAATCTCCCACCGTCCGCGTGAGCAACGAAGTCGCGCTGCGCGAAGGACAGGTCATCGGCAAGTGCTCCATCATCCGCGAGCTTGGCCGCGGCGGAATGGGCGCTGTGTACCTTGCGAAGCACACGACGCTCGACGTGCTGGTCGCCGTGAAAGTGCTCCCGCCTTCGATTGCCAAGTCCGCGGAATACGCAGAACGCTTTCTGCGCGAAGCCCGGATGGTCGCGACGCTGCGCCACCCCAACGTCCTCGCCGTCATGGACGCCGACCGCGATCCCGCGACGGGCCTCTTCTACATGGTCATGGAATACATCGACGGCGGCTCCATCGCCGACCGCCTCGCGCGCGGGCCGCTTCCCGAAAAGGCCGCGGCGCAGGTGGTGAGCGGCGTCGCGAAGGCGCTCTCGACCGCCGAGAAACAGGGGGTCATCCACCGCGACATCAAGCCCGCGAACATCCTTGTCACGAAAGACGGGCGCGTGAAGCTGGCGGACCTCGGGCTCGCCAAGCGCGCCGGGCAGGCGGACATCACGCAGTCGTCGGCCGCGCTCGGCACGCCGTATTACATGTCGCCGGAGCAGATCACGGATTCGAAGCGCGTGGACATCCGAAGCGACATCTACAGCCTCGGCGCGACGTTCTTCCACATGATGACAGGGCAACCGCCGTACCCGGGGACCGAGGTGTACGCCGTGCTGCACGCCGTGATGACCTCGCCCGTGCCGAATCCGAGAGCCACGAAGGCGGACCTGACGGAGTCGAACGCGGCGATCTGCATGCGGATGCTGGAGAAGGACGCGGCGAAGCGGTACCAGACGCCGAGCGAGGTGCTGAGCGATCTGGCGAAGAGTGCGGCCGGGGGAGCGGTTGGCCTCGAGCTGGAGCCGATGCCGCCCGTCGCGGGGAATCCGCCGACGCCGCTCGCGGTCTCCGGGCAGGCCGGGCCGCCCACCCCCTTGACCATGCACGAGCAGGGGCGTGTCGTGATCGACATGTCCGGCAACGTCGGCAACCGCGCTTCCAAAGACAAGTTCGCGATCCTGTCCGGCCTGGCGATGCTCGCGATCTTCGGCGTCATCGTCGTGTTCGTCCTCTACTGGAATTTCAAGAAAGAGCAGCTTCAACGCCAGGTCGAGATGGAACGCGACCGGCAGCGGCACGCCGAGGAAATGGCGAAAGCGGAAGCGGCGAAGAACCTCGCGGAGCGTCCGCCGGATGAGAAGGCGCCGGAGGTTTCCGGCGTGAATCCGGCGGAAACCGTCCCGCCGCCTCCCGGCCCGACGGAGACGAAGCCGCCTTCCCCGGTTGTCCCTGCGGCGGCGCCGGAGTTTTCGCTTCACCAGGGCGCGGTGCTCGCGCTCACCTTCGAAGAAGATCCGTCTGCGCCGGACGGCGAGGCGCCGGTGCGTGACTCGAGCGGCGGGGGGCGGCACGGAAAGATCCGCGGCGGCGCGCAATTCGCCGATGGGAAAGTCGGCCGCGGAATCAGATTTGACGGGATCGACGAATCCGTCGAAATCCCTTCGCTCCCGGCGTGCTCGGTCGCCATGTGGGTCAAGCCCGGGATTCCGCTTCAGCAGGGCTGGTTCGATGCGTCGGGCGCGGGTTTTTCGCTCGGGATGTTCCAGCCGCGCGGCATCACGGGGGCGAAGGAAGAGACGGTGGCCGGGGTGTTCGTGGCGTTCGGCGGGAGCGACATCGTGGTGCCGTTCGACGAGATCCGGTCGGGCTGGCATCACGTCGCGGTTTCGTGGAACGGCGCGACGGAAGTCTGGGTCGCGATCGACGGGAAGTTCCTCGAGGGATCTGCCGTCGGCTCGCCCGCGGCGCCGCAGCCGATCGCGCTTCCGCGGCCGCCCGCCGTCGCTGCCGCCCCGGCGGTCCTGGGGACGACGCTGAAGGCGTGGAACGGGACGGGGCGGGCGGGATTCAACGGGACGATGGACGAGGTCGCGGTGTGGGACCGTGCGCTGACGGTGACGGAAATGGAATTGATGTGGGCGATGGCGGCCAGGGGCGAGAGCTACTGCGCGGAGATTGCGAAGCGCGCGCCGAAGCCGGCGCCGGTCGAGGTTGCGGTGGACCCGAAGCCGGTCGCCGGAGGGAAGAAGCTCTCCGACGGGTGCGTGCTGGCGCTGTCGTTCGAGCCGAAGGCCGTGTTCCAGGAGAAACCGTCGAAGGAGAACCCCGTCCAGCGGGGCTACGCGCGGGACCTGAGCGGAAAGAATCACCACGTTGAATTCGTCGGCAGCGTTCTCCTCAGGACGGGCCGGATGGGCGGCGGGGACCAGGGAATCGTGCTCGACGGATCCGGCCAGGTCTCCGGCGAGGTGATGCGCGGAGTGCTCCTGAAAGTCCCCGAGCTCGAGGAGAGGACGATCGCCTGCTGGTTCAAGGCCGGCGTGCGGCGCCCCTCTACGATCTACGACGGCGGAACGCTCGAACGAAGGGATGCTTCGATCGGCGTCGGGCTCCACCTCGCCGACACGTGGGACTTCTGGGGCCAGGAAAAGGACGGCGTCAGCCTCGGCTTCTACCAGAACGACGTCATCGTGCCGGTAGACAGAGTCTTCGAGGGCTGGCACCACGTCGCCTTCTCCTGGGACGGCGACCGCACCGTCATGGTCGCCGTGGACGGCAAGCTCGCCGGCGGCTCGACCTGGGCGGGCGCGCCAGCCAGATTCGAGAAGGTGGCGAAGCTCGCGCGCCGCCCCGCCCCGGCGAACAACGGAAGCGGCCTCATCGGCACTTCCCGCAAGTCCGGCGTCGCGGCCTTCCAGGGATTCTCCGGAATGCTCGACGAATTCGCGATCTGGGACCGGCCGCTGTCGGAAGAGGAGCTGACGTCGCTGGCCGGATATGCCGCGAACAAGAAGAGCTACTGCGAAGCCATCGAGCAGCTGGCGAAGGAAAAATGAACAACGACAGTTGCGGGTTGCGGGTTGCGAGTTGCGAGGAACGACGAACTCGCGGCGAGGAGTCCCGTCCGCCGCGAGCTGCCGGAAAGCACGGATCGAGGCCTGTGGTTTGGAACCTCGCAACTCGCAACTCGTAACTCGCAACTCGAAGGACATACAATCAGTCCGATGTCGAACCTCACTCCCGGCGCCGTAATCGGTAAATGCAAAATCGTGCGCGAGCTCGGCCGCGGCGGGATGGGCGCCGTCTACCTCGCGCGCCACCTGACGCTCAACGTCGACGTCGCGATCAAGGTGCTGCCGCAGGACATCTCGCTCAAGTCGCCGGATTACGCGGCGCGCTTCCTGCGAGAGGCCCGCGTCGCGGCGGCGCTGCGCCACCCGAACGTCGTCGCGATCATGGACGCGGACCGGGACGCGGAGACCGGGCTCTACTACATCGTCGAGGAGTTCGTCGACGGCGGGTCGCTGCGCGAACGGCTGCAGGCAAAAGGCGCGTTCACCGAAAAGTCCGCGATCGCCGCGACCGCCGGGATCCTCAAGGCGCTTCAGGCCGCGATGAAAAAGGGGATCGTCCACCGCGACATCAAGCCCGACAACATCCTCGTCACGAAGGACGGGCAGGTGAAGCTCGCCGACCTCGGGCTCGCCAAGCGCACGGGCAACATCTCCTCGGCTCCGGCGATCACGCAGGCCGCGATCACCATGGGCACGCCGCACTACATGAGCCCGGAGCAGATCGAGGACACCAGCAAAGTCGACATCCGCGGCGACATCTACAGCCTTGGCGCCACCTTCTATCACCTGCTCGCGCTTTCGCCGCCGTTCGGCGGCAACGAAATCTATGCCGTCCTCAACAAAGTCATGAATTCCCCGGCCCCCGACATCCGCGTCGCGCGCCCCGACGTCAGCGAAGGAACCGCGCGCGTCATCCAGCGCATGCTCGAAAAGAAAGCCGAAAACCGGTACCAGTCCCCCGCCGACGTCCTCGCCGATCTCGCCAAAGGCGGGCCCGGTCTCGAACTCATGCCGGAGGTCGCGCGCCCCGGCGCCGCGGCCCTCGTCCCTGCGACCGGCTCCCTCGGCTCTCCGCTTCCTGCCCTGACCGGAAGCGGCGCCCGGACCCCGGGCATGATCGGAACCCCCGGCCAGATGGTCCCTTCCGACGGCCCCGTCGATCTCACCACGCCGCTTCCCGGCGCCCCTCCCTCCCCCGCCGCGCAGAAAGCCGTCTACGTCATCGCCGGCTGCTGCGTCCTGCTGCTCTTCTTCGCCATGCGCATGATGATGAAGTCCGGGGAAGAAATTCCCGAGACTCCGAAGAAAACCGCGTCGACGGAGGACCAGGGAACGAAGCCGCCCGATCCGGGGTCGAAGCCGCCAGACCCCGCCGTCAAGCCGCCGGACCCTGTCGTGAAGCCACCGGATCCTGTCGTCAAACCTCCCGACCCGGTCGTCAAGCCGCCGGATCCAGTCGTCACGCCACCCGTCAAGGCCTTCGCTCTCGACAAGGGCTGTCTCCTCGGCTACACGTTCGAGCCCGACACCGAGGACGAAATCGAATCCGGCGGCGACACGCACCGGGGCTGGCAGGACCTCGCCGCGTCGCGTTACTTCGCCATCTCAATCCAGGTCGTCACGGGAGAGGGACGCGTGGGCAAAGGCGCGGCTTTCAACGGCACCTCCGCTTACCTCTCCCTCCCTCCCCTCCCCCAGCGCACCGTCGCCGCGTGGCTCAAGCCATCCAAGGCGAGATCGATGGTGTGGTACGACGGCGGGAAAACCGAGAAGCTGAAGGGATTCATTGCGGGGCTCTCGCATCCGGATCGAGAAATGGCCGGCCGCGGCGAGGGCGCCTTCCTGTCGTTCGTGGAATCGGGCGTCGTGACCGGCGCGCGCGGCATTTTCGAAGGATGGCATCACCTCGCGGTCGTCTGGGACGGCGACCGCTCGGTGCGCATCGCCGTCGACGGCGTCCTCAACGACGGCTTCGTCCTCAAAGGCGAGCCGGGAGGCCGCCCGCCCAGGCCCACGGAACGGCCGGAGCTGAAGCGGCCGCCCTTCACCCTTCCCGAAAAGCCCGCGCCGGAGGCCGAAGCAATCACCATCGGCAGGTCGAAACTGTCGAGTGGGCAGGCCTTTTCCGCGTTCGCAGGCGCGATGGACGAGCTCGCGATCTGGGACCGCGCGCTGACGGACGATGAGCTGAAGCAGCTTCCGGAATTCGCCGCGAACGGAAAGAGCTACGTGCAGGCGATCGCCGACAAGAACAGCGAGAAGTAATCTACTTCAGCCATTCCGGCTGCGTGAACGCCCCGTTCCCCGCGAATCCGATTTTCCGGTATTGAACCGGGCGCTTCCGGTCACTCAGGTGGAGGGACCAGATCCACGGAGAAGGCAGCCATGCGAAGCGAAGAAAGTGGAAAGGCGAGGAAGGTCATCCTGCTGGCGCTGCTGTGCGCTTCCGGCGCGGCAGCACCGGTCGTCGCGCTTCGCCCATTGCCGGTCACCGTGGGCTCCGCGCCGATCGCGGAACCTGTTCAGGCCGCATCCGCGGCGCCTGCAGATTCGGCGACGAATTCATCGTCCGCCGCGGCCATCGAGATCGCGGTCCCGCTTGAAACGGCGGCTGTCAAGCCGGCCGACCCGCAACCGGGGTGCACGCCCGCGGAGCTGACCCTCAACGACCGGCTGAAGGGTTTTGTCCTCGGCTGAAGGGCTGCCAACATCCCCCTGGACGAGGGCGGATTCGCAGACTTGCTCGATCGCGCGCGCCGTGCCCCGGACCCGTTCGCCCGGATTGTCGCGATTCGCGACCTGGCGGACGTCCTGCGGCTGCGCGACGGCGACCCCGCGCGACTGGTTGCGGCCGTCGACGCGCTCGAGGACGCAGCCACGCGCGACCTGAACGAGGTCATCCGCGAGACCGCGCGCCACTCTCTCTCGGCAGGCGCTTCAAGCGCCGCCTTCGAGGCCTGGGTCCGCGTCGCGCGGCCTGCGGAGACGGAGTTTTTCAACGAGTCTATTCAGATGGCCGAACGGCTCGCGGACGGTTCGTATGCGAACGCGATCGCGAGCAGCGGCGACGGTCTCGAAGAGCACGCCCTTCGCGCCCTGCGCCTGCTCAACCTGCTTGAAAGCGCGCGCGACCGGCTGGACGACGCCAACCGCATTCTGGAGAGCAAAGCGACACTTCTTCGCCTCGCCGAGCGCGCCGTCCTCCAGGCGCAGGATCCGTCGACGGCGCGGGAAGCACGGATCGCGCTCGAAGCGCTTCGTCACGACTGTTAGTTCCAATCACTCGACAGGGAGATCGGTCATGCGCCACATCGCCGCCGGATTCGTGCTCGCTCTGCTGTGCAGCCTGTGCGGTTTGTCGGAGGAACCGAAGGAAGAGGGGATTGGCTGGGAGGTGCAGCTCAAGAACGGATCCCTCATCAAGGGTTCGATCGAGAACCTCGCATCGATCGAGCTGAAAACCCGGCACGGCTTGCTGAAGTTCGCGCTGAAGGACGTGCGCGGCCTTGCCTGGGGAAACGCGAGCGAGGGAGAGTTCGACACGGTGACCACGAGCGAGGAAGTCTTCAAGGGCCGCATCGAGAACTTCGCGACGCTCGACTTCAACACGGGTTTCGGCCTGCTCAAAATCCCGGCCTCTGCGCTCAGAACGCTTTTCATCTCGAAGCCGGGGAATGACTCCCTGCCGAAAGACAAGCCCCGTGACCCTGTCATCGTGTCGCCGGAACACTGTTGATCGATCGGTGGTGCGAGCCGGGGTGCATGGCCGGTATTGCAATAACCTTCGAGGGCGACCCGAAAAGGCAAATTCAAAACGGCGAAACGCCAAGCCAAACGCCAAAGTCAAAGAGGAGAAACAAATGCCCGGAAAGCCGCCTCCCGGCAAGCCAGTCGACATCCGCGAACGGACGAATCGGTTCGCGCTTCGTGTGCTGAGCGCCATGATCCGCGGCATCCACGAAGCTGCCTGACTTGTCCTTTGGCTCTTGTCGTTTCCTTGAGAATTCTCCTTTTTGCCTTTGCCGTTTCCCGCTGCCGAGGCGGAACGCAGGGGGACTCCCGGGCGGCCCCGCAATACCGGCCATGCACCCTGCGAGCCGCCCTCCCTTGCATCCCGGCTCTCCCCGGAATAGCCTCGCGCCTTCCAATTCCCCGGAGATCCCCATGCCGCGCGCCCTCGCCGCCTTCGCCCTGCTCGTTGTCTGCGCTTCGATTTCGGCCGCCCGCGACCCTGAATGGGGCGGTCTCGGCGCCGTGGCCGCAAGCCCGGACGGGAAAACCGTCGTCTGCGGCGGCGAGAACCGCGTGCTGTATGTGCTCGACGCCGCGACGCGCGAAGTGAAGCAGCGGATCTGGATCCAGGCGCGCGTCGGCGCGCTCGCGTTCTCCAAAGACGGAACACGGCTGTGCCTCGAGGACGACGACGAGGTTCTCCACTTCTTCGATACCTCAACGTGGAAAGAAGTCCAGAAGGTCGCGGACGCGGGCGACTGCGCCTTCGCGCCGACGGCAGACCTCTGCCTGGCGATCTCCGGGAAGGAAAACGGGATCCGCTTCCTGTCGATGACGGACGGCGTCGAGAAGGGAAAGACGGCGATCAAAGGAAGGATCGGCTCGGCGGGAATCGACGCGGCGGGGACGAAAGCGGTGGTGGTGATGGAGCCGGAGGAGGACAAGGCGGAACCGAAGGCGGACTACAGCGCGATCCCGAAAGAGCTGAAGGGGGCGGCGCGGAAGGAGTGGATCCAGAAGAACGACGCGCTGTCGGCGAGCGTGAAGTGGTTCGAGGCGCCGACCGGGAAGCCGCTGGCGGAAGCGAAGACGTTTTTCACGGCGCGAGGGAGAGTGGGCGTGATGTCGGCCGGGGAGTATGCGTGGATCATGCCGTACGACGACGTGTGCGCGCGGATCACGCCGAAGGGGGAAGTCACGATTTTCGAGGTGACGACGAGCTACAACTACGGGCGCGGCTGGTCGGCGGACGGGAAGCTGGCGATCGGAGGCGGGTTGAGGTCGGGGGCGATCTGCACGCTGGATGGAGGGACGGCGGTGAAGTTTGAAGTCGACCGGCTGCCGGGGTGGCCGGAGTATTGGGCTGGATTTACGACAGCGGCGGATGGAGGGTTCTGGGGGGTGACGTCGGCTTGCCGGCTGGTAAAGATTGCGAAGGATGGGAAGGTTGAGAGTGCAGGACCGGTCTACTAACGAATCCGGAGAATCGAGTGTTGAGTATCGCGGATTGAGTAGCGAGCAGTGCGGAGTGGGGAGTGAGTCAGGAGGTGAGCGGCGGGCGGTGCCTTTCCGGCCCTTTCCGCGCCTTTCAGCGTTCCGGCAGTTTTTCGCCCAGCCACGGGGCCGTTGCCCGTGTCTCCACGCTTCCGTAGAGCCTGGAGTCCACGACCCAGTGCACCGCCAGCGCCGCCGCGAACGCCGCCGCGCCGAACTGGTACGCCGTGAGGCCCCACGCGATCCGAGGCTCGGTGCGGACGAATTCGATGCCGAAGCGGAAAATACAGTAGGAAATAAGGTACAACTTCAGGCGCTGATGACGCAGCGCGTCAATCCGCTGCAGGCGCCAGAGTATGAAGGCCATCGTCGCGTGGAACGCACTCTCGATGATCGGCACCGGGACGTTTGGCGCCGAGCAGCACCCGTTGAACCAGCACCCCCACCTCCCCACCGCCACAGCCGCGGCCAGCGGCACCGCGAAGCCGTCCCCGGTCTTCTCCCGGATACCCGCGACGAGCTTCGCGATCTCGACGCCGATGTACCCGCCCGCCATCCCCGCGAGAATCGTCTTCCCGTCCGTAAACCACGCCCCCGCCGCCCAGAACGGCTCGCTCCCCGTGATCGCAAACGGCAGCTTCGACCCGATCCCGGCCCCCGCAATCGCCCCCGCGTAGAGCGCAAGGCGCCGGCGCCAGGGAAGCAGCGATTTCGGGCGAAGGGCGATCGCCGTGAGAAGCGCGAGGATCTGGAAGACGGCGTACATCTGCGCATTCGAAACTCGCGTGCGGCCTTGTGGATCGTCCAAGTCGGGCATCCGCGCCCAGGTGAAGAATGCGATCGCTCCGAACGTCAGTAAGAAAAGGCCGACCGCAAACAACGCCCAGATGCCTCGGCGCATCGGATCGTCCGCCCAGTACGGCCGCGACATTTCAACGGGCTCCCGCAATCGGCGGCAGCGGCACCGTCCCGTCCCGGTACAAGGTGTTGTACGCGCAGAACGGCACCGTGTGCCCCGTCGGCAGCAGCATCGCCGTGCAGCACTTCATCACGCGCCGCACGTCGAAGATGTGCTTGTCGAGAAACGCCGTCAGCGTGATCCGGAACACTTCCTTGCCGGTCAGCTTCTCCGCCAACGCCGCTTCCAGGAATCCCGGCACCGCCGGGGCCTCGTCGGGACCTCAGGACTCGCCCGGTGCGCAGCACGCCGCTTCACGCTTGAGAAACTCCGCGACGACGTTTTTCGCCTTGTGCGGCGTGTAGACGATCGTGTTGGCGACGAGGTCGAGGTTTTTTTTGATGTCGACGAGCCGGCCGACGGGAAGCGGCCCTCCGGCGCCGCGCCAGATGAAGCACATCATGTGGCAGTTCGGGTGGGCGCACGGGAGGGGCATGAAGTCGTCCTCGCGGAGCCAGCCGCCGGTCTGGGCGACGATGCCTTTGACGACGTCGGGCATCGTCGCGCGGTTGTGGAGGTCGGCGGGATTGATGTGGCGACCGGAGTACGTCGCGGGCTGGAACGAGACGCCGCGCACCCACTCGCGCTCCATCCCGAGTTTCACGATCGCGCCCATCTCGTGCATGTTCAGGCCGTGCTGGACGGTGCAGACGAGCGTCGAGCGGATGCCGCGCGCGGCGAGATTGTCGAGGGCGCGCATCTTGACGTCGAGGAGGGATTCGCCTCGAAGCGTCTCCCACGTTTTCTTCTCGAACCCGTCGAACTGGAGGTAGATCTCGAGGCGGTCGCGGAATTCCGCGAGGCCGTCGACGAGACGCTGGTCGTTGGCGAGGCGGATGCCGTTCGAGTTGACCATCAGGACCTGGACCGGCTTCGAATAAGCGTACTTCACCATCCGCAGGAACTCAGGGTGGATCGTCGGCTCGCCCCCCGAAAGCTGCAGCACGTCGGGCGAGCCCTCCGCGCGCACGAAGCGGTCCACCACTTCCGTGTAAGTCTCGTAGCTCCAGTGCACCCCGCCCGGCCCGCTCACCGCGTAACACATCGGGCACTCGAGATTGCACGCCGTCGTGATCTCCGCCAGGCCGATGCACGTGTGCTGCTCGTGCTCCGGGCACAGCCCGCAGTCGTACGGGCATCCCTTCTGCGCTTCCGTCGCATAGAACAGCGGCTTCCGCGACGGCCGCGAGAATTCCTGCCGGTCGTAGTAGTTCACGTCCGAGCAGACGAAGTCCTCGATCTTCCCGTGCTGGGGGCACGTCTTGAGGAAAAACACCCGCCCCTCGCGCACCGCAATCTTCGCCTGCACGAGGCGGAGGCACTTCGGGCAGAGCGACTGCGTCAGGCCGAGGTAGGTGTAGTCGCGAAGCGCGCTCATGAATTTCCCATGCTAGCTTGTATTGCCGACAAACGAATGGCACGTTCCGATCAGCAGCATCAGCAACCCGCCGCCGACGGCGAGCGCAAGCAGCAGGTAGAGAATGACCGTGCGCAGCACGTCGAGCGCCACGCCGCCCGCGCTCGCCCGTTCTCCCCGCGGCTGAAGCGCCCAGACGAGCGTGCACGATCCCGCCATCAGAAGGAGCGCCGCAAGCGGCCACGAACTTTTCGAATCGGAAGCGAGAGACTTCGCGACCCCGAGCAGAATCAGCCCGGTCAGGCCTGCGATCGTGACTCCGGTCCTGCGAATGTCGAGGGAGCCTTCGACCTCCACCTCCGGGCGCAGAGCTGCCGCCGGGACCGGGCCCGGAAACGAGGCGCCGCAGACGTAACAGAAGCGGTGTCCCTCGAGCGGCACCGTCCGGCAGTTAAGGCAGCGGAATTGCCCCATCAGAACTTGCCGACGTGCTGGGCGCAGAGGATGAAGAGGTAGATCACGATGCCGACGATGACGACAAACCCGATCAGGAACACCCACGCGAGCGCCGCGAATCCTCTGAGGACCGCTCGGCCCAGAGCGGCGTGCTCGCTTCCCCGCTTGAACGCTGCGGTGAACCCGAAAGCGGCGAACCCGCCGACGAGCGCCAGCAGAAGGAGCTTCTGGACCATCGGGATCTGGAGCACGAGGACGACGTGAAGCGCCCCAACCGCGCCGAGCGCCCCGAGAACGGAGATGGCCACGGAGGACGATCGAGAGTCCGTACGCGCCTGCTGAGCAGCCAGCGGCGGCGCCGCCGCGTTGAGACGGCCGCCCGTCGCGAACTCAGTACCGCAGACGTAGCAGAAGCGGAACGTCGCTTCTGCGACGGTTCGGCAGCACGGGCAACGGACGTGGCTCACGCTTTTGCCTCTTCGTCCTTCGCCGTCAGCCTCTCGCCGTAATCGCGCGCGAGCCGCTTCGCCTGCCGCACCATCTGCCCGGCGACGAGCCCGGCGCAGCCGAGGGCGAGGGCGACGGTGACCTGCGCGCGGCGCGGGACGTTCATCTCCGGGCGGCGCCATTTCGCCTGGCCGCAGAGCGTGGCGTAGCCGAGGACGGCCGCGAGCACCGCGACCCAGACGGCCTTGAGGTCGAGGCGCAGGGCGGCGCTCGCGACGACGAGGAAGTAAACGACGACGAGCGGGCTCTTCGGCCCGTCGGCCACCAGCAGCACGGTCGTCGCCATCAGCGCGTCCATCGCGATCGCGCCGTACCGGAGCGCGGGAGGACAATACCGCCGGTTGAGCGCGAGGTGAACCGCCAGCGCGGAGAGACCCCAGACGAGGCAGGCCGCCGTGATCGCAAAATGGATCTGCGGCGTGAGGTCCGGCGCCTTGTTCAGGTAATTGAAGAGGTGCCAGCCATAAAACGCCGCGAGCGCGACGATCCGCAGCAGGTTGACTCTGACTTCCCCTGCCCACCGCTCGACGTATTGCGCGCCATCCCAGACGGGGTCGGCGCTCATGGGTTCGCCGGCGGCTGGGGTTTCGGCTCCTCGGGTTTCGGCGGCGGCTTCGGTTCGCCGGGCTGCACGAGCTTGCGGCGGATCCACTCGGAGCGCGGCTTGTGCGACTGCGTCGCCTGCTCCTCGATCGCCTTCGCTTCTTCCGGCGTGACCCGGACCTGGATCAGAATGGACTTGGCCTGTCCCTGCTTCATCGGCGGGCGGCCGCGTTTCGACTTTTTAGGTGCCATGCGCGGATCATACCACCGAGATTTAAGCGATTACACAATACTCGCACGGTGCTTCCGGCAAGCTTCAGCTATCATCCTCTTGAAGGGCGATTAGCTCAGCGGCAGAGCGGCTGCTTTACACGCAGCGGGTCGGCGGTTCGATCCCGTCATCGCCCATGTTGATGTACGAAACACGAACTCTCGACCGTGAGGCTTGGCGTGCGGTCTGCGTCCTTCCAGCCGGCATGGAAGTTCTTTCCGTCGATGAAGATGGCAACTCTCACGACGGCCGCTCCAAGTGGACAAGCGCAAGCTGGCCGCCACTAGCTGGAAACTACTCGCCTCGCCCTTGCGCCGGACTCTGCTTCACAAAGTCCGCAGTTTTCAAATTCGTGTCAAGCGGAAACGACGCTCTCTGGACAAAAAAGTGGCGCGTGCACCTTCGCACGCCAGGCGGCTTCCGATTGGTTCGAGACCACAAGATTTCATCTTTCCGAAAAGCCATGAAATGCCCCAGCTTTATGCATTTCACGCGCTCCCTCGGATCTGGCCCCACCAATCCAAGCTCGCCGTTCAAGGTCGAGCCTGGCGCAGAAGTGATGTGGATTCTGCCAGGCGTCAGCTTCTCTTCGTCCGAAGCGTAGCGGATCAGGAGCTGGGCATCCCTGCCAGAATCCGGGTTAAGCTCGCTTCCCCTTGGGAGAGGGAATGACGGGCACACGATGAGCGGGATTCGGCTCGCGAAGCTTCCTGGTTCACGCGCTTCGACGTCCATGGCTGAAGGAGAAACATGCTTCGATCCAAGCACGCGCTTTCGGCGATGATTCTGGTCAGTCGATTCGCATGACCAACTCGTTGCCACCAAGCGAAGGCAACTCGCTCGCGGAGATGGCCCTGCGTGAGAGCGAGGCGCGTTACAGGACCTTGTTCGAGAGCTCGCCCGTCGGGCTGGGCGTAGCAGACGAGCGAGGAGCGCTGCTGGCCTTCAACGAGGCGATGATGCGCCCCGGCGGGTACACGCGCGAAGAAGTCGAACGAATCGGCAACGTCGCGGCGCTGTACGCATTCTCGGAGGATCGAGACCGGGCGCTGGCTCTCGCGCGGAAGCAAGGGTTCCTGAGACAGCACGAGGTTCGCTTCAAGAGGAAGGACGGTTCGCACTACCTCACCAGGTTGAGCCTTGAGCCGATCATGCTGGACGGACGCCGAGGGTGGCAGGCGATGGTCGAGGACATCACGGAGCTGAAGCGCTTGGAAGCGCAGGCGCTCAAAGTGCAGAAAATCGAGAGCGTAGCGCGGCTGGCTGGCGGAGTTGCTCACGACTTCAACAACATGCTGACCGCGATCCTCGGGTACGCGGACCAGCTGGACCGTCGGTCACCCGGAAGCGCTCCAGCGGAAGTGGACGCCATTCGAAAGACCGCTCTGCGCGCGTCCGCGTTGGTGAGGCAGCTGTTGGGATTCGCACGGAAACAGACCGCGCAGCCACGAGTCGTTGATGTCAATGCTGCTATCGAGGGCATGCGTGAAACACTGAGCCGAGAGCTGGGCGCCGGCGTCACGCAGAAAACGATTTTGGCTACAGGCCTCGCGCGCGTGCGAATCGACCCCGGACAACTCGAAGACATCCTGATGAACCTCGCCACGAACGCTCGCGACGCCATGCCAAACGGCGGAACGCTCGAGATTCGGACAGCAAACGTGATGCTCGACGGAGACTCGAAGACAGGAACGAAGTCAGAGCGTTCCAGCCCTCATGTCCGCGTGGAAGTGGCCGATACCGGCTCCGGAATGAGCCCTGAGGCGCTCGAGCACGCCTTCGAGCCCTTCTTCACCACGAAAGAGCAAGGCAAGGGAACCGGCCTCGGTTTGGCAACGTGCCACGGAATCGTAATGCAGAACGGAGGCCAGATCGGCGTCGAAAGCAAGACGGGTGCAGGAAGCGTGTTTTGGATCCTGCTGCCGTCTTCGACCGAGGTAGCGCGTCCGACCGCGAATCTCCCACCATCGGAATCGGTGCAATCCTCGAGCGGTGTTACGGTGTTGCTCGTCGAAGATGAGCCGTCGGTCCGCAACGTCGTGTCGATAGCGCTGCGCCGCGACGGCTACGAAGTGCTTGAAGCCGGAGACGGAAAGGCGGCCTTGGAAGTACTTGAGCGGAGCGCTCGGGAAGTTCAAATCCTCGTCTCAGATGTCGTGATGCCAGCGATGGGCGGCCGCGAACTTGCCGGGCGACTGTGGCAGACCCAGCCCGAACTCCCGGTGCTGTTCGTCTCGGGGTATCCCAAGGACGAACTCGGACCCGACGTCCTGAACCGCGACCACGTTCGATTCCTGCAGAAACCGTTCAACCCAAGCGAACTCCTGCAAGCCGTGAACGAGTTGCTCTTCGCTCGCCGGTCGAGCTAGAACTCCCGATAGGTCGCTCTACTGCAAAGCTGAAGAGTGCGAAGGCTCAGCTGTGTACGGAGCGAACGGGATCGCTCGGACAGCGACTGCACCTGCGGCAGCTCTCTCGAATCGCGTCCATCTTCCCCTTCGATCTCTGCAACGTCGCTCGTTCTTGTCGTGACGGATGATCACATCCCGCGTGTAGCCCGTGGGAGACAGGAAGTCGACCGGAGTGTTCCCGGCACGGCGACCACCGTCAGCTCACGAAGCATCAGTTTGATACAAGACTGAACTCCGGTTTCATTTTTTCTCATCATGGGGGGTGCATTTCTCTTGACCACACGCGCCCAGGACCGGTAAATTCTGCCACATTCCCCGGGAGGGAGTCGCAGGTTTCTGGCTGGTTGTGTCAGGAGGGGTGGAGATGAGGTCGGCGAAATGGGGCTACTTGCTCCCTTGGATCGAACCTGGTCTTGGTGCCGCGCTCAATCCAGGTGCCACAACAGAACCCCTCTCAACTCGCGGCGAGGGCGTCCCTTCCAAACCCTCGTGAAGCGGATGTCGTTCTGCAGAAATCAGCGTCCGTGGCGCTGAGAGAGATCCAACACGAAGCATCTACCTGGCAACTCGAGTTGTGCGGTCGTCCGGCGGCAAAGGACCAGCTGGTTACCAGTCCACCACAAGGCCTCGACTCAGATCACGTCAAGTAAGACGCCCAACGGAGAGTCCCAGCAATTCCTCAAAGGCGATGTCCGAAGAGAGTTGGTTAAGTCATTTGCCGTGTCCGGTGAGGTGGGGGCTGATGAGATCAGCAATCAGTCTCTTAGATTCAAGTAACTGCCGATGAGGGGTTGAGCCGTTTTGACTTGCTGACGTGGGAACCCCGACGTGTGATCCGGATTTCCAATTGAGGAGAGTGCCATGTCGAGGAGATGTCTCTTCGTTCTCGCTTTGGCCAACTGCGTGCTGGGTGTCGGATGCCAGTTCCTCCTTCCGCGGAACGAGAACTCCGACATGTCAAGCGGAGAGCGCATCAGCGTTGACTTCCTGACCCCAGACGACCTCGCCGCAATGGGACTGACAGATCGCTACCGGGCTGCGTTCAATGCTGAGCCTGCGAATTGGAGCAAGGACGAGAAGTCTCTAGCGACATCAAGTGCCGCGGCTGCGGCTCTGATCACTAAAGTCGGATCTGACGCCGCGGGAGCCCTGTCGGGCATCGCCTTGGATCTCATGCAGCGCGCTGTAGCAGCAGAGGCCGCAAAGCACGAGGCCGAGTATGCCCAATCCGCCGCCGACAACGAGTTTTGGGTTCTCTGTGAACGAACGATTTACGTTCCTTGCAAGGCGGCGGATGAGGCTGAATTTAGTTACAAGGTGCCCGGCATCAACTATGCGATCATAGAGATGCAACAGACAAAATGGGTTCCGAAGTACAGTGCAGTACGTCTCATTCGCGAAGTTGAAGGTCACATTTACAAGCCTACCGCTAAATCCTATGAGAATCAGAGCCCGGAAGAGCGACCCGCCGTAGAGTTGATCCTAGGTATATGTCAGAAGGACGAAGGCACGTTCTTGATTGCTCCACTAGCCGGTCGAGTGATTGCGACAAAAGCTCGTGTCTCCGACACTCGGTGGTGGAGTTACGGGCTATTTCCGATCCTCTTCTGGCAATTCCTGATCGGCGCGGATGGAGAGGTGTCCTTGGAGGTGCAATTGGACGTGCTGGAAGCATTTTCCAAGGACGGAGAACTGTCCACTCCCACTCTTACCACATCGACCTTCAAATTGCCTTACGTCGACCTAGACGCTCCTGATAACGACCTGTTTTTGCCCAGCAGAGCAAAGTCCGAAGGATGGTTTCGTTCTGTTCGGAGGCCCGGGGGGGTCGATGAACTGATCTCTCCACTTATCAAACGCTTCGATGATCAGCTAACCTGGCTGAGCGGAGGTGAGGTGCGAGCCGTGATCGTCTTGAAAAACGAAGTTGAGATTCTGAAGAAGGCTGCGGAAGACGAAGTCGATGTTGCGAAGGCGAGTTTGAAAGAGTCACGAACTGCGCTTAGAACCGCCGAGAAGAACGTCTCGTCCTGCAAAATGGATCTTGAGTTCGCAAAGAGGGACAACCCACCAGGATCTCAGCCGATCGTGGACTCCGAGAAGGCGCTCGCAAAGGCAAACGACGCTCTTTCGAAAGCGTCAGAAGATGCTAAGAGGCTGTTCGGCGATTTGCGGAAATACCAAGCGGCTTTTGAAGGCAGACGAACCGAAAGCGAAGAGATCGAAAGGCGATTGAAATCGGCCCAAGCAACGCAGGCGATTTGGAAGGCAAACGTCCTGAGTGACCAAGCTACGCTCCGCAATCACTTCACCAAAGGTAATGAGCCGAACCCGCCGCCATGGACGCGAGTTGGAGAGATTGCCTCGGGTACCTGGGGCGTGAAATTCAAAGTCAATGAGAAGGACTCAAGCGACGCAAAGCACCTTGTCGAACAGACCGCTGCTGCGGCGCAGACCTTCAACACGAGTTTGAAGGAAGCGCTTCAGGAGTACATCAAGAAGCAAATCGAGGCGGGGCTTGCTCGTCGCGAGGAGAAGAAGGAAGAGAAGTAGACCCAGGTAGTCGCTGCACAGATTTATGATGATGAAAGTGTCATCTCTCCATCACCTCGGAATTATCGAGGCGATGCTCAAGAACACTAATGAGTCTTCTGCAGCAGACTTCCAGAGATACTCTACTCTAATTGTCAATGTCGCTCGCGTGACGCCCGAGGAACGCTAACGGAATTGGATTCGGAGGTGATTCGATGGCCGGAGGAGAGCCGCCGGAAAGAACCTTCAAGGTCATTGTTCGACCAGATGCCGGCCTCGCGAGGAAGGAAGACGCCCCCGGTCGACCGAAGGAAATTGGCAATCCTGAAGCTGTCTACGCTCAGGTTGTCGATCTCTTCATTCATTACTTAGGATGGCGGCACAGACTTCTAGTTGGTTTTTTCACGTTTGTAGCCGCGAACTGTGTCGCCTTTGCGACAATCAAGACGAAAGATCTGCTTCTAGCTGTTCAGTGGGCAATTCCGTTCTGCGTGTCCGCCGGCTCGTTGCTATTCTGGGGGTTGGAAATCCGCAATCGCGAACTCTATAGATCCTGTACCGAGGCGGGCAAGAAGTTGGAAGAGCTGTTGGGAGTAGGGTCGAATGGAGTCTTCGCGACACTCTTGTCATCACAACCGCGCCCGCCGATAACGCACAGCGACTTGTTTGACCTAATGTTCTTCGCCACGAGTTCAATGAGCGCTGCTCTCGGGTTAATTGCGGCCTGGAGCGCAGACGTTCAGATCTCATTGCGCATTGCTGCTTTTTTAGCTCTCTTGATGATTTATCTGGTCGCTTCGCTGATGTGGTCTCACGTTATTGCCGGGATGCAAAAGCCAGAATCCCAGATCTCTTCGGGCTTGGTGTTTCTTGCGCTCGCAATAACGTCGGTGGGAGTTAGCTGGATGGCCGGATACCCGGGAGAAACAGTTTCCTTCCTGCGAGGGCACGCCTTTAACTCCCTAGAGAGTGCGATAATTGGTCGTGCGGACCTTTGGGGCTTCCGCATGGCGGAGTGCCTTGTCGTCACAACATCTCTACTTGCTTGTGGCGTGGCCAGTTTCGCGCCACAGTTTTTGTTGGCCAAGAGTCGATTGGTTCGATTCTATTTTGTTTCGTCCACTGTCGTATCAGCTCTTGTTGTACTGATCGCTGGACTGAAGCAATCGCACGTGTGGCTAGGTTTGTCGGTAACCTTCCTAGTGATGGTGGTGTTGATTGCCGTCCTCACAGCCACATCGAAACGCTGGGGAATCGATGCCGATGCCAAGCTTGGTGTCGACAAATTCGAACGAAAGCTGGTCAGGTTGCTCCTGGGTTTGTTCGTACTGCTCGTTGGAACGTCAATCTATTTTGTGGGCTGGCGGTCGATTGCGTTTTATTTATTCCCGCCACCCGGGCGGGTGCAGGGAGGAATTGTGAGCGTCGATTAGCCCATCCCTCATGGGGAGAATCCGAGCCTCTCCTTTCGATGGGATCTTGGGCCCCGAAGCACTCTCCGGAGCAGAGTTAAGGAGGTAGTACGATGAACGGAGGGGATACGTTGTCAGCCGCGTTAGACAAGCTGACCCAGGAGCTGGGCGCGTGCCCCAAGCCGGCCCGCCGCAGAGGAGCGGTCAGGCCCATCGCAAGTGAAGGAGCCCTCACCATGAGGATCGTGGAGCACGACGGGGTCCTTCAAGTGGACGACTCTCCGCAGTTCGTCCCGACTGGTCCTCGGCGCCGCGGTGCGCAGGGTATTTCTTCTCCAGGAATCCTCGTGTGGGAACGAGTGCTGGCGAAGCTCGATCATTCACAGGTCACCGATTGGCTCGAGTCGCTCGACAGGAAGCTCACTCCGAACCAGGGACTTCGTCGCTGGCAAGACGGGAACCTTGAGTCGACCAAGGACCACAGGCCATCCGATGAAGGAAGGATCTTACTCCTCGTCCACGGCACATTCTCCAACACCGAGAACATCCTGGCCGGGATCGCAAAGAATCCAGAGGGGAGATCATTCCTCGATTGGATGAACACCCGATACGATCAGGTGATAACATTCGATCATCCCACTCTGTCGGTGAGCCCGATGCTGAATGCTCGGGCACTCGCACTTCACTTCCGGGAGTCGAAGGCCGCGGTGGATGTCGTCTGCCACAGTCGCGGCGGACTTGTCGCCCGCTGGTGGCTCGAGGCGTTCGACAGGGGGCCCGCCAACCGGCGGAGAGCAGTGTTCGTGGGTTCGCCATTGGCCGGCACCGGGCTCGCTTCTCCACCCAACATCAAACACAGCCTGAGCCTCCTCTCCAACATCGCGAACGTCCTAGGTGCGGCCAGCGCTGGCCTTCCATTTCTGACAGTCCTCACCGGAGTGTTCCGCATAATTTCGTCCGTTACAAAGATCGCCTCAAAAACTCCGGCCATCGATGCTGCCATCGCTCTCCTCCCTGGGATGGCGGCGCAGAGCCGTGTGGGCAACGCTTCTGAGCTGTTGAGCCTTCGAAGCGCGGCTGTCGAGTGGCGGAGCCGCTACTTCGCGGTGCGCTCCAATTTCGAAAGCGAAAAGCCAGGGTGGAAGTTCTGGAGGTACTTCCGGCGACCTGGCGGTCGATTGAAGGATCTCGCTGCCAGTTTCGTCTTCGACGGCGAAAACGACCTGGTGGTCGACAGCGAGTCGATGATTGAGCTTGCGGATACGGCGAGGCTCGGCGACGACCAGATCTTCGATTTCAAGAGTACCGATCGTGTGCATCACACCAACTACTTTGAGCAGCCAGAGACTCTCAGCTTCATCCGAAAGATGCTGCGCTAGCCCGATGCCTCCCAATCCTCAGCGAACTGACGTGATCAAGGCGGCGCAGCTCGTGGCCAGCGGCCGTGTATTCCAAGCCCGATCCCTCTTGAGCTCCTTCCATAGAGTTGGCAACCCAATCGCGAAGCCGATCCGCGCCGCACTCGGCACGCTCTGGGAGCTTGACTTGCGTTCCAGGATCAGGGTCCTCGAGGCGTTGGAAAAAAATGCCAAGCTGGGCCGGGTGGATGCAGGCCGATTGATGCAACTCCGCTGGCTCCTTGCACGGAGGCAGAAGGACCTGCATCTGTATTTCGGACTGAAGTCCCCTACAATGGCGCGCATCGTCGAGCCGCATGAGGTGGTAATGGGGAGCGTCGAAACCGACCGTGGTCTCATCGAAGCACTTGCCTTGAAGGATCGCGGGGACGAACCGGCTTCAGGGAGGAAGATCACCAGAGTGTTGGAAGCCACGGCCGGACAACTCTTCAAATTGCAAGCGCCAGTTTCGGGGGCGGCAATCTTGCGAGGGGACTTGAGCCTACTGACAGGGCAAAGCGAATTATTTGAAGCTTGGGCGGACTACAAGTCACAGCTCGAAGCCCCGGTTGTGGGTCCGCTCCAGGAGGCATTGCGCAAGTTATCGGAGCAGTGGGACGATGCGGGGCTTGAAGCCTTTGTCGACTTCCAGCCCTTGCAGCGGGGTCAAGATCTCCCTCCGCATTCAGCCAAACCAAGGCCCTTCTTGCCGAGGCGAACGCAACCGGTTGAAGGAACCCCTCGTCGGCCGGTGGTCCCGCGCACCATCCACCGGACTCCGCACGTCGAACTCTCACCCAAGGCGCCTGTGAAACCCGCGATGGAATTCACGCTCACAATCTGGGCCGACACAAAGCCCGCGCGGAAGGGCGAGGATGTCACTCCGATCGACGTCGAGGTGCCTCCGGGAATCAAGCGGATCGACCTGGTAGCGGAACTGTTAGTCAGTGATCACTTCGAGCCAGTCGGAGACCACAGCCAACCGTTCCCAATGGAAGTGTCCCGAGAGCGGACGGAGCGAATCGATTTCCGGGTGCGGGTCCGGTGCGAGGCCGAACTTCGAAACCGCTTTCCGGATCCAACGCGCGTCGATCATGGCGGGATTTCGGTGCTGTTCCTTCATCGGGGAAGGCCAGCGGGGGAGGTTCGGATCACCGTCCCGATCGCTATCAGTTCCAGTCAGGGGAAGGAGGTGCCTCCGTCACCCCTTCCGGGGACTATTGCAGTAGATCCGACGGCGAAACCTGCCGACCTGATCGTGCAGATCCATGCGGTTCCGGAGGGCGAGGAGACCGATTTTTGCTGCTTTCTGCGGACTTCGTTGATCAAGTCAAACCTGCTGAACAAGTGCCACACATGGAAGCTAAAGGGCAGAGCAGAGCGGATCGTCCGCGATTACATGAAGCAGTTCGTGGATCCGAACAACGACGCCGCGGGCAGGCTCGGCGAGCTTAGGGGCGCTGGTCTAAATTTATTTGATGCTTCGCCCAAGCAATTCCGTAAGTTGTTCTGGCAACTGGTCGATGCGAACAAGCTCCCCCGGACGATCGCAATCGTTACCGATGAGCCCTTCATTCCCTGGGAGCTAATGATCCCGAATCGTGGGGACCAGGAGCGGCAGCCGCTCGGCGTAGAGTTCGTGATCGGCCGATGGGTGCCGGCCGACAACACCTCCGGCCCTCAACGGTTTGCAATTGACCGGAGCCTCGTGATCGCTCCGAGTTACGGGGACACGCGGGATCTTCCAACATCGAAGGAAGAGGCCGTCTTCGTGCTCGGAAAAGTACCTGGCCGG
The DNA here is from genome assembly GCA_009773755.1 of Planctomycetota bacterium. Classification (GTDB taxonomy): domain Bacteria; phylum Planctomycetota; class MHYJ01; order WSZJ01; family WSZJ01; genus WSZJ01. Next base: position 54,939 of record WSZJ01000030.1, on the reverse strand, counting down.
CAGGCCAATCCGGCGGAGATGGAGTCCATTACAAAGTCGTTGACCGAGAGCAAGTGCAACCTGGTTCATTTTGTCGGCCACGGATCGGCGGCGGGCGGACAGAGTCTGGACCTGGAACAATTGCAGACGCTGACATCGACCAAGGTGAGGGGCTGCCCAGAGTTCAGATCTGCGTTTTCCAGAGCGCCGACGTTGGTGGTGCTCAACGCCTGCGAGGTAGGGCGGCCGGCTCCGGCGCTGAGCGGCGTGGGAGGCCTCGTCCAGGCACTCGTCAAGCAGCGGGCCGGTGGGGTGATCGCGGCACTCTGGAGCGTGGAGGACGATATTGCCCATCTCATTGCGAAAGAGTTCTACGAGGAGGCGCTTAAGAATCCCGCGCTGCCATTCGCAGAAATTCTCCGGGGGATTCGAGCCCGCGCGTACGACGAGAAGAACCCACTCCAAGACACCTACGCGGCGTACTGTTTCTACGGCGATCCTTGGGCGTGCCGGGAATGAAAGCCCGGTCAGAATGCAATCACTCCTGCGTGAGTAGGACATGCGCTGAGTTCCTGTGGCGCCCAGCATCGTCCTAGTCCGAATTCAGACCGGCTCGCCCTACCGGGTGTGGACTCAAAGCCGTCCGCCTTTTTCCGAACGCGATCCGGAACCGGCGCGCTTCTCTCTCGACAACGATCCCGCCCCCGCTTGGTTCCTGGAGGCGCAGCTCTCGCGGCTCTTGGGCTCAGGCAAGGAACGGTGTTTCAGACAACTGAACTCTCCACGGCAGAGTTGAAGTACCTCTGTATGATTGTGAACCTTATGTGTGGGACGGCGATCAAGGTCGAACACCCCTCGATCGAGGCGAGTCTACATGCTCGGACCGTTGAATCTCTCCGCTGATGGCGCCGAAAAGTACCGGCGCGCCGAAGCCGCGCGCCAGAGTTTCGACTTCGAGCTCGCAAGCAAGCTCTACGAGCAGCTCTCGAAACAGATGGTGAGGACCTCATGGCAGGCCAATTCCCGTAGAGCGTTCGCATGCGCGGTCTTCTGCCATGCACTTGCCATCCTGAAGACGACTGGATCGTGGGAAGAAACGCGTGGCATCCTCGCCAGGAGCGCAAAAGAGTTCGAGTTAGCAAGTGATCAGGGGAACCTCCGTCGCGTGCGCGCTTATCAGAAGTACTGCCAAGGCTACGAGGAAGCGGGAGATCTCGACTTCGAAGAGGCGGGTGGTTCATTCCGAGAAGCCGCTCACCGGTTCTCCCTCCTCGGCACTACCTTCGTCGAGGAACGGGAGCGGTTCGAAGCAATCGCAGCCGAATCGCTGCTCGAGGCGGCAGTGAATGAAACGATGCATTTCGCACTCCTCGCGCGGTTTGACGACTGCAGAATGTCCTTGGCTGACGCGACGAGGGCGTTGGAGGCGCTTCGATCGCTTCCCAGATGGACGGAGTTCGCTCCACTGTACGAGAGCCGCTTCGAGTTCGCTGTCGCGCTGGCGCCATACCTGCGAGGTCAACTTGAACTGCGAGTACTCAACACAGCTTCCGCTTCCGCCTTTCTCAAGGAAGCGCTCCCTCACCTGAAAAACGCCGTAGATCTCATCTCGAACAACACACACCAGATGCCGGACTGGAAGCCGCGCGCTCTCCAGTACGGCGGGGCTCTCGCCAGTTGCCTCGCATCCATCCGACATGCTGAGATCGTGGAGGAATTCCTGGAACGCGGCGTCTCCGAAGCCCCGACATTGCTTCGGGAAGTACGCCAACTCTACGATGCTGCCGCTGAACAGCACTCACTCTCGGGGACCGCCGGCATCCTGGGAGCGAAGTCAAGCGCAGTTCTCCGAGATTTCATGGAAGGACTGGCGCTGGCGATCGAGAAGCGGATCGAGCCGGAGTGTTTTCAATTACCCGACTTCGGCTCGATAGTGGCGTCGCCAGAGATGCGGAAGCTCCTGGAGCGCGACTATCGTGAGGTGATCGCGTGCTACCTTGCTGGTGCTTGGAAGATGTCGATTGTTTGTGCTGGCGGAATGATCGAGGCGCTCCTCGTCGACATGCTTCAAGCCAACTGGCCCAAGGTGCAGAGCAAGTGCAAAGCGGCCGCAGGAAAGGACTCGAAGGAAGCGCTCGCCTGGACGTTCGATTCGATGATTGACCGATGCGAAGAGGCAGGCTTGCTTTCACCTGGAAACGTCTATGTTTCCGACAGCCTTCGGCAATTCCGAAATCATGTTCACGCCAAGGTTGAGATGAGATCCAAAGCTGCCATCGGTCGAGAGGAGGCTCTCTCAGCCATCCGAGCGGTCCGCCGATTCGTCGCCAGCAGGAAAACTCCTTGATTGCCGCGATTGCCCTCTCGTCCCAACAGACGAGGACGGCTCGCGACGATTGCCGACCTCGCACCCTCCTAGAGAAGTCGTTGCAAGCCGTACCTCCGTTCTCGCTGGAGGAATGCTTCGGCGCCGCCTTCGAGGATCTGGCAGACCCTTGCCCGAATCTCAGAATCCTCCAACGCTCCCGCCTCGTACCGGATCGATGGTAAACTTCCAAGTTGGTCTCGCACACCGCTGGCGATGATGACCTGATCCGCGTCGGTGTTCACGACGAGATTGGCGTTGTGGGTGACCAAGATGACCTGTCGCCGTTTCCTCACGAGCTTAAAGTACTCCGTGAGTACCTCGAATACCGACTGAGGATCCAGGTTTTCCTCTGGCTGGTCGATGAGAAGTGGCCGATCGTCCTGGTCGTCTAGCCCGAGGTAGAGCATGAGGAGCACGATCCCTCGAGTGCCTGAAGACAGCTTTTCGATCTCCGTTCCTTCGAAACGGATGCCGTACGAAATGCGCACATGATCCGTCGAGAACAGCCATTCCGCTAGACTGGCCAAGGTGGCTTCCTTCACAAGCATCTGTTTTCCCTCGCTGAATGCCTGATACATCTCCTGAAGGCCCTTCTCGATGCTTGTTCGATCGCCCTCCCTCCACGGCTTTTCGAGCGACCGTCTAGCACTGAGAAGGAGACTGCCTGGAGTTTGGAACGGCGAGGCTCTCCGCAGGTCAATCAGAGCCTCTCCACGCGCAGCCCAAGCAGGCGTGTTGACTTCGGTTCGAACGTAGAACTCAAGTTTCCGGCGTTCGAGAGGCCCATTGCGCAGACGGTCGGTGACCGGGGCATACAGTCGCTCCATCGCCGACTTCTGACCTCGGATCTCGTCAAAGACTTGCAGATAACGATCCATGCGCCGCTTGCTCGCGACGCGGATTCTCTCGCTGGCGGACTTGATGACGACAATTTCTGCCGAGACCTTCTCTCTCTCCTGTCGCGTGAGTTTCTCGCGTTTCTGAATCTCGACTAACTGATGCTCACGTGCGAGGTCTCCGGACACCTCCTTCTGAAGGGCTGCCAGCTGCTCCTTCATTTTCTGCAGGCCTACTTGCTGGCCTCCACCATCTGGCCCAGTCTTGCGACGTTCAATTTCTCCGACGATTTGCTCCCTGCGTCGCTGGAGTACCGAGTCCACATCTCCTGTGAATCGGAGTCGGAAAAACTCCACGTCGACGGCAGAAAGTCCCATCGAAGTCAGCCGAGCCGACATGTAGGCGTACTGATCTTCCATGTACTGTCGCAGAGTTGCGAGTTCGCCAGCGACGTCCTGGATCTGCTGATCGATCGCAAGAAGCTGCGCGATCTTCTCCTCGATCAGGGCGGTGGATTCTCGTAGTTGTCGAAGCTGTTCGACTTTCGCTTCCTTCCCTTTCACGACCAATTTCGAAGCGGTATTCGCAAGTTCAGTCGCAGTCTCTTGCAACTTCACGAGTCGCAGCTCGCAGGGTGCCAAGCGTTCCTTCGACGCGATTTCTTTCGCGATCTCAGTGTTGCACTTGGTGATCTCGATCCGGTGCGCCTCAACTCGTGCTGCGCTGCCCTGGGTGACTGCTTCTCGAAGTTGCGCGAACGACGATGCCCGGAGTCGTTGAGTTTCCTCGGTCGCGTCGAATATCACTCGCTCGAGCTCATCAACCAGTCCATCAGTCGGTCCCTGCGGGGAGCACAGTTGGTCAACGAAATGCTGGGAAAGGTACCTGGCTCCAGGGGAGTCCTGCACTCCTTCTCCGACGACTCGCCGAGTGGGATTCTCCGGATCTCCGGCCCAAGTCAGGTCGACCTTGGCTCCGCCCATGAAGTCTATCGCCTTGTCTAGGAAGGACGATCCTCCCGACACGAATGAGTCTGCGCCGTGCGCGATTAGGTCGGCGAGTGCCGTCTTCCCCGATCCCCTCGGGCCGATGATCGCGACCAGGCCCGCATTCAGTGGCACATCTGGAGTCTTGGACCATTCGGCGTCACGAATCCCACAGCCTCGCACCCAGTTGTTCCGCGGCCGCGTAGGCGGCTCGGAACCAAGCCAGACGCGCTCTCCGGGCTCGAACAAGACTTGCCTGAGACCGTCAAACGTGGGGCGGGCCCGTATCCAGCAGCGCCGCTCTTCCTTCGGTTCCAGCACCTCTTCGAGACGGTGCGCATCCGATCCGTGAAGACAAGGCTTTGGTCTGCGGTACTCCCTCAGAACCTCCTCTCTGAATTCAGGATTCTGCGCGAGCCAAAATTCGCGATCCTTGGGATTTCCAGAAAAAACGATGTCCGAAAACCGCTGAATCTCCTTTCTCACTGAAACCATGCCCCCGTCTCCCTGAAGTCCGCTTGCGCCGGCGTTCTTTCCACCGTCAACGGCGACGAGGCAGTTGTCCTTCAACCACTTGTCACCCTCAAACCAAGTGCGAACTTTGCCGAAATCGGGCTTGAACGCATTCACACCTGCCGAGAGCCGGAGGTTCTTGTCCTGGATCTCAGGACAACAGACCGCCCCAAGTCTAGCCAAGTCCTCGGGCGTGCACTGGTAGGGCTCCTTCTTGTAGTCGAAGGTCAGGAGACCCAGCTTTGCCCTGATTTTCTGAAGGTGCTCGGGGTCGTCGGGTGAGACGAGGATGTGTAGGTTCAGCGGCTGAGGCTTCTCGGTCTGAATCGAGAGCCGAAGCTCCACGTTCGCAAACAGGAGGAGGACGTTGGGCATCTCCCCCTTTTCCCACCGAGCGCGGACGATGGCGTAGTTTTCCACCGACAGGTAATCGGTCACGCCCAAGGCGATCACGGAGGGAGAAGCGCCGTTCACTTTGTCGATGAACTGGTCCATAGAGTCTGCAGGAAACTGATCGTTGAGTGCGGTCCCGGGGGTATGAAGGTGCACATCCCAACGCGCCCACTCGGACCCACGGTTCATGCCCATCAGTGTCTCCCACCTTGCAAAAGCAAGGCTCAGATACGAAGCCCGCCTGCCCTCGAGCTCCGCAAATCACGACGATGAAGAAGGTCTTGGTACCTTACATCTCCACGACCCGCGGTTTATGAAAATGTTGCCACACTCCCGACGACGGAAGCTGGTTTCACTTGATTCGGTGCCACGCATGAGGTAGAAATCTCTGACTCCCTTGGTGGGAGTCCAAAGAGCGTCAAGAATCAATTCAGTACTGACGGGTACTCACACATCATATAATAGCTCAGGAACACTTCATGAAGGGAATGACAGAACTACTTGGCATCTTGGCCGACTTCCTCGCAAGAAACGCTCTCCTCCAGAACTATGACTACCTCATTCCAGTGCCGGGCAAGGGCACAGTTCTTCTCGACCGTACACTTGAGATCCTCAAGCGCAACGCGCCGCCCCTTTTGGCGCGGAACCCAACAATCATGCTCCCGAGGGCATTCGATTTTGTTCCCGATTCACAGTTAATCGGCAAGCGCGCCGCACTAATTGACGATACGCTCTTTGCTGGTGGCGTTCAACGACGGATCTACAATGACCTACGCAGCCGACCTTTTTCTACAATTGATAAGTATGCCCTGCTGTTTACAAGATTGCCGCGATCAGGCAGGCCCGCGCTATCTGCCCCGCCACCCGATGTCAAGATCGGTTACGAAGTATCGTCACCAGAAGAATACGCACGTTTCTTTCGGTCGTTACAGGACATTTGCTTGGATCACTACTATCCGTCAGGACCAAATCAAGTTGTGCTTGAAGCGGAATCAGTATCAAACGATTCCTGGTTGGAGTTGCTTCGGTCCTCGGCACGCTTTGGAAACGTCCTTGATTACGGCAAGCGAGGCGACCATTTGACGGCGAGCGTTCTATTCAGACTGGACAATCCACCTAGCTTTGATGTTCCTCCCAAAATTCGCCTTTGGTATTCGCCATCTTCAGGAACCCTCAGGTTAGTGCCGATGGCGTTTGCGAATCATCGAAAGAGAACGCCGGACTCAGCATTTGCACTGGCGGCTGGCTACGCTGACATGATTCGATCGGGAACCTCAGGTCCAGGGGCGAGATTGAGGGACGTTTTCGATGCGAATAGTCTTGGCCTGAGAGTTGAACTGGCGGCCCGGTACTTGAATACCGATGTCTTCTCACCGAGGAACCTTCGCGAACGGGTCACTCCGAACACAACCCCCCTGATCAGGTACTATGGGAATGCGATTGCCAAAGACCTAATGCCTGCGATCTTGCAACACCTGAGAAATCCTCACTCGCAAGTCATGGAACGAGCAATTGAAGACAACAGTCGCTCGATTGACTACTTGGAAACGATGGTGAAGATTCGGGATCGACTTAATTCCTCGTACTTGGAACATAATCGCCACTGCCTTGATGTGAGAAAGTGGGAATCCCACGGCGAAACAATCTCCGAACTGTTGCAATGCCCTCCGGAGGGCTCGTCGCCTCTAGAAATTCATGCTGCAGTTGATGCACTGTGCGACTATGTTCAAGCGACCGCCTTTTATAGAGAAGACCATGCTCGCGCGCTTCGATTGACAGAGATCGGGGAGAACGCAAGAAAAGAGCGGCACCTGATTGAGATGATAATTGCTTTTGCAACGCACATGATGGGAGGCGTGGCTTCTCGAGGCACGATAGAGAAGACCGTTGCTATTCTGCAGCATAATTTTGGAATGCAAATTGAGCATGCCAATGCTGGCCACTACACATTCGGGCGTCTTGCCAGCGCAAATGTCAATGGTAGGCCACAGCCCCTTCCAACAATATTCAGTGAGCTTTATGCGTATGACACCGTCAAGAAAGAGTACGTATTGAAACCGGGATTCGATAGTCTTAGGCGCTCAATTCAGCGCGAATCTCGACTAGCCCCTTTCATCGCACCTATGGAAGTGATCATGAACAGTTGCCACTCGTCATCCTCGAAGTTCACAACTCTGCAGCGCCTTCTGTACGTGAGTCTCCATGGCACTAATGACGGAGGATTGAGCGACCTTTGCGAAAACGTCTCGGAGGCGCTTTCAGGGTTGGAGGCCTACCTAGAGGCAAATCCGAAACAGGTACGAACTGATTCTATCTTTCCTGATGCCCGGGCGACGCGTTCGCCGGACGATGCCTTGGCGTCGCTGGCAGGGTTGCGTGCAAAAGTCGAAATCCTGGGCAAGTCAGAGGAAATCCAACCCGAGATCGATGGCGCCTTGTCGAGCCGGACTGGATCCTACAACGAAGATCTGCGCCAGAGTCTGGTGCGGCGGGTACGTCCCGATGGTCTGTTGCTGCGTGCATGGAAGTGGTACGCGGATGTCGCCACATATGCGACCACGGCATTAGGTGTAGATCGAGTTGCCACAAGGGATGTTGAGTCGCTCGCCCTTCTAATGGTTCCAGAAGCGGATTCTGTTGGATCAGCTACCACCCATGAAGCGATCAAGAAACTGCTGAGAAGGCTTGAATTGTGGGCCGCTGCCCTGCTTGGCGCGGATCAGGTCGCAGAGGTTTATGAGGCCGACAGGGTTCGACTCGCCTCCGGCGAAAGTCTTGAGGCGTACCTAAGTTATGTAGATCTGGCGGGATCCTCCGGAGTTCCTCCCGACACAGCACCTCTCTGGCATAGGAGGGGGATTCACGCTTTGCTAAATTGGTCCCGAGTCTTCGGAGGGCGTCTGGCTCCGATTGTTGAGGATGCTGGCGACAAGAGTCTTGGGGTCTATCAGCGAGGCGTGGATGCGATACGAGGGGCGTCTTGGGGATTAACAATCGGTGACGAACATTCGCTGCTACTGCAGCCGGAGCCTGTCACGCCTTGGCGCCCATATTTTGGAATTACACATGACAAAGTGGGATCTGGGCCGCTTGGCCAGTTGATCTCTGTCAAGAACAGTGCTTCGGCGAAGCAAACAAAGCGACTTGCGGAGACCGCGTCGAACGACCGAAGATCGGCGATTCCCAGGATTCTCGTGGGACCTATCAGCTCTTCTTGGGTCGGAGCCCTGCCAAAAGAATGGAGCAGTGAAGAGGTCGAGGTCGCAGGCAATGCAATGAAGCTCATCAAGCCGGAGGTCGTAGTGAAACGTGATCTCGCCACCATGGAGGAACTGCTTTCGAAGGCGAGAAGCGTGTAGAGTGGAATCTCGCGGGGACGCCCGATCAACGCGGGCGCGCGCCCCCAAATTGGCGACGATCGCAGGCGTTGCAATTACTCGCCGGTACTCCGGGGCGGCAGCAGGCGGGTCTCAGGCTCAAGGCTCAGTCTTGGAACAGTCGGCGTGGGGTTATATCCTTGAACTCTTTCGGCTGATGCGCCCATCCCTTGGATTCAAATCACAGGCTGGTTTCGCCCTGGGTCTCCAGTTCCGACGATCCCTTCGCCGGGCTGTTTGGCGCTCGGCCAGGTTGTTGAGAAGCGAAGGGGTTCGCAGGGTCGTCGAATCGAAGCTCCTCGACACTAGAAGAGATTCTTTTCCGAACCGTCTCGACCCCCTAGCACGATGAACTCCGAGAGGGGACCGCGTACCCTCTGTCCCGTTCACCGAGCGGCACCTGCGGCCGATCGCGGCGAAGCTGGGCTGGACGGGATGAGCACGAGACGTGGACGGCGAAGAAGGCGAACGCCGCTTCGGCCAAGCCGCTCCCTGCGCAGTACGGTATCCCCGCTTGAGCGTGCTAAGTGCCCTCGATCACGAACCACTGCCTGTCTGTCGCCTCGTCAAAGGCAACCTCCATGCCGTCATCGAGGATCTCGCGCCCCGCGCAGATCGCGAACTTATGATGGCTTGATCTGCCTTGAGTTCGAGGCGGCATCCCTGTGGTTCAGCTCATATACCCGCCAAGGCTTCTTATGCTTGTCCTTTCTCCGTCCCCGATTCACCAAGTACTGCATGATCTCGCCGAAACCCGTGGAGCACTCAGCCTTTGCATGAATCGACTTCACGACGTCTCCGGACAGAAACACCAAGTCGTCCGCATTCCTTCCGATCGCGTCGAGCACCCGCCGGCCTCCGTTGATACCGTCGCCAGCGAAGTTCCAGCGATTTCGCTCTGCGCCTTCCTCGAAAGGGAAAACCTCGCCGATGTGAATTCCCATGCGGTAGTGAATCTCCACTGAACCCATAGGCTTCGCGACGGCGTAGTCGATCTCCGTGGCGAGCTGTGCCGCGAACCAAGTTGCCGCCACTGGATCGAGAAAGACAAAGATGTAGCCGTCGCCTGTGCAGATCATCTGCTGCGGTGTTCCAGTGTGTTCCGCGCGGCGGCCCTTTTGAGCTTCACTAACAAACTTCGGCAAACAGGCCACGATCAGTGCCTGCTGCCCCGGAGGGTAGGTCGAGAAGTCCGAGATGTCGAGGTACAGGAACGTGCGGACGATCGGCCGAGTCGAGAGCCACCGAATCGGCTCGTCCGAGTCCAGTTTCGACTCGATCTGCGTGCAAACGCTTTCAGGCACTTCCGCGATCGCGTCACCTTGGATGATGCCATCGAAGCAGGCACCCAGATACTCTGCGCCGGGCGCGGCCGACTCGGTTCGATGGATTCGGACAAGTGGGTCAGCCGCGCTGGAGGGCAGCGGATTTCGGGCGACGTACCAGCGATCAGGAGAACGGGGGATCTCACCTGCCGGTCGCACATAGAGGCGGTGATTCCCCCTCCGCAGGAGACTCACGACTTCTTCGACGGAATTGAGTTTCGGCAGGTCCATCGGTGGTGGAAACACTGCGGGGTCGTGCCCCTTCGCTTTGGTCATGAGTTCTACCTCGAAACTAGGCACCGCCCGTGTTCAAGGGGCAGATGCGCGGAATTCGCTCTGTTGTCGCCCTCTTCATCCCGACGACGCTACCGACCCCGCTGCGCCGCGTCGAGCGAATGGCTCGTTGGCCCGCACGGCCGCGTCAGGTTCGCGCACGTCGCGCCGATGCTACCCGCCCGTGACGGAACCCGAACTTCTCGGGACGGTTCTACCTCCTGGTGCCGGGGAGTCGCCTGCGTTGGTGACGTCGATCACGTCGGCGTTCGAGGGGGTTGTCGCGCCTCGAGGAGGCTCGCAGGCGGATGACCTCGAGGTTCCACGGGAGTGAGGATTTCTGGAGGCTACCGGGTCGGCGGAAGAAGGTCTGGAGGCGGTACGTGCAGGTTTGTCCGTAGTTCGTATCCGCATTCACCATCGCCCATGACTTCATCGCCCGGCTTCCGCCATCTTCCCGGCCAGGTCTTCCAGATGCTGGAGAAACAGCGGGGCGGACCACACACGCAGCCCCTCCTGTTCGCGCGTCATGATAAAGCGTGCGACGTCCTGCGCGGCGACCCGCCAGTCGATTTCCATGATTCGGGATCGCAGCGTTTTGAGAAACCAGGCTGTCGTGACAGCGATCTGTTGCCCGGCCCACGGGCCCTGCTGGGCGAGGGCATGCGACAGCAGGTCGAGATTCGGCGTCACTTTCCGGGACGCGTACCAGAGGAAGTCGTACCAGTCGCGGCCCTTGACGTATTCGCTGCAGAGCAGGGCATGACATTTGGATCCGAAGCCGGAGGGCAGGTCCATGCAGGTGATGGCGGTGGCCATCGGGAAGGTGATGAACCGCGTTTCAAAGGTCGCGCCTCCCGGAGGATTGGTATCAATTTCCAGCTTGATGCGGATTTTCCGGGTGGCATGCCTCGCGTAGGGCAACTCCAGGTTGAGGATCTGCCCGATCGAATCCGTTTTGAGGAAAACCTTTCGAACGGCGGTCTCTTTCCCGGCGCGCCCCTGCACGTCCAGTTGGATCCCTTCCGCCGCGCAATCATGACGAATGCGGTCCACGCAGGATTTCCAGTCAAACGCAGGGTCTGCATCCTTCAGGACGAAATCCAGATCCTCGGAAAAGCGATGCAATCCATACAGGATGCGCAGGCATGTGCCCTCGTGAAAGATCGCCCGGCCAAAGAAGCGTGCGCGGGCGAGGCTCGCGAGCACGTAATGCTGCATGATTTCCGCGAGCGCGTTTTCCTGTTCGATGGCGTTTGCCGGCGCGTACTCCTTCAGTCTGTCCGAGAGAATGTCCTTCATCATGGGCTCATCTCCTTCTTCAGTCCTTCCAGATAGCGTTTCGTTCTCAGATTCCGCATGGCATTGTGGACCGGCGTGTAATCTTCCGTGGGTAGTTCGCGGAGTTCATCCGCTTCCATTCGCATGGAAACCGTGAGAAATCCAAGGCCGTCGCGATCCCAGGAAATTTCCTTTCGCAGATAGACAAGGTCGGCGATCGCGCGAAGCGGCATGGCGACGAAAGCCCAGCTGCTGGCGTCCAGCTTCACCGCCCGCACGCCGGCCCGCGGCGCAGTGCAGGGGACGCGCTGGAAGGAGAAGGTCCCGAGAGGCGTGTCGAAGATGCGGCTGCGGCTGACGGTCACGCTGGAGACCTGCGCCACGGCCTCCGGGATCAGGCCGTGCCAGGCCAGCGCGCTTTCGAGGCTGATGTGCGACGGCGAATGGAGGGTGGCGGCGACGGCAAACGGATGGGCATGGGTTTTCCGATACTCGGGTGCGAGGCAGTAGATCCCGGGTTTCAGGCGGACGACTTCTCCGTGCTGGACGCTTCGATGTACGAGAAGCTTTTTCGCGCCCGACGTCGATTCGGGGAACAGGTTGTGAAGGACCGCCTCATCGAAGAGCGACCCCGGCGGGTCCAGCCTCATCACCTTCTCTGTCAGAGTTTGCATGATTTGTTGATAGATTACGAATATCGTAACTTGTATGCAAGAGAAGACGACCCTCTCCCTGACTGCGCAGTTACACTGACTGGAAGAACGTCTCCCTTGATTTCGTAGTGACTTCGAGCAACACACTTCTCGGAGCCCCCATGCGCACCACCGCACTCCTGCTTGCCTGCCTGCTCGCCCGCCCGCCCGCCTGCCCCGCCGACGACCTCGACGACCGCGTCATCCAGGCGCTCAAGGACTCGACGCGGCCGGCGAGCACCGCGCGCGCGGACGGGCTCTTCAAGGAAAAGAAATTCGTTGAAGCGGCGAAGGCGTACACGGACTACGTGACCCGGCGGCCGGACGACTGGAACGCCTGGTACAACCTCGCGTGCGCGCTGTCGAAGGCCGGGCGCACGGCGGCGGCGGCGAACGCGCTTCAGGGGGCATTCCTCGCGGGATATTCCGACCTCGAGCACGTGAAAGCGGATGCAGATCTCGCGGCATTGCGGGCCACGAAGGGGTACGAGATGGCGCTCAAGGCGTACCGCGCGAACAAGCCGATCAACGTCGAGATGCTGTGGGTCGAGGCGGAAGCGCTTTTTCGCTGCGAAATGACGCGGCCGAAGAAATACGACGCGGCAAAGACGTACGGGCTGGTGCTGCTGCTGCACGGTCACGGGGCGAACGCGGACGATTTCATCCGGTCGGTGCCGGACTGGCCGGGGGACGAGTTCGTGGTGGCGGCGCTGGAGTCGCCGTATCCGGCGGGGGCGGCGGACGGGACGCAGGGGTACGGGTGGTCGCCGCAGGCGGGCGGCGAGGACGCGGCGAGAGGGTCGGAACTGGTGGTGAAGCAGGTCGAGAAGGCGATCGCGAAGGTGCAGGCGAAGCTCTCGATTGACGCGAAAAAGATCTACCTCGTCGGGTCGTCGGAAGGCGCGTACCTGACGGCGCGGTGCGTGAGCGCGTTCGGCGAAAAGCTGGCCGGCGCGGTGTTCAACAGCGGGGGCGGAAATCCGGGAGGGTCCCTGGAGAAATGGAAGGGGAAAAGGCTGCTGATTTCGCACGGCGTGAAGGACTCTGTCATCACGTGGAAGATGCAGGCCGAGTTCGCGAAGTCGCTCGAGGCCGCGGGCGTGCAGGCGGAGAGCTACTGGTACGACGGAGAACATGCGCTGACGCAGAAGATGATCGAGGGGATTGGAAAGTGGTTGAGGGGTGAGGCGATTCCGGAGGAATTGAAGGCTCCGGCGCCGAAGTAAGGGACCAACGACAATTTATAATTTCTAATTTATAATTATAAATTATTAATTTGATTTGCTCGGCGCGGCTGGTCGCCATTCGCGACCGGTTCTGCCGGCAAACTCGGCTGGGCCTGGCCGTGCGAACGGCTGCCTTTGCCTCCCCAGAACGCGATGAACAAGCCGCTTCCCACGACATAAGTCCCGATCGTGCAGAACATGGGAAGCGTGTAGCCGTCGCGGCCGACCTGAACATGGTGGATCATCCAGCCGCCCGCGGACGCGGAGATCGCCCAGCAGACGTTCCACGAGACCTGCTTGAGCGAGTTCGTGACGGCCTGCTGGTCGGCGGCGGCCATGTCCATGACGAAGGCGGAGTTGACGGGGTGGGAGAGGTTCATGAGGACGGAGCGAAGGAGAAAGGCGACGACGGCGACGGGGAGAGAGGTCGTGAGGGCGAGCGCGGCGAAAAACGGGATCGAGAGGAGCTGCGAGCCCGCGATCGTCGCGACGCGGCCGAAGCGCTGGGCGATGGCGGGCGCGGCGAAGAAGCCGATCATGTTCATGGCGTTCGAGGCCGCGAAGTAGTAGGAAATCTGCGCGGGGGATTTTCCGAAACGCCCCTGGAAGTAGAGATTGATGAAGGGAATGGTGAGGCCGGCGCCGGCGCCGATGAGGGCGTCGGGAGCGCAGAGTTTGAAGAGAGTCTTCCAGTCGCGGGCGAAGAGGAAATCGCGGAGCGTGCGGCGCGCGGCGGCGGCGCCTGGAGTGTCTGTCAATATCGCGATCGGCAGGACGGCGAGGATCGCGCCGCCCGCCCCGCAGAGCATCATCGTGCGCAGCGCGTCGGATCCGGAGCCGAGCCAGCGTTCCAGCGGCGCGACCGCGAGCGTCCCGAGCGTCCCCGCCAACGCCGAAAGGCCGATCGAGACGCCGAACAAATGCCCTCGCTCCGCCGGCGTCGAGTTGCGCGCGTAAAACGGGCTCGCCGCGACGCCGAACGCCGCGCCTCCCGCTCCCGCCACGAACGACGCGGCCGCGATCAGCACTTTCCCCGTCAACAGCGCCGTCCCGGCGCTTCCGGCCATCGAAATGAGCACGGAAAGCACCAGCAGCGGCTTCATCTTCCAGCGATCGAGCAGCAGCGCCGCTGGGACGACGCAGAAGACGGTGCCGAGTTGCGCTGCCGTCAGGAAGAAACCAATGTCCGCTTCGTTGTACCCAGCCCCTTTCAGATACAGGTTTCGCGTCACGCCGAGCAGCGCCCCACCGAGCGCGAAGAAGGCATTCGCCAGCAGGAAACGACGGGCGTTCGGCGAAAAGGCGCGCAGGTGCGTGACGTAGTCGCGGTGAATAGACATCGGGCCGCAGAGAGTACACTCCGGCGATGCGGGCCTCCTTCAGATTCGCGTATGCGGCAATCGCGGTTTTCGCGCTCGGGTGGGCGGCAGGATGGCCGGAGCCTCGAAGGCTTCAGTCGATTCCCACGCCTCCGAAGGAGGCTGTTCGTTCCTTCGACTACATCGACGGAATTCCTTGCCGGCTGCTAACAAGTCGCGCCTGCAGCACCAAGTACGGGAACTGGATCACGGATCTCGATGACTCCGGGTCTCCCAGCTCTACGGCGCCAACCGGAGACTCCGCCGGCGATTAGAATCGCGTTCTCGGTCCTATCAGATCCAGTTTCGCTTCCGTACCAGTTGTCTAACGCGCCGGCGGCCATTCGCCGGCTCAACTTTCTTCTTCGGGAGATTCCCATGCTTCGCCTTCGCACGCTCGCCGTCGTTTTGTCGTTTTCGCCCTCGCCCTCCCCTGCCTCGCCGACGGCATCACCGACGCGCTTCTCAAGGCGATCGAGCAGACGAAAAAGCCGCCGGAATCGGCGCGCGGGGATGCGCTCTACAACGAGAAGAACTACGAGGAAGCGGCGGCGGCGTATCTCGAGCACGTGACGAAGCGGCCGGACGACGGGAGCGCCTGGTACAACCTCGCGTGCTGCCTCGCGCTGCTGGAGCGCAAGAACGACGCGATCTCGGCGCTGGAGCAGGCCGTGAAAGGCGGGTTCAAGGACGCGAACCACATGAAGTCGGATCCGGACCTGAAGTCGATCCGGAAGAAGAAGGCGTACAAGGCGATCGTGAAGGAGATCGACACGGCTTCGGGGACGAAGCCGAAGACGGAATGGATCGCAGGCGACGCGCTGCTGCCTTGCTACGTGCGCAAACCGAAGGGCTACGACTCGACGAAGACCTACGGGCTGCTGATCCTCCTCCACGGCCGCGGCGACACGGCGGAACATTTTCTCGAAGGCGTCGAGGACTGGCGCGGCGAAGATTTTCTGGTGGCTTCGCTCGAAACGCCGTACGTGCTCGCCCTTCCCGGCGGACGCAACGGGCGCTGCTGGGCGCCGTGGGAGTCGGGGAAGGAGAACACGAAGGAGGCGTACAAGCTGTCGGCAGCAACGGTCGAGCGCGCGCTCAAGTCGCTCAAGGAAAAGTACCCGGTGAACCCGAAGAAGGTGTACCTGCTCGGCTTCAGCGAGGGCGCGTTCATGGCGGCGCACTGCGGACTTCAGTACGCGGACCAGATCTCCGGGACGATCGTGATCAGCGGCGGACACGACCCCTCGCTGGTGGCGGAAGCGGATTTCGAGAAGGCGAAGGGGATCCGGATCCTGATCGCGCACGGGACGAGCGATTCGGTTGTGCCGTACGTGACGGGGAAGAAATTTGTCGAGGCGCTGGAGAAGCACGGGGTGAAGCACGACTTCTTCCCGTTCGCCGGGGGACACTCGCTGCCTCAGGTTGTGAGGGATGGAGTGCATGGGTGGATGCGGGGGAATGAGATCCCTGCGGAGTCGATGGACAAGGAGGGGAAATAGCGGAGTAAAAAGTGCGACAACGAAACGAAAAGCGAAAAACGAAAAAGAAAAAACGAAAACGACGGCCTGAATTCGGCCGGATTTTTCGTTTTTTGTTTTTCGTTTTTCGTTTTTTCTTTCGTTGTTGCCCTTTTTGCAGCCCCTAGCCGCTGACCGACACCTCCTCGTATTCCTCAACCACCGCCTCAACCGCCAACTTCACCAAGGCCACCTTCCGGCGCTTCCCCGAAGACGTAGCCCTGTAGTCGTCCATCTTCCCCTCGGCAAACGCCTGGCTCACGCCGCAGGAGAGCACCTCGACTCCCCCCGTCAGCGTGTCGTCCCGCACGACCGCAAACATAGGCATCCCTCGCGCGATCATTCGACGCCCCTTCCCCGCCTCACCCCACGCTCCTCCCCTTTCCATCCTTCAAGCGACAGCAGCCGGCGCTTGGTGTCGGTCCCGCCCGGCGCGCTGAAGCCGCCGATCTTGCCGCCCGCTGCGAGAACGCGGTGGCAGGGGACCAGGACGGGAACAGGATTCTTGCGAAGCGCGTTTCCGACGGCGCGCGCGGCACCGGGGCGGCCTGCGCGCGAAGCCAGGTCTGCGTAGGAGAGCGTTTCGCCGGGACAGGTCTCGCGGAGGACCTCGAAGATGCGTCGCTCGAAGTTCGAGACGCCGCCGAGGTCCACGCGCAGGTCGAGGCGGACCGTGCGGCCGGCGAGATGCTCCTGGATCGCCTGCGCGGCCTTGCGGATTTCCGGCGGCGGCGTGCCGATTTCGCCGGCTTGAGCCGGAGGCAACTCGACGCGCGTGATGCCAAGATCGGACCACTGGATGGCGAAGCGGCCCCAGGGGGTGGTGAAGGTATGGCGCATGGAAGGCTCCTGATGGTGGAAGCGGTGGTCATTCTGGCAAAGGAGGGAGGGTGACGATACTCGCAGAGTGAGATTCTTCTGGTTACACGGAGGACACTGAGAGCACGGAGCGCACAGAGAATAAGAGACGGGAGAGTATCGCGACGTCCCGGGCCATTGCAGCCCGGAGAGTTTTCAATAAGAATTTCTCTCTGTGACCTCTGTGGTCTCCGTGACCTCCGTGTAACGAATCGGAGTTTTCCCGAGGAATTCCGCCTCCCGCGTCGTCTCATCCTCCGGCAGGAGCGCTCCGCCCAGGGAACGGGCCAACTTCAGGCCCCACTTCGCGTATGCTCTCTCAGCCGCGGCGGCCGGTGTCGGGGGACCCGGGCGCGCCACGCTCCCCTTCCTGAGGATTCGACCATGCAGCGCAGCTTCCTCGCCCCGCTGATTCTCGGCGCCGCCGTCATTGCACTTCTCGCCATGCAGGTCGCGACTTCCATGCGGCTCGCGAAGCTGCAGGACCAGATCGGGAAACTGGAAGCGGCGCCCCCGACCGTCGCCAGCGTCGCGAAGGCGGACGGAACGGGAGCGACGGACCCGGCGGCGGCCGGCGCGAAAGGCGGAAGCACGAACGGCGCGACCGATCCGGCGGGCGCTGCGGGAGCAGCCGGCGCAGCGGACACGGGGTCGGCGAAGAAACCCGCTTCCCGGAAGGCGGATGGATCGCTCTCCGAGAAAGAAATCGAGAAGCTGATCGACAAGAAACTCGCCGAGCGCGACAAGAAGAACCCTTTCGCGCAGATCATGAACTTCGAGGACCCGCTCGTCGTCATGGAGCGCGAACTCAAGCTTTCGCCGATCCAGAAGACGCGCATCGCGCAGCACTTCAAGGAACGCGACGACGCCACGATGGAACTGTGGCAGACGGAAGAAGGGCGGAAGGACTGGCGCGGGACGGAAGCGAAGGCGGCGGAGCTGCGGAAGACGTGCGAGGAATCGGTGAAGCGGGAGCTGGACCTGGCGCAGCAGGACAAGTACGAAGAGCTGAAGAAGGCGGGGAAGATCTCGGACTTCGGCGGCGCGGGGATGTCGATCGTGATCGACCGGAAGGACGGGAACGAGGAAGCGCCGGGGGACGGCAAGTAATCGCTTCGCACGCCGTTACTTTTCCTGTCCGCCCTTCCCGCCCCACTTCCCGCCCGTCGTGAAGCTGAACGAGAATTTCGCGCCGTCCTGGCCGAGAACCTCGACGGTGTACTTCGTGTTTTCCTTGAGCGCATTTTTCGCGACGAAGCTCATCGGCGCCTTGCCGAGCTCGAGCAGTTCCGATGCGTTGCCTTCGGGATCCTTGAGCGTGACGGTCGGTTTCTTCGGCTTGCCGCGCAGGAAGTCGATGACGAAAAGGGTGCCGGACTGGGACATCCCGTATTTTTCGAGCGGGTTGGGACCCTCGCCGCCGAAGATCGGTGAAATGTCCGTGTCGCCGTCGCCGGGAAACGTGATGACGTCGGCCAGGACGTTGCCGGAGCCGCCGCCGCCGTTCCTGCACGACCACCAGCCGCCGGGCGCGAGACCGCCGAAGCAGACGCGCGAGCAGTTGCGGCTCCAGACGGGCTCGCGGTGGTACTCGGAGCCGAGCCACGAATCCATGACGTACTCGGAGGATCCGCCGCCGAGGATGCCGCCCGCAGCCGCAGCTCCCTCGAGCGTGTAACCGGGAAGCTTGCCGTCCTCGTGATGCGGGTCGGAAGCGGCCGCGCGGTTGTCGCGATTTTTCGCCATGTAGACGCCGTGCAGGTAGCCGCCCAGCGTCCCCGACCAGTCCGCCATCACCGGCGTGAGCTTGCAGAATTTCCGCCGGCGGTTCAGGTGCGTCACGCCCTTCGCAACGTGGCTCCACGACTCGAACCAGCCCGCGAACATCTCCGCTTCCGCCTTCGCATCGCCTTCAAGCTGCGCTGCCGCCTCCTTGAAGCTCGCCGAGAGCCGGTCGCCGGCCTCACTCCAGGTCTTCATCAGCTCCGCAAGCTTCTCGTCCCCCGGGTAGGGCGTCCCCATCCCCTTGTCGTTGATGCTCTTCGACGGCTCCAGGATCTTCTTCATCACGGAGTCGCAGTCGTCGACTTCGCCCTTGCAGCCGAGCTGGGCCATGGAGCCGCGCAGCTTCGTCAATTCCTCGATGGCCGATTTGCGGGCGTCGAGAAGCGGCTGATTCGGGGCAGCGGCCTTGCCTTGCGCGAAAGCGGCAGAGGCGGAGAGGCAGAGGCAGAAAGCGGCGGCGCGCGTCATGGAACGACCTCCAGGTGAAAGGCGACGGCGCCCGTGGGGGGGGGCGTGGCGGGAAATGATGTCACAGAGACTTGTAATGGCCAAGTCCTGGTTGACCACCCCGGTCATGATTCCATTCGGTCGTTTTTTCTCCCGACTCCCGACTCAACTCTCCCGACTTCCTTTCCGCCCCGCGCGCGCGCCCTTACCATGGCGCGATGCCCCCTGATTCCCAACCCGGCATCCCCGGATTCCGCCGCGATTTCGGCGCGTTCGACCGCGCCGCGGATGAGCTGCTCACAAAACTCGCCATCACCAGCAACGCCGACCTCGTCCGCGAGTTGATCGTCACCGCGCTGCGCCTCGCCGACGACTCCGCCGAACGCGGCGACGTGAAGATCGTCTCCAGCGCGCTCAAAGAACTCCGCTACGCCTTCAAGACGTTCGCTCCCTGGAAAGAAGTTCGAAAAGTTTCGGTCTTCGGCAGCGCCCGGACGCCGACGGACCACCTGGGGTACAAGCAGGCGCTGGAATTCGGGAAAGAGATGGCGAAGCGCGGATTCATGATCATCACCGGCGCCGGGCCGGGGATCATGCGGGCCGGGAACGAAGGCGCGGGGGCCGAGAAATCCTTCGGCGTGAACATCCGGCTCCCGTTCGAGCAGCGCGCCAACACCGTTATCTACGGGGACAAGAAGCTCGTCACCTTCCGGTATTTCTTCACGCGCAAGCTGATGTTCATCAAGGAAGCGGACGGCGTCGCGTTTTTCCCGGGCGGGTTCGGGACGATGGACGAAATGTACGAGACGCTGACGCTGGTGCAGACGGGAAAGACGGTGCCGATTCCGCTCGTGATGGTCGACGCGCCCGGCGGGACCTACTGGGCCGACTGGCACGGATTCGTCGAGCGGCTGATCTATCGCGGGCTCGTGAGCGAAGAGGACAACCGGCTCTTCAAGGTGGCCTACTCCGTGAACGAGGCGTGCGACGAAATCTGCAACTTCTACCGCGTGTACAACTCTTCGCGGTACGTGAAGGGCCGCTTCATTATTCGCCTGAACGGGCCGCTGTCCGCCGGGACGGTGGCGCGACTGAAAGCGGAGTTCGCCGACATCCACGGCGGGGACCTGGAGATGACGGGAGTGCATCCGGAGGAGGCGCGCGAGGAGCGGGTGGCGCACCTTCCGCGCCTGGCGATGAATTTCAACCGGCGAAATCAGGGGCGGCTGAGGCAGATGATTGACCTCATCAACCTTGAGCCGGGGTCGGCGGCGCCGGCGGCGCACCGCACGACGGGGGCCGCGGATGACGACGTGGGAGGCGCGACGGGCGAGTAGTCGCAAACCGCGTATAGGTGATCACTTAAGTCATGTTTGTGCCGCATTCGGCGTCGCTTTTCCGCCGCTGATTCCCTAGCATCTCCGGATTGTCCGAGACATTTCAGCGGAATACAAGCCGCAGGCGCGGCGTATTCCTGAAACAGAGACCGTCTCCGCAAGTCCTCTTTCCAAAGAACCTCACGCCCCTTCAAGGAGAAGCCATGCGCCACCTGTCCCTGACCGCGATCGCGATCGCCCTGACCGGCGCGGTCGCACTCGCCAAACCGCCCGACGGCTCCGGCCCCGCCATGCGCTGGGCCCACAGCTGGAAGGAAGCCCAGGAAGAAGCAAAAACGCGGAACGTGCCGATCATGTTCGCGTTCCACAAGGACGGCTGAGGCGGCTGCACCACGATGGACGGCTCCGTCTATCCGAACAAAGATTTCGTGGGAAGCTCGAAGAAGTGGGTCTCGATCTACTGCAACAAGGAAACGACGCACGGGACGAAAAAGGTCGGCGACAAGGAGATGTGCTCGATCATTCCGAGCATCACGTGCGAAGAACACGTCCAGGCCTACCAGGAGCTGAACGGAAAATTCTTCAAGGGCTCGATCCTCATGCCGCACCACATCTGGGGCGATGTCGAGGGGAACGAAATCGGACGCGAAAAGGGCGCGATGGCCACGAAGCTGCTCACGGACAAGATGGCGGAAGCGGCGAAGAAAGTCGGCCCCGGGCTGGGCGCGGACGAGTACACCTTCATGGGCGACCAGATCGCCGCGGGCGACAAGGCCGCGTCGGACGGCAAGATCGCGGAGGCGATCAAGGCCTACAACACCGTCGTGAAGCAGGAGAAGGCGCCGGGCGCGAAGACGATGGCGGGCCGCGCGCAGGACGGCCTCAACAGGCTCAATGAATCCGGCAAGGCGCTCCTCGAACAGGCGACGGAAGCTGCCGCCGCCTCGGACTTCCCGCGCGCGAAAGAAGGACTTAAGAAGGTCATCGCCCAGTACAAAGGACTCCCCGTCTGCAAGCAAGCCGAGCAAGCCATGGCGGACATCGTGGAGAAAGAGAAGAACCGGGTGAAGTGAGGTCCAACCGGGGTTGAACTTGCGGGGCGCCGGCAAACCGGGCGCCCCGTTTTTATTGGCCGGCTCAGACTTTTCTGCCGAAGAGGGCATGAAGTCGCGCATCCAGCGCCGGAAGGAGAATGCCCTTGAATTCGTCGATGCTCTCGCCGCGGTAGGCCCGCAGCTTTTCCCCCACGACGGCGTTGGCCTGCGTCAGCAGCGCCAGAGGGTCCAGACCGGCCGCGATCTGGTCGGACTGGGGAATCGCTTCGATGCGCTCGATCAGCCAGCGCGACACGCCCATGATCAGGCGAAGATTGGCCTTCTTGTCTTCGGCGCGCATGGCCGCAAATAATCCGCCGTCGGCGGACGTGAGCTCCGGTTGGGCGAATACCCTCCGGCGATAGAGCTCGAACGCCGCTGCAGGATCCATCACGACCGCCGTTTCTCGAGAACCTCGCGCACTTTTTCGCCCAGTGCCCGCGGGGTGAAAGGCTTCGACAGGAATTCAATTTCGCTGTCGACCAGGCCGTGCCGGCTGAGGGCGTCGTCCGTGTAGCCGGAAATGTAGAGGATGCGCATCGAGGGGCGCGCGCCTGCGATCCGGGTCGCGACTTGCGGGCCGCTCTCGCCAGGCATGACGACGTCGGTGACCAGCAGATGGATCTCGCCCGCGTGAGCGGCGGCGACACGCATCGCCTCAGCGCCTTCTCCCGCTTCAAGAACGGTGTACCCGAGGCCCCGAAGCGCTCTCACCATCAGGACCCGCAGCTGCTCCTCATCCTCCAAGATCATCACGGTCTCGGGCCCGGTCGGCGCCGCGCGCGGCCGCTCCGGCGCCTTCTCAACGCCCGCTTCCTCGACGCACGGCAAGTCGACGTCGAACGTCGAGCCCTGGCCCGGCGTGCTGTTGACGACGACGTGGCCACCGCTCTGGCGGACGATTCCGTAGACGGTGGCGAGGCCGAGGCCGGTGCCCCGGCCGCGCTCCTTGGTGGTGAAGAAGGGCTCAAACAGGTGAGCGATGACTTCCGGGCTCATGCCGACGCCGGAGTCGGAGACGGAAAGGCGGGCGAAGGCGGCGGGCGGCGTGGCGCCCCCCCCTGGCGTGGCGGCGACTTCCACGGCAGGGATGTTCGACGTTTTCAATGTAAGCCGGCCGCCCTTGGGCATGGCGTCGCGCGCATTCACCGCGAGGTTGACGATGACCTGCTCGACCTGGCTCCTGTCGACCCGGATCCTGCCTGCATCGGTCGACAGGGACATCTCGAGGCGGATGTTCTCGCCAATCAGCCGCCGCAACAGCTTCTCCATGTCCGTCACCACGGCGTTCAGTTCAAGCACCTGCGGCTGCAGCACCTGCTTGCGGCTGAAGGCGAGAAGCTGGCGGGTGAGACCGGAAGCGCGTTCGCCGGCCTTCAGGATCTCGTCCATTTCCTTCCGCGTCGGGTCCGACTCCGAAAAACGGTCCCTCGCAAGTTCCGCATACCCGATGATCGCGGTGAGCAGATTGTTGAAGTCGTGCGCGACGCCGCCGGCCAGCCGCCCGATCGCCTCCATCTTCGTCGTCTGCCGGAGATTCTCTTCCATCGCCTGCAGTTTCTGCTGGGCAAGGCGGCGTTCTTCCTCGACGCCGATCGCGCTGGCGATGATGCCCATGAAGCGGGAATCTTCGCGGCTCGGTTCGGCCTTGCCGGCAAGGGCGATGCAGAGGCCGCCGCGAGGAACGCCGCCGCACCAGACGACGCGCCCGACGAGGGTTGCCTCGGGGCCGCGCAGGATGTTGGGGTTCGTGTCGCCGTGGCGGACCGGCGGCCGACCGCCGCCGACCACGAGGTCGGTCCGTGCCGAGCCAAGGACCTGGTGCGCAAATACGACGAGCGGGCTCCCTGCAGACGCGAAGCCGGCGGGGACCTGCCACTGGGAGGCCGGCAGAATCGGCTTTTCGCTTTCGGCTGAAAAGTAGACGGACCAGAGCCCATTCATCGCCTGACCGCAGAAAGACGTGAGTCGATCGATGTTCCCGGCAGGGTCCGGCCCGAAAGTGACGAAGCAGTCGTTCAGCCGTGCCAGTCGCTCTTCGGCCGTCCGTCGGTCGGAAACGTCCCGCACCGCGCCGATCCGCGCGGGCCACCCTTTCCAGCGGTGATTGAAACCCACGACTTCCGCGTGAAAGCGCGACCCGTCCTTACGCAGTCCCGTGATCTCGTACACGCCTTCAAATTCCGGCGTGTAGTAGCGCTTGACCTCTTCCCGCATTTCCGGCACGACAAGATCGAGGACGTTGCGGCCGACCAGCTCCGCAGGGGCGTAACCGAAGACAGACGCGTTGCCCGGGCTGACTTCCCGAATGATCCCCGACTCCTGGATCATGTAGCCGTTGTACGTGATCTCGACGATTTTCCTGAAGTGTTCCTGGCTCAGGAGCAGTTCTCCCTCGATCTTGCGCCGGAGGAACGCCTGGCCAAGTTGAGCGGCGACCGCCGCGACGACGTTGAGGAGCCGGGCATCTTCGGATTTCGGGTTCCGCATGAAAAACTCGATGACGGCGACGACGTCCTTGCCTGCCAGGACGGGGAAAAGCAGTCCTCCGCGGAGGCCGACCTCGGCTGCGTCGGAGGCGCGGAAGAACGACGGCTCGGCCGACAGATCGGTGAAATGGAGTGGCTTGCGGCTGAGGAACGCCTTCCAGACGAGACCATTCCCGTACCCTGTCACCGACTTCTCGCTGGCGGTCCGGAACGAGTGAAGGGCCGGATAACCGAGCCAGAAGGGGCCGGGGTCGATCTTGCGCTGGGTCGAATCCGGAATCCACGCCTGCCCGAAGTCCCAGCCTGTGAAGGCACAGATGTCGCGAAGCGCCCGCTCCATCGCCCTTTCGAAGTCTTCCGACTGTCCGACGGCCAGCGACAGCACCGTCAGCAACCGTTCCTCCTCGTCGATCCGCTTCCGCTCCATCGCGCTGCGGATGCGCCTCGAAAGGAAACTGGCGTTGATCGTGCCGCGGACAACGTAGTCCTGGGCTCCGGCGCGGATGAACTCGCCTCCGAGGGCTGAGTCCTCCGGATTGACTAGGATGAGGATGGGGACCAGAGGCGCGCGGGCGCGAAGCGCGGCGACCGCGGCCGGGCCGGTGAGATCGGGGAGGTTCAGGCTGAGGAGCACCGCACCTACCTCGCCCTTGGCCAGGCGGTGCAATGCGTCAGCGATTGAGGGCACCACTTCGAGGTGGATCGACCGATCGCCTGGCTCAGAAAGCCTCGTCCGGATCTCCTTCACGGAGGCGGGATCGCTCTCAGCCAGAAGGACGAGGATCTGGGAGTGGGAAGGAGTTTTCATGAGGGCGCGGCGCGCAGGACCCATGATATGCGGTCGTGGGATCCGCGGCGCGAACTTACCGGTTCACGAACGCCGCGTTCGCCTTCGGCCCGTTCTTGAGAAAGTTCTCCATCCCTATCCGCATGTCCTCGGTCTTGAGGCAGTCGCCGAACAGCTTCGCTTCGTTCCGCAGCCCATCCTCGAGAGGCTTCTGCGCGCCCTCGAGAATCGCGCGCTGAACCATCTCGTCGATCTTCTTTGAAAGGTGGCCGAGCTCGACGGGGGGCATTGCGGCAAGGACCTCAAGGGGCTCGCGGTTGATCGGAGCAAGCGTGCGTTTGCCGGAAGCGGCTTCCGCGACGATCTCGATTGCGCGAGCGACGGGCTCGTCGCATTCCTCGAGGATGAGCCCCCACTCCTTCGCTTTCGAGCCGGAGACAGGCGCGCCGGTGCGCAGCGGCGCCCAGGCGTTGGCGAGGCCGACCAGGCGCGGGAGGCGTTGCGTGCCGCCCATGCCGGGGATGATGCCGAGGCGCGGCTCCGGCTGGGCGAACAGGATGGGAAGCCCCTCTTTCGCGACGCGCGCGTGGCAAGCCATCGCCAGCTCGTTTCCGCCGCCAAACGCAAGGCCGTTGTAGGCGCAGACGACGGGCTTTTCGAACGCCTCGACCGAGTTGGCGACCTGCTGCCAGGTCAGCGCGTGCATCGTCGCCTGCTGCGGCGTCTTGAGCGCCGCCAGCTCGTTGATGTCGGCGCCGGAGACGAAAGCCTTGGAGCCGTAGCCGGTGAGAACGACCCCTTTGACGGCAGTGTCCGCCCGCGCCGCTTCGAGGTGCTGCGAAAGCTGCTTCATCACATCGCTGTTCAGCGCGTTGAGGACTTTCGGCCGGCGGAACGTCAGCACTGCGACTCCGTTCACGTCCTCGCGCAGAACGAGCGGGATTTCCCACGGCTTTCCGGAAGCCGCCTGCTTCCTGAGGCACTCCGCCACCTTGAACCCTGCATTTTTCGACGCGTACGCCTGCACCAGCTCCAGCGCCGCCGGCACGCCGGCCGCATTCATCATTGAGAAAGGCGCGTTCATGACCAGCGCCGTCTCGACGCCGAGCTCGAGGTCCGCGACCGAAGCGATCCTGCTCTCGAGGATTTCGCTGACGAGGCCGAAGTAACAGCCGCGAAGCGCGTCGCCGACGGCGCGGAACTGGTCGTCGGTCCAGGTCACGTTCTCGCCGCGGCCGGGAGTCTCCCACGGCTTCCCCGAGGCGACTTGAGCGTCGAGGATCTTCGGCGCGTCGTACCAGGGCATGATCTTCGTGTGGTAGTGCTTCAGGCCCACGGCCGTGAGCGGGTTTCCGCCCGTGAGATTCATCGCCGTGAACGGCCCGATGCCCAGCCCGAGCGCCTTCTGCGCAATCACGTCGACCTGCTTCGTCGTCGCAATGCCGGATTCCACCAGCCGCGCCGCGCACAGGAACATCCCCTCGAACACCGGGTCGATCGCGTACCCGTACCGGCTGCCGATCCTGAGCGGCACTTTCCCGATGCCTTCATACAGCTTCATGATCCCGTCGGTCACGGACGCCGATGTTTTGTTTGAGGGAACCACCTCGACGATGATGTTCCGCTCCGCCGGAAAGAAGTAGTGGATCACCAGGCAGCGCCCCGGATGCTG
Source organism: Planctomycetota bacterium (assembly GCA_009773755.1). GTDB lineage: Bacteria > Planctomycetota > MHYJ01 > WSZJ01 > WSZJ01 > WSZJ01. The sequence goes on along the minus strand of WSZJ01000030.1, from coordinate 28,342 downwards.
CGCCTTCTCGAAAATCACTTCAGGCTCGAGATGCGAAGAGTTGGACGCCAGCACCGCGTCCTTCGAAACCGCCTTCTCCAGCCCCTCGAAAATCCGCTGCTTGATCTTCAAGTCCTCCGTAGCCGCTTCCACGATGAAGTCCGCGCCGGCAAGCGCCCCGTAGTCCGTCGTCCACGAAGTGTTCGCCATCATCCCGTCGAACTCGGCCTGTTTGAACGCGCCGCTCTCGACCCCCTTCGCCAGCTTCTTCCGCATCTTCTCTTTCCCGGCGTCCAGCGCTTCCTGCCGGATGTCGACCACGACCACGGGAACCTTCGCCGCGTGGAAGACCTTCGCGAAGTACAGCGCGATGTCGGGGCCGATCTGGCCGCTTCCGACGACGCCGATCATGCGGGGCTGGAGGGCGGGCATGGGGAGTAAGTCCTCTCGCTGGGAAGGCCGGGGATTCTATGCTGCGACGGGGAAATGTCTTGTCTTACCGCCTTGCCTGACGAGACGGAAGTGCGGAGAGAGGTTGACGCCAGCGAACAGGCAGGACGACCCTCATCTTCCCAGCAGTTCGAGGTCCTCCGCGCTCATGCCGATCTCGCTTTCTGCGCGGAGCACCGGAAATTCGTCCGCATTCGACTCTTCGAGCGCGACGAGCAGAGAGCGTGCCTCGTCCCGGAATCCCGTTCGCGCGAGAGCGACGGCTCTGAAAAACCTCACGGCGAATTCGCGCAAGTCCATTTCCTGAGTGCGCGGTCGCGGGGCCGCAATCTCTGCCAGAAGCTCGTCGTACCGCAGGATCGCCTCCTGCGCGCGCTTCTGCATGAGCAAGCCGCCGTCAGCCTGAGGCCCGCTTCCCTGGGCGAGCAGCCCGTTGGCCTCCGCGAAGCGCACTCTCCATTCGGCCGTCTGTGCCGACGGCTCCGTTTGAAATTTCGTTCCATCGTCGGAAGAGGCGATGCGGAAATTCCGGATCTGGACGGATGAGTAGGTTGCGCCCGGCCTCCTTTCGTTCCGCCCCTTCAATCCGAACACATAGGAGCCCGGCCTCAGCGGTGAATCCATCAGGACGCTGGTTCCATAAAACTGGTGGTCCTCCTTGCGTTCGCACTCCATCCAGGCGCGCCGCATCCAGGGCACATATTCAATGGCCACGGAAAACCAGTCGCCGACTTCGGGCTTGAACCGGTCGGGCTCCATGAACGAGCTCCCGCCCGGAAGCGGCCCGGCATGCCAGCTGAGACTCCAGAGGGTTCTCGGTTTCTGCTCGCTGCCGCTTTCGGAGAACCCTGCGAAGAGCGAATCGGGTCCCGCGAGGCCGATTTCGACGGGGGTTGGGAATGCGTTGCGGGTGAGGCGCATTTCCCATTCCAGCAGCAGAGGTCCGCCGGTGTAGAGGAGCGGGATCCCCGCGCCCCGGCTGTCTTCATGGAGGACCAGCAACTCGAGACTGTCGTCGGCTTTGCGGCACAGGAAGGGGTTTTCGGCGCTCCAGACGGGCAACTGGTCGAGATTCATGGAGTGCTCGCGGCGACGAGGTTCAGTCCGATGTCGGATCCAGGACCTCATCTCGCGAATCCGCCCACGCATCTCCGACAGTCTTGAGCGATCGAGCGGATCCAGGTCCATGCGATCTCCAAGCATGTCGGTCGTTCCTGAAACGCCAGCCCAGTCTCGCCCTTCAAGCCGGCACTCCAGGGCGCGCCAGAGCGCGCGCGTTCTGTCTTTGTTCTCCCTCTGAAATTCGTCTGCGGCGCTCCGCAGTCGGCCTTCTTTGTCGCGTTGATTGCCCGCCATGTCCGCCAATTCCATCAGCGCCTGGCCTGCTCCGAGGTGATCTTGGTCTTCCCTGAATTTGACCAGCGCTTCTTCGGCCTGCCCGGCCTCGGGCAGGCCGCGAGCGAGGCTGGTTTCGAGATCCGCGTGGCCGACGGGAGTGTCGGAGTGGGCGGTCGTCGGGGCCTGCCCGTAGCCTCGGACGCGGAGCCTATGGCCGCCATAGCACGTCCATCGCGAAAGGAGCTCGCTTTCCCCGTCGCCGTCCAGGTCGTACGAACTCAGCTGAGTCTCGCCGGGCGCTTCAATCGGTCGAGTCAGGTCGCTTTCATCGAGCGGGTAAATGACGATGCGCGGCTCTCCCCGAAAGCCAGGTGCAGGCTTCAGCGAGACCACCACATGCAGCTTGCCTCCCAGCCGGGCCCAAGTGACGCTCAAGACATCGATGTCGTTGCCGAGCGCGCTGCGAAGGCGCAGGTTGGCGATGCGCCCGTTCGCGGGCGCTTCCACCAGGTACAGCCCGTTTTCCATCAACTCGCCCGGCTGAAACCTCGTCGACAGCTGCAAAGAGCTGGCGTGGTCGGGGTGAATGAAGTTTGCGAGGACAAGAGTGCCTCCGGGAAGCATGCAACACCAGGGAGCGTGGACCCGCCACGGGGCCTGGGCGACCTCCCGCAGGTCACGGCTCGCAGGGTCCCATCGAAGGACCATCCCCTGGTAGCAGGACCACCCGCCGAAGACCGCAAATATCTCCAAGCCAGGATCGGGGCCGTATTCGCCGGTGGCGACGAAAAACCCGTCGCTACCGAAGGTATAGGGCCCGGCACCGAATCGCGTGGGAATCACCTGCGAAACGTTTCGCACCGATTGCCTCAAGGTCGCCGAGGAAGTGTCGGGGACATAATCCCCCACGATGGAAACCGTGTCGCCCGGATGAGCATCCGCGCCGTCCGCTCGGTCAACGTGGAAGATGCGGACACGCCGCGCGAAGTATCCGATGCCGACAATCACCTCGGGGCGGCCGTCACTGTCCAGGTCGTCCACGCGAAGCGCCGCTTCCCGCGTCTTGAGATCGAGAAAGGCAGTCATCCGGAGATTTGCGGCTCCCAGGCGCCAGATGTTCAGGCCACCTCGCTCTTCTGACCCAGCCCCCCAGGCTGCGAGAATTTCGTTCTTACGGTCGCCGTCCACATCTTCGATCCAGACGCGCCCTTGCACGCCGCTCTGCCCTGGGTCATTGTTTCCGGAAAACAGCGTGGTCAGGGCCCCGTTTCGCAGCGTAAGAACGGTGATGGTCGCATCCGCTCCGCAGATAGCGATTTCGGGCCCTGGTAGATCATCGAGTTCACCGACGGCGTAGTGCCCTTCCGGAATCTCAAAATCCGTCACGGGGAAGAGAGCTGCGTAAACGTCGCGGGACCGGCGAGACGCTTCCAGCATTTCCGCGTTCCCTTTGCCCCTGCGAAGCACGTCCTTGAATCCCTCGTAGGCCGCTTCAGCCCGCCCCAGGCCTTCTTCGCTTCTCGCCAGACCGTAACGGGCGGCTTCCTCCCGGTTCGAATCCGGGAATTGCGCCAGAAGTGTTCGGTAGGCGCCTCTGGCGTGCCGCCAGTCCTTCACGGATTCTTTTTCCTTTGCGAGCTCGAGTAGCGCATTCACGCCGGCCTCGCGATCCTCCGGATTCCCGGACAGAACGGCGAGGGCGTACGCTTCGGCAAAGGCTGCGCTGGCGTTGGGAGAGTCGCCTTTCGCCCGCGCGTCGGCGCCCCGCTGCGCCGCATCGCGAATGTTCCTTGTCACAGCGCTCGCGTTCCGGACTTTCTTCCACATTCCAAGGCCGAACAGGGTGGCCGCAACGACGACGAGAACGGCCGCCAGGGCTCGAGCCAGCGGGAAGACAGGACGGTACTTCTCCCGGTTCCTGAGCCAGGCAAGAGCCGCCCTTCTTGCCAGAGACGGCTTTCGATACTCAATGGGCTCGTAGCGCATGTAGTGCTGGATGTCGCGCTTCAGACCTTCCATCGTCCGGTAGCGGTCGCCCGTTTCCTTCTGGAGGCCGCCAAGAATGATCGTCTCCAGTTCCCAGGGCAGTTTCGGGGCAAGAAGCCTGGGACTGGGCGGAAGGTCGCCGCGGACTTTGCGTGTCTTGACCATGTCCTCGCTTTCCCGGTCGTGGTCGAAGAGCCTCCTCCCGCTCATGAGTTCGTAAAAAGTAGCGCAAAGGGAATACACGTCGGTCGCGGGGCCCAGCTCCTCTTTCTGGTCTCGGGCCCGTATCTGCTCGGGACTCATGTAGGCCGGAGTGCCGGGCGACGCGCCTGCCGTGGTCATCAGCGTCCGCACCTCGCCCTGGCTTCGCGCGATTCCGAAATCCATGAGCTTGATCAACCCGGCGTCCGTCACCATCAGATTTCCTGGCTTCACGTCCCGATGAATCAGGCCTAACGCGTGAACGACCGTGAGCGCCTCCGCGGCCTGGAGAAACCAGCTGGTCGCCGACTTGATCCTGGGGCGCCCGCTTCGGAATACTTCCTCCAGGGTCTTCCCCTCGACCCACTCCAGCGCAATGAACGATCGGACAGCCGCGCCTCGCGAGAACTTGACGAACCAGTCCTCCGAAGAAAGGCTGAATGCCCTGGGCGCTGTCCAGCTCTCCTCCCCGAATCCCAGCACTTTCACGATGTTGGGGTGATCGAATCGGGCGAGATACGCGGCCTCCTGCTGGAACCGGGCGCGGGCTCCTTCGTCCGTGCCGTCGTGGAGGATCTTGACCGCGACTCGTCGCCCGGTGGAAAGCTGCCGACCCGAATGCACCTCGGCGAACCCGCCGCTTCCGACAGGTCTTCCGACAAGAAAGTCTCCCATCATCACGCCCTTGAGATCCTCCGGCGCCAGCTTCGTCATCAGCCGCCTGAAATCCGTCTCCTGGACCTCTTCTTTCCCCATCAGCCGCTTGCACGCCTGCAGAATCGCGCGGCCTCGCTCTTCGTCATGCCGGACCGTCCCGGTTCTCGAAACGTATGTCGCGGCGAAGTCGGCACCGAGACCGTTAAATGCCCAGGTCTCGCCTCCCTCAGCCACGACCCACGGGCTCGCGTCTCCTTCATACCTCAGGTCCGCAGACTCGAGTTGCCACGCTACCAGGGGCCGAAGAGCTTCCGCCGCACGCTTCCACCACGCGGCGTCCGCAGGCATGTCGTGCACCACGCGGTTTCGGAGCACGATCGGAAGCGCCAGCACGTCCCCGACCTTGGCGCGAGGGAGAGGTACGCGAAGGATCTCCGACAGTCCTCGCACATCCAGGCCGGCCGGTTCGTCGAGTCGGGCCAATACCTCCGCCAGGCGCGTCGCTCCCCCTGCCCGTTCTCGCTCGCCGATGCTTCGCCCCCGGAGGACGTTGATTCGTGCGCTCCGAAGCGCCGTAAGGAGGCCGTTCCAGGATCCCCAGGAAGGCCGCTGCAACGCCGCAACTGCGGCGAACAGTTCAACGGAGACGACTCCGACCCCGTCCCAGGATGCAAGGGATCGCAGGGCCAGTTCGCGGAATCGACCCTCGAGCGCGCCCAGCGAGCGCTTGACGAATTCCTCGGAATCGCCGAGGGCCAGCACTGATTCCGGCGGACTGGACATGGGAGGTCAGCGCTTCCTTTCGCCCGCCGCAGCTCCCTGTTCATTTCGCTCGAGCACGCCCAGCGCCAGTTTGACGCGCGGTGCCCATACTCCGTCCGGCGTTTCTTTCGCGAGGCGCTCCAGCCAATGTCGAGCCATGGCGAATTCTCCGTCTCGATTCGCGAAGGACGCCGCCAGCAGGAACATGGCTTCGAAGGCACCGTCAGTGCCCGGGTATCTTTCAACGATATTCTGAAGAGCGCTCCGGACTTCGGCGGTCGACAGGTCGGTCGTCAGTCGCAACTTCAACAGAAGCGCATTGTCTGCACGCCCGCCGCGGTTTCCAGAGTCCGCAATCAACAACCTGTCGAGCATGACCCTGGATTCACGAGGCCGGTTGCCGGAGTTGATTACCGCGAGGCCCCACATTGCGTCGAGCGCGACGGGCGAGGACCTGTCAGCCTGACACCGAAGAGCGAATTCCAGACAGGGCTCCGCTTCGCCCATTCTGTCGAAATTGAGAGCGGCAAGTCCCAGCTCGACGCAGACGGCCGGATCTTCGCGCCTCTCGGAAAACGCGACTCGCGCCTTCTTCAGCCGCTCATGTTCCGGCTTCACCCGCTTGAGCCGGCTGATGAAATCCGGTGCCAGACAATACTGGCCAATCTGAACGAGCAGGCGGTCTTTCGGAGAGGCTTCGGGGTCCAGAATCCAGACAACGGGCGCGTCCTGCACGTCCCCGTTCAGCGCGGACCGCGCGGACTGGTTTTCGACGTCGATCCGGAGATTGACGAAGTCCTCCGACAGGAATTCCATCACAGCCTTGTCGCCGTAGACGTCCGCTTCAATGTCGCGGCTCCAGGACGACCAGCCGGCGTGAAAGAAGGCATGAACGTACTTCCCGCCAGCCTTCGCGCGGGACATCGCCAGTTCGGGGTCGTTCTCGATCCAATCGATGCTCTCGGCGGAGGCGGCGCGGGCCGCGAAGGCAAAGCAGGCGAGTCGAAGGGCAAAGCGGCAGATTGGCGCCTCCCTGTTCGGAGAACTCCGGACTACCCCACCGCGTCGATCAGGCTCCCCACGGGCCGCCCGATGACGAGCATCGTCGTATCGTCGCTCCGGGGGGCCTTGCCGACGAACTTGTCGATGTCGAGCATGACGGCGTCGATGAGCGGCTGGGCGGCGTTCTTGCCCTGCTGCTTGAAAATCTCGAGGAGCCGGTCCTCGCCGTACATGTCGCCGTCGGCAGCGAAGGCCTCGGTGACGCCGTCGGTGTAATTCAGCAGCTTGTCGCCCGGCGCGAGCTCCAGGACGAGTTCCTTGATCGAGTTGTCGAATGCGGGGCGCTCCGTCAGGCCCAGCGCCATGCCGGTGACGTTGACGTACTCGCCCGTGCCCGCTTCGTTGCGCCACAGGACCGGAGGGTTGTGGCCGCCGTTGACGATCGCGACTCTCTGGGAGTCGACGTCGTAGATGCCGTAAAGCGCCGAGACGAAAATCCCCTTCTTCACATCCCGCGCCAGCATCCGGTTCACCTGGATCATCGTCTCCTTCGCCGTCCCGGCGCCCGCGGCGACGCTGCGGAAGACGCTTCGCACCATCACCATCACCATGGCGGCCGCGACGCCCTTGCCGGAAACGTCCGCGATCACGAAGCCGAGCTTGCCGGGGGCGGTCCAGAACAGGTCGAGGTAGTCGCCGCCGACCTCGTTGCACGGCCGGTAGGCGACCGCGATCTCGGCGCCCGCGACGTTCGGGATGTCCTTCGGGATGAGCCTCTCCTGGATTTCGCGCGCGCGCGCCAGGTCGGCTTTCATGTACTTGGAAGTGCTCTCGCGCATGGCCTGTCCGGGGGCCTTGACGGCCGGGACCTTCGTGTGGGCTTTGCGGTCCTCGAAGAACGACAGCAGGATGTCGGAAGGAACCGGCTTCTGGAGGACGGTTGTGCGGCTGACGCCGAGCTCATAGAAGGGCGTCATATCGACGGCGCCCTCGTTGAAAACGATGATCGCCGTCTTCTGGCTCGCCGCCGCGACCTTCTTGAGCTGCGCCAGCCCCGCTTCTCCCGCGTTCGGCGCGTCGACGATCGCGATGTCCGGCTGAAGTTCCTGCCCGCCGTCCCCCGAGGTCGCGTCCGTCCCGTCCCACAGGAACACGCCGTACCCGCGCTTCGTCAGAAGCTTGTTGATGTTGTCGTAGTCGCTGCCGGCCTGGCCGATGAAGAGGACGATGCGGCGGCGCTCGGAGCGCGAGGGGTCGAAGCCGAAAACGTTGAGCATCTTCTGGAGGTTGGCCCGGTCGTCCGGGGCGAGATCTGGTGTGAGCAGTTTTTTCGCGATGTGCTCGACCATCAGCACTTCCCCGCCCGGCGCGACCACGAGCGAAGCGAGATCCCGGACTTCCTTGAACGCGGCCATCCCTTTCATGCGCTCGAGCAGGAAGTTCATGCGGAAATCAGGCGACGTGCCGCGCAGGGCCTCGACACAATCGTCGCGCTCGCACTTCTTGAACGAGTGCTGGAATATCTTCGTCTGGACTTCCGGTGGAAGGGCGCGCAGGACGTGCCCGAGTGCGGTAAGGAATTCTTCCGCCGGCTTGCCTCGGACGAGGTCGCCGAAATCTCTTTCGAAGTAACCGCGGAGGAAATCTCCGGGAGCCTTCTTGTCGAGGGAGGCGAGTTTTTCAAGCGAAGGGAGGACGCTTTCGATCTTGCGCGCCATTTCGCGGCTGGCGACCTTGAGCGGGTCGGACTGCTCGCCACCCCAGCCCGAGAAGGCGTCGTCGAGGGCGTTGTTGACGTCGGCTTCCTGGTGGAACAGTTCCTTGTCCACCTGCGAGCCGCCGACGGCCATGCCTTCGTCGGGCGTAGGCATCCCGACTTCAGGCTCGACGACCTGTTCGCCCGCGAAGACGACGATGTATTTCACGGGATTGATGGTGATGTACTTCATGGAGGCCGGGTCGGGCCGTTCTTCCTCCGGTCGCGCGAGCATCGTCGCGAGCATTTCGACGTTGGCGATGTCGATCCGGTGGTCCACGCCGATCGACCAGATCCCCGCGGCATCCATGAGACGCACCATCGGAGCCGCGACGATTTCCGCGGTCGGGAAAGACGTCACGACCGACTCGTTCACCGTCAGATATGTCTTGTACGTCCCAAGTATCATCGGCTTCTTGTAGCGCCGCAGCCGCTCCAGCGACTTCGCGATCTCCAGGAACGCCACCTGCACCGTGGGATCGGAAGCGTCCGCCTTTTTCAGGAGGTTCGCGATCTCGGTGATCCACCGGGCGAAGTCCAGCCCGTGGGTGACGCCGAAGTCCTGCGGGAGGGGGGGGGCGACCTGATCCATGAGCTGACGATTCTAGCCGCCGCGGGGCAGGGCGCAAAGCGGAAGGGTGGGCGCTACTCGAGCACGCCCTCGGCCACCAGCTTCGCGATCTGCTTCGTCGGCAACAGCGCTTTCAGGTCTTCGCGCAGCGCCTTGATGCGCCGGTTGTGAATGTCGAAGAGAGTCCCGTACTCGTAAATCGCCGTCCAGACTTCCGATTCGGGGCGTTTCTGGAGGAGCGTCATCAGCAGCTCCTTTCCCAGCCCGCGGCGCAGCGTCGCGTTCTCTTCCTGGTGCCAGAGCACGGCTGAAACGAGGGACTGAATCCGGTCGGTCACCGCGCCGTCGGCCAGCTCGAGCTGCTTCATGATCCGGTCCAGCCGGTCCCCCTCGGGTCGGGAAAGTTTCTCCGCAGGGATCCTCACCCAGGTCTTCAGGTAGTCGGTGAACTTCCGTTTCTCCGCCGAGGACGCGGCCTCGCCCATCTTCTTCACGGCCTCTTTCCGCAGCTCGTTCACCGCGTCGCCGATCGACGAAACCGATTGCCCTGCCGCGCGCATTTCCGACATTTTCCTGCGAATGTCCACGACCGCCTGGTCCGCGATCCCGTGCACCTTCTCCAGCGTGTCCGGCGCGAATCCAAGCTTCAGCTTGAGTTCGGTGGCGTTGGGGACGCCGAAGAGCGACTTGTCGTATTCCTCGCCGAGCCGGCGCTTCTTTTCGAGCCACGCCTCGTAAAGCGAGAGCTGGTTCGGATGAAGGACGTCCTTGACTCGCTGGCGCAGCCCGGTTTGCCAGCCGACGAGCTGTTCGATGGTGACCGCGCCGTTGCGCTGCCGCGCGCCTGTCCGCAACTGCTGCAGCTCGCCGTCGGCGTCGCGGTACAGCGTCTGCACGCGCCCCGCCTGAATTGAGTCGAGCTCGAGCACTGCGCGCAACTCCTCCGCCGAGCCGCCCCCGGCGCGATTCGTCTCCTCTCCCGCCCGCACCGCCAGCGCCTGGATCAGCGCAAGGAGGACGGGGACGAGGAAGCGCCTCATTTGTTGCCGTCCTTGTGCTCGCCTTTCTCGCCGTCTTTCTTTTCGTCCTTCTTTTCGTCCCTGGCGCCCGCGTCTTTCGCGCCCTCGCCGAACGCTCCGCCGGCCGCCGCCGCGGCTTCAGCCTCTTCGTCCGATGGCGGCTTGCGGTACCCGCCCACGCCCGGCTTCGGCTCCTCGTCGGCGCCCCCGCCCAGCCCGAGCCCCGCGCCGCCGTGACCCTTCGCTGCCTCGAACATCTCATCCATGTCAGGCGGCTCGGGCCAGCCGAGATTCTCACCGTCCTTCTTGTCCCACCCTTCCTCAGCGTCCTTCTTCCTGCGCGCCTCTTCCTCACCCTTCTTCGCCTGTTCTTCCTTCTTCTTCTTCGCTTCTTCTTCCCGGTCCTTCTCCGTCTTCTTCTTCCGTTCTTCCTCTTTCTTGTCGTCGGCGCGCGACGGAGGCGCCCACGAAGCGAACGCGGCCGCCGCCAGCGCGGCGCTCAGGGCCATTCTAAGGAAGTTGTTGTTCATGGTATTCACGCGAAAGTCCGGGTCGATTCTATCCGGCCCGGGCCTTCCGCCGATTCGCTACTTGCCGCCCATTTTCGCGCCGCCGCCGCCGCCGCCGTTGTGGCCGCGGTCGCCGCCATCGTCGCCCGGCTTGTAGTCCGGAGGCAGCTTCTTCACGTCCTTCGCCACAGCGCACTTCACGCCGTCCCGCTCGTAGACCATGGCCTTCATGCGGACCTGCTCGCCTCCGCGCTGAAGCGGCTCGAACCCTTCGTTGTTGTAGGGCGTGATCACGTACAGCTTGCCGTCAAAAGTCCTGAGCGCTGCCGGCGTCCCCGCCTTGATGTGCGCCTTGGCCATCTTCCAGTGGTCCTTGCCGCAGCTCCCATCCTTCAGGTAGCTCGTCAGGTCGATCACTTCGCCCTCGAGCCAGACTTCTTCCGGCGGCTTGACCGGATCGGCCGGTTTCCTGTCCTCCGCCGCCGCCAGCACCGCCATCACCGCCACTACGCCCGCCGCGAATCCGCCGATCACCTTCCTCATGACCGTCTCCTTCAGTGTTTGTTGGCGTTCTTTTTCAGGGTTTCCCAGTAGCGATTCCGCTCGGTCGCCGCGCTTGCCAGGTAGTTGAGAACGCGGGATTTCTGGCTATCGCTGAGAAGCGCGGCCGTCTCAGGGCGAAGCGAGCCGCCCGCCCCGACGAAGCGCGCTGCGAGCTCGCGCTGGACGACGTCGGGGAGGAAGTGGAAATCGCGACGCCAAGCCGTCTTGTCGACGATGAAAGATTCCAGCGAGGAGGCCTGGGCCTGATCGAGACCCGCGGCGACGACGAGGTCGCCGACGAGAGCGCGGGCGACGGCGATGGCATCGGCGCGGGAGGGGCGCTCGAGAGCGGCGACGATATCGGCAAAGTCAGACCGCTCGAACTTGGCGAGGAGGTCCGGGTCGAGGCTCGCGAACAAATCCGTGTGCTCCAGCGTGTCCCAGTCGATTTCTTTGCGGGCGACTTTTGCGAGCACCTCGGCAATCGTGTCCGCCGCGTCGACGATCATGCCGCGCAGGGATTCCTTTTCGTCCGGGGTGAGTCCGGGGACCGAAGCGCTCACGGTGCCCGCTTCGCCTTCGATCTCGATCCGCGCCATCTGCTTCAGGATGGTGTCGATGTCCTCGGTCTGGTTCGCGACGACCGGTCCCGGGGTCGGACGCGAGGCCAGTTCCTTCTCGAGCTTTTCGATCCGGCGGTTGGCGCTCTCCATCCCGCGCCAGGCCCAGGCCGCGGTGACGGCGAAGAGCGCCGCGGCGGCAACCCCAATCCACGGCGCGAGTCGAGGACCGCTCTCAGCAGCGGGAGTCGCCGAATCGAGGATGCGCACGGCGAGCCCGGCGGGAATCGGAAGCTCCAGCGCGGCCGACAGCTTGCGCGCCTCGGCCCGCACGCGCTCGACCTGGAGAGCGCAGTCGCCGCAGGCGGCGACGTGCTTCTCGACGGCGTCCGCCTCGGCGCCCTCGAGGGCGTCCCAGGCGAATTCCGCGAGCTTCTCGTGGGTCGGGTGCATGCTCATCTCAGGGTTCCGTCGTTCCTTTTTCCTGTCCGGCGGCCTTCCGTAACGCGGCGATCGCCCGGTGCAGCAGCACTCTCGCCGTCCCCGCTTCCAGCTTCATGACTTCCGCGATCTCCTGCGGCTTCATGTCCATGTAGAAATGGTGGTGAAGCACGACCCGGTAACGCTCAGGCAACTTCTCCATCCACTTCCGTAAGTTTTCCCCGTCAATTCGGTCCAGCGGGTCCGCCGTTTCGGCGGCCGGCGCGAGTTCCGGCTCCAGCTCGACCTCGCGCCCGCGTACCCGCTTCATGTCTATCGAGCGGTTCATCGCCACCGTGGCCGCCCACTTTCTCACGTCCCGGATTTCAGTCCCTTTCCGGATTTCCGCGCACATCCGGGCGAACGTCTCCTGCGCGGCGTCCTGCGCATCAGCGTCGCGACCGAGGATCCGGTAGCACAACCCGTAGATCCCCGGAAGCATCTGCCGGAGAAGTTCCTCTCCGCTTTCCCGGTTTCCCCGGGCCCAGTTGCGGAGAAGAACTTTCTGGTGCTCGCTCTCCAGCGGTGTTATCACGCGTCAGCCGGGAATAGGACGGTGGGAAGAGGAAGTGTTACACAGGGTAAAGGGAATTTCGTATGGCGGGGTGAAGCGCCGGCACGGTGGTAGACCGATGCAACCCCTTTGGGCATAGAGACTTCCGAATATACGCGAAAGGGCCGGCAAATGGTGCATTTCTCGACGCGTCCCCGGCCGTCACCCTGATAATGGGGCGGGGTGGATTCGAGGCCAGGGAATCACACATGAAGCGCGCATCTCCCGTCATCGCCATGCTCGTCCTGCTTTCAGCCTGCACCGCTCCCGGAAACCGCATCCGCGAATTCCGCGACCGGGTCAGCACCGGCGAGAGAAAGATGCAGCATGGCGATGCCCCCGGCGCCGTGCGCGCCTTTGAACTCGCGCTCGACCTCGAGCCCGAATCGGCCTCGACGTGGTTCAGCCTCGGCCAGGCCAGGCGCGAGGCCGGCGACGAGTCCGGCGCGGCCGAGGCCTTCTCGCGAGCGATCGAGCTCAACCTCGACGACGCCACGGTCTGGTTCCGTCGCGGCAAGGCGAAGCAGGCCGCAGGAGATCCTGCAGGCGCCGTCGCCGACCACACCAAGGCTCTTTCAATCCGCACCGCAGCTGAATTCTATCGCGCGCGCGGCCACTCCCGCTTCTGCCTCGGCGACCTCGAAGGCGCCATCGCCGACCTCGCCGAAGCCGGCAGCACCCAGAAAGCCGGCTCCAACCTCGATTTCACCCAGCTCGAGCTCGCCGCCGCCCGCCTCCGCGCCAACCGCCGTGACGAGGCGATCGAGGGACTGAAGCGGCATTTCCGCCAGAACCGTCCGACGATGGAAACCGCCTGGCCGCGCCAGATTGCCGAATTCCTCCAGGGCGATTTCCCCGAGAGCGAGCTGCTGCTGACCGCGCGCACCGGCGACGAGAAGACGCGAAAGGAGCGCACCTGCGAAGCCTCGTTCTACGCAGGCGTCGCGCGGGAGGCCGCGGGCGACGACGCCGGCGCGATCGAGCGGTTCCGGGATTGCGTGGGCAGCTCGGTCACCGGATTCGTGGAACCCGACATGGCGCGCGCGGAGCTGAAGCGGCTCGGCGCGGGGAACTAAGTAGCTCCTCGATGATTCTGGCCCATCCATCCGCGCGCCTTTCGTCGTCCCGCAGCGTCGTCGATCCTCACTGGAGCTCCGTTCCGCTCCAGTTCCGGTCTCCTCCTTGCGGGCCGACGAAATTCGCGGCGGCTGGATGGGCCAGAATCATCGAGGAGCTACTTGGCTACTTCCACCCCTTCTCGTTCGCCTTCCACCACGCCTTGCATTCCGCGAGCCACCGGTTTGCATCGCTGGCACCCGCTACCGGAGCCTTGACGCCGGACGACGTGAGTTTTTCCCAGGCCGCGGTGAGCGCATTGAAAGCCCGGTCGCGGAACGGATCCGGCGGCGTCTGCTTCACTGCTTCGAGCGAAGCGAGAATCGCAGGCGGCAGGTCCTTCGAACGAATGGTGTGGCATTCCTGAGCCGCCGCTTCGATGACGATCATGCGCTTGCCGCAGAGAATCCGGGCCATCGGAGGACCGGCTTCCGGGACGGCGGCTACCGAGAGCGCGTGAATGATCGCTTTCATGAAATCGAAGTCGTTGTCCCAGGCAACCTCTTCATTTCCCGGCTTCGGTTCTTTCCCCAGCTTCTTGAGGAGAGGATCGATCAGGGGATCGAAGAGCTTCACGCTCGTGCGGGGATCCTGTGTCAGGCCGAGCTGCCCGGCCGCGCGGATGCGAACCCCGGGGTCAGGATCCTTCAGCGCGGCGCCCAGCAGAAGCGCATTGGCGGCGGGGCGGCAGTTCGCGTGGGCGAAGCAGGCGGCCGCGAACGCGTCGATTGCGGTCTTTCGCACCGCGGGATCGGGATTGCCGAGTCCCGCCTGGAGTTTCTTGCAGGCGTCTTTGTCGGACTCGGTGTGGGGGGCACAGAGCTTCGCGGGAGTGCACAAAGCGCAGTCCTCCGCGCGCAGGGGGAGGGCGAGGACGGCGAGCGCGAGGAGGAGTCGGATCATGCGTGGAGAATAGCCGAGGGGCGTCCCGCCTCGCAATCGCCTGCGGAAGCCGTCGCAGCTCGCTCTTCCAGCCAGGCCCACAGGCGCTCGGGTTTCGGTTCGGCCAATCGACGCCCCTTTTCAGCCCGTGTCGCGGCCGGGCCCGCGCCGTCGAAGAGACGGCCTGCTTTCCAGAACGAGAGCAGCCGCTTCACGCGCCCCGAAGCGCCGTTCTGGCTGAATTTCCTGCGGGTCAGAAGCGCCTCGGCGTAGTCGAGCAGGAACCGCGCGGCCTCGGCGACGGTGACGGAGCGCCCGCTGAAGATCCAAGGGTCGCCGAGCGCCGCGCGCCCGACCATGGCGTACTTGCAGCCGGTCTCACGGCGGATGAGCTCCAGGTCGGCGTGCGTTTCGACGCTTCCGTTGCCGCAGACGGGGACGCGCACCGCGGCCACCGCGCGAGCCACTCGGCTCCAGTCGGCGCAGTCGCGGTAACCTTCCTCGCGCGTCCGGCAGTGCACCGTGATCATCACGGCGCCGCCCGCCTCCGCCGCCTGCGCGACTTCCTCCAGCCGCGAGTCCTCACGGACGCCGCTTCGCATCTTTGCCGTCACCGGCACGCGCCCGCCCGCGGCCGTGACGCAGGCGCGCACGAGGGCTTCGATGCGCTCGGGGTGATCGAGAAGCGCCGACCCCGCACAGTCGTGGAAGGCGCCCTTCGACGGGCAGCCGAAGTTGACGTCCACGAGCGGCGCGCCCGCGTAGATCGCGGCGTCCACGGTCGCGGCGAGCGGCCCGGCGTCGCTTCCCATGACCTGCAGCCCGACCGGCTGCCCGTACTTCCGGGGACCGAGGTGTTCCGCAAGCTTCCACTCCGGAATCGGCGTGTGGCTGACGCGCACGAATTCCGTGTATGCCCCGCCGAGATCGCGGGGGTCGAGGCGCTCGAGGACCACGTCGCGGAAACACGGGTCCGTGACGCCTTCCATGGGTGCGAGGAGCCAGGGGGAGGTGAAGGGGAGGTCGGTGGGCATGGCGCCGGAATTCTAAGGCAGGGGCGCGAAGTGCGGGACTAAGATCCCGAGGTGCCTCCGCGAACGCTCCGCCTCGTGCTCGCTTCCTCTTCGCCGCGTCGCGCGGAACTGCTGCGCGGTCTGGGAGTTCCCTTCGAGATCGTGCCCATCTGCGTCCCCGAGGTGAAGGGCCTCGGGTGGTCGCCTGAGGAGATCGCCAGGTACAACGCCGTTCTTAAGGCCAGCGTCGTGTCGCACACACGCCGGCGATCTCTTGTCATTGGCGCGGACACGGTCATCTCACTGGGCGGAAAGACTCTGGGAAAGCCGGCGAGCCTCCGCGCGGCCGCTTCGATGCTGCGGGCGCTCTCCGGACGGACGCACGAAGTCCTCACGGCGGTCTGCTTATCTCGCACGCCATGGCCGGATGAAACTCTCTGGATCGAAAGAACGCGCGTGACCTTCCGGCGCCTTTCAGAGAAACGCATTTCCGACTACCTGAAGCGCGTCCACGTTCTCGACAAGGCGGGCGCCTACGCCATCCAGGAGCACGGCGACGAACTGGTCGCGGCAATCCGGGGTTCGTTCACGAACGTCGTCGGGCTGCCAATGGAGTCCCTGACCCGGGAACTTTCCAAAGTGCCGGGGCTGATGCCCGCCCAGCGTCAGCGCAGGCGATCGAAAATCTGAGACTCCGTTTCGCTCAACCGGAGGTTCACCGCTTCCAGGTCCTGCTTCATGTGCTCTTCGCTCGTCGTCCCGGTGAGGGGCAGGATTCCGAGGTGCACGCACCACGCGAACGTGAGCTGCGCCGGCGTGACCTTTCGCGCGGCCGCAAGCCGGCCGATTTCGGGATGCATCACGACGTGCGGGTTGGCGGTCAGAAGCGAAAACCCCTGGAAGACGATCTTCCGCTCCCGGCAGACCGCGCGGGTGTCGGCATCCCAGCCGCTGCGCGCGAACGTCCGGATCTGCGCGTACGCGGGCTGCACTTTCGCGAAGGCGCAAAGCTCCTCGAGCTGCTCCGCAGAAACATTGCTCACGCCCAGCGCCCGCGCCTTCCCCGCCTTCGCAATCTCCTCCATCGCCCGCCAGATCGCCCGGTCGTGCTCGCCGATGCCGTAACGCGTCGACGGCCCGTGCAGCACGTACGAGTCGAGGTAGTCCGTCCCCAAGTGCTCCAGCGAACTCGCGAACGACTGCTTCACCTGCGTCGCCGCATCCGCGTTCGGGTCGTACGGCAGCCGCTGGTCCTGCCCGCCGCGGTCGGTGAATTTCGTCTGGAGGAAGAGGTCCTCGCGTTTCACCAACCCGTCCTTATACGCCTTCGCCAGTGCCGCGCCGACGCCAGCCTCGTAGTAGTGCTTCCGCTGGTTCGCGGTGTCGATCGCGCGGAAGCCGCTCCGAAGCGCCAGCCCGACGAGTCGCTCGGTCTCGAGTTCCTTCCACGCTGTGCCGTAGATCATCTTCGGGTTCATGAGCCGGGAGATGGTATGCGAGTCGCGGCAAGAATGGCTACTGCAGCACGGTACCCATGGGCGTTGGGCATCATTGAAAAGAGGCGGAGCCCGGGAGAGGCCGGGAGTTGGATCGGGAGTTTTCGGGAGAGTGTCCACCAGGTTGAGAGGGAATACTCTGGAAACGGAGAATTTGAATTTCTCCTATCTCGTCGGCTCCCGGTCAATCTCCCGGCCACTCCCGGGCCAGACCGACCCCGACATCACCTCCTCCCGGCTCAGTTCTCGGGTCCACGCCTGGCATCGCAAATCCTGGATCTCGCGATGGAACATGACCGGGACTCCGCCACGCTCGTTCTTGCCGGTCTGGCTAAAACAACTGCAGCTCGCATAGGGCGAATCATTCATCCTGGAATCTCGCGCATTGACGAAGTAGGCCCGCTCCGCTACTCGAACAGTTCTTTTGAAACAACGGACTTGTCTCTCCCGAGATGCATCGCGACGTCTCCCACGATGCCACTCAGGGTTCCAGTCTTGAGCGTCGAATGAGCGGGAATGGTGACGTGGTGTTCGCCGCCGATCATGGTCGTCAGCCGGATGTGACTCCCGGATTGGCGCGTCACGCTGTATCCAAACTTCGCAAGGCGCTTCGCGAGATCGGAGCCACTCAGGTCCCGCGGCAGCTTCATACGGGGAGGACTTCGTCTCGAACAAGATGCAGACGGACCATCTTGGGGCGTTCGGACTCGCCGAAGTGGCATCTCACGGCGTCCAGAATGCCGGCGCGCAATTCGTCCAGGGAGTCAGCCTCGGTGAAGATGCTGGCACCCAGGGCTTTGGCCGTGTAGCCGCCCTCAACAGCCTCTTCAACCACGAAAATGAGCTCGCTCATCAGGGCCATGATACTAGACGCGTCCGTCAAGGCGGCATCGCATCCTTGCGGCGGAGCTGAGAGACCCCGCGTCCGTTGACTTCGTCGAGCGCCGCTTCCCTTGACCCTGCTTTTCTCGTCTGGCACGCTCCGAGAAATGCCTCACCCCTCTTCATCGAAATCCCCGAAGAAGGCTGTTTCCCGGAATTTCGAGATCGAGGAATTCCTGTCCGGGGCGTCGAAGCCGAAGGCGCGGCAGCCTGCCGGCGCGGGAAAGCCGCTCTACGAGCGATTCCAGGACGCGTACGACTGGATCGTGAACAACGCGGTGATCACGCCGCATTACGACATCGAATTCAACACGGCGGCTCCGCGGTCGTTCCGCTTCCAGGGCGCGGGGACGGATCTGCGGCTTCCGACGGCGCATTCGTGGTCGTCGTTCGTGCTGCTGCCGCTGCTGACGTTTGCGGGGCGGAAGAAGGCGCTCTTCGTCGGCGGGCCGGGGCGGGGCAAGACGGCTTCGGCGCTGCTGATGGGAATCATGGCCGGCTACCCGCTGAAGGAAATGCGCCGGGCGATGCAGCACGGGCAGCCGCAGATGACGGTGGCGGACCTGCTCGGGTCTCCCCTGCCCAAGGACCTGATCCAGGCCGACGACATGGAGAAGATCCGGATCGGGTGGCGCGCGTGGATCAAGATGCGCGTGAAGATCGTCGACGAGTACAACCGGATCCCGACGCGGACGCAGTCGGCGCTCCTGACGCTCATGGCGGACGGCTACGCGGAGGTCCTGGGCCAGACGATCGAGTCCCCTGAAAGCGCGTGGTTCCTGACGGCCAACGACGACGCGGGCGGAGGCACCTACCAGGTGATCGAGGCTCTCAAGGACCGGATCGACGTCGTCATCAAGGCGCTCACGTTCAATCCGAGATTTCTCGAAGTCCTGCAGAAGCGCCTCGAGAACCGGGAGCGGCCTGAGGAGACGATGCAGGCCGAGAAGAAGCACGTTTTCACGGAAACGGAGCTGGACGAGTCGTACCAGGAGATCCTGGCGATGCCGATCGCGCGGTCGCTTCGGAGGCGGATCGAGTTTTTCGCCGCGCAATTCGATTTCTGCGACCTGGCGTCCGTGGATATCGAATACAAGTCGAAGGACACGATTCACCTCGCGGGGAAGACGCTCTCGGCCGTCTGCGCCAATGACTGCGGCAGGGACAAGACGAAGTGTCTCTGCAGCCAGACGGAGAACGGCTTGAGCGTGCGCAGCCTCATGACGCTTCTTACCTTCGCCAAGTCGATGGCCTGGTTCCGCGGCTCGGAAGAAGTCTCGCCCGAGGACGTCCGCCAGATCGCACCGTTTGTGCTCCACGAAAAGCTGCAGCCGAACCCGACGTCGCCGTACTTCGACCAGCAGAGCGCGCAGATCTACCGCGTCGACCGCATCGCGTGGCTGCGCCGGGCCTGGGACCTCGCGTGCGAGGAGTTCGTGCGGCTCAACCTGGACCGGGACGACCCGGTGGCTGAGATCGACGAGATCTGGACGGCGAACGGCCACTTGAAATCGGAACCGCCGGTGGACGTCGTCGACGCGCAGATCAACCGCATCGAAACGGCGCTCGCGAAGTTTGCGAAGACTTCCAAGCTGTACGCGCATGTCCACACCGACGTCGTGAAGCTGAAGTATTACCACCAGCGCTATTCCAACTATCGGCCGTGGAAGCTGAAACACCCGCGATAGCCAGCACGGTCCTGCGCGCCTGGGTCGCCTCTTCGAGAGACGACCTGAATGCGCGTTTCCAGTCCGCAGCCCGCCACGGAAGAGGGCGACCGGACCGCCGAGCTGCTCTCGTCCGTGTACGATCTGATCCTGCTGCACGCCGGTCGAGGAACCCTCGCCCCCGGCGGCGGCACGAGCCGGGGCGTGACGACGCTCTTGCGGAAAGTCTTCCCTTCCCTGAGAAGAATCCTCCTGACCCGCGCAGATTCGCTTCCTTCGGAGATTTCCAACGCCGTAGAAAACCTGGATGCCCGGGGGGAAGCGCTCGCTCTTCGCCTGCCCTCGCTGTCAGCCGGGCTCAAGTCCGGGGAGGACTTCGTGGCCGCGATGGCGCTCTGTGCGTGGCGGCTCGGGAATTCGCGGTTGCGCGACGAGGTGCTCGAGGTCGCCGAGCGATTGCCGGCGGTTTCTCTGCTCGAGGCGCTGGGCGTCGGCGGCTGGCCGTCCGAAGCGGCGTCGCTGGTGACCGCGGCGCTTCGCGCGGACGCCTGGCGGCGCCCTGAAGACGCGATATCGCCCGAAACGCTTGCGAAGCTGGCAAGAGCGTCTCCCCGAAAACTGGAAGACCTGCGCAAAGAGCTGTCTTCGCCGCCGCGCGCGCCGCTGGCCGAGTGGGAGTCGGCGGGGAGCGTCGGGGAATTCGCGGGCTTCGACGGGCATTTCGACGAGCCACCGCTCCTTCTCGACGGACCGGAGACCTCGCGCAACAGGTTCTGGGCGCTGGCCTCGAATGGCGCGTTCCGCCTCGACGCCGACGTTTACGGGTGGTCGTGCCGCGCGGACGACGCGGCCGCGGACTACAAGGTCGGCGAGCCGAAGACGCGCGGGTTCATCGCCTCGCTGCTTGGCGCCGGCGACGACGGGGCTCCGCGACTCGCGAAGGACGGAACGCTGACGTTCGGGGGCGAATCCGCGAAATTCGAAGAAATGGCCGGCGCGACGTCGTACGTGGCGCGCGAAGATTTCGTCGCGTGGACGGTCGCGGACAGCCATCGGATCCGGGTTCGTGCGGCGCGCGCCGCGGCGGTCTAGCTACTTCAGTTCGAGCCGCTTCAGCGCCGCCTCGGCATCCCTCCGCTCACGCGCGAACGGCGACGTCTGCGCGACCTTGCGCAGCACCAGTTTCGCGTCCGCCGAGCCGCACGCTTCGAGCGCACGGAGCGCGCGCGCCCGGCGCACCAGGGCGGCGGACTTGAAAGGCGGGAGTTCGAATGAGGCGATGACCGCCTCCAGCCGGCCGCGGGCTTCGGCCCCGGCGTCGCGAAGCGCGTCTCGCAGCGCGGGCTCTGCTTCGGGGCCGGCATCGCGAAGAGCTGATTCTGTGTCGTCGCGCTCCTGCGCGCGATCCGAACCGAGGCCCGGCAGCAGGTCGTACACGCCCTCCGGAATGGGCGGCGCGGAGGCGAGGCCCTCGGCGAGCGCGCGGACGGCCTCCGGACCCGCGACCGCGAACGACGCGACCGCAACGCGCGCCGCATCGTCGTTTCCTCCAAGAGCCTCCCAGATCCCCGCGGCACGCGGCGCGTCCCCCTTCGGGGCGGCGGCCGGCGGCGCTTCCCAGAGCAGGATCGTCCCGTCGTGAAACCCCGTCGCGGCCAGGCGCCCGTCGCGGCTCACGGCGAGCGCGGAAGGCGCGGACGGCAGCTGGGCGGAAGGCGGGACCCCTTCAAGGGCTGCAATGTCGATCCACTGAAGCCTGTCGGAGGCGGCCACAAGGCGGGTTGAACCGGCGAAGGCGAGGAGGGCCCCGCGAAGCGCGGAACCGACGGGACTGACATGCCCGCTGGCCATTTCGGTGATGGTGACGTTTGAATTCGAGTCTGCGCAGGCGAGCCAGACGGCGTCCGGCGACCAGGTGAGAGCCGCCGTGTCGCTGGACGAAACGGAGAGGACGTCCCGGCGGATCCCGAGGCGCGCGTCGAACAGGGAGACGGAGGTCCCGGACCCCAGCGCGAGTTGCCTCCCGTCCGGCGAGAGGGCGATGCGCGAGCTGGCGTTGACGGCGACGTCGATGGAGAGAAGCGGCGCCGCGAGCGCGGCGTCCCACAGCTCGCCGTGCCCGTTCTGGCCCATCGCGAACATCGTCTGCGAGCCGGGCGCCCACGAAGCGTCGGTGAGGAATCCCATGCGGTCGCCGCTGTCGCGCAGGCGGTTTCCCGTCGCGCCGTCCCACACGCCGAAGCCGCCCTGCGGGGTGCACACCATGAAGCGGGCGCCGCCGTCGATGACGCCGAGACGCCAGAGCGGCGCGCCGTTTTCGACGACCTTGCGCGACGCGCCGGTGGAGAGATCCCAGACCCAGACGTTGCCGTCCGCGCCGGCGCTCCAGAGCGTGCGGCCGGCGGCGTCGAATTCGAGCGAGCGGACGGCGCCGTCGTGCCCCTCGGCGCGGGTGGCGCGCACGGCGTTCTCGGCGCGCAGGACTATCAGGCGGCACCCGCCGATGCCGGAGAGGAGCCAGGTGCCGTCGGGCGAAAAGACAGGTTTTCCTTCCGAACGGACAGGCGACTGCGCGACGACTTTCTCCTCCGCGATCGACCAGACGCACATTTCGTCCCGGTAGTCCGTCCACGCGAGCCGCGCGCCGTCGCGGCTCCACGAGATTCCGGTCGCAATCTGCGCGCTCTCAGGGACGAGCGCTTCCACTTCCTCCCCGTCCTCAAGATTCCACACGCGCACCCCTCCGTCATCGATCGCCAGCGCGAGCCGCTTCCCGTCCGGCGACAGCGCGCCGCCATCGGTGTCGTCGGCGCCGGTCTGGATCGTGCGGATCTCAAGGAGGTCTGCGCCGCCCAGGAGGCTGAGCTGGCCGGAGTCGTCCCAGACAACGACGCGGTCCCGCGACCAGAGAACTCCGAGGACGTCCAATCCCTCGAAGAGTTCCGGCTGTGCTGCATCGTAGGCCCGCGTTTCGACATTCCATGCGTGCACGCCGCCGTCCTCGTCGGCGGCCGCGAAGCGCTTCCCGTCGGTCGAAAACGCGCCTGCGATGAGGTCGGGGGGAGGGCCGTAGAGCCGGCCAGCCAGTTTCCCGGAGGGGAGGCTGAAGAGGTAGACGCCGTTGAGCTGGCTTACGGCGAGAAGCGAGCCGTCGGGGCTGACCGAAAGGAACGTTCCCTCTTCCCGAAGCTTGACGGAGAAGAGCGGCTGAAGTGCGGGGACTTCCCACGCGCGGAGGCCGCCCATGCGGCCGAGCGAAACCACGGTCTTGCCGTCGGGAGTGAAGGCCGCGTCGACGATCTCGTCGCCGTCGGCGCCGTTGGGGGAGCCGAAGCGGCGGAGCGCGCCTTCGGGGAGGGGAGCGGGATCCTCGGCGCGCGAGAGGTCGGCGGCGAGGGTCAGAAAGAGAAGAGTCCGGGCGATGCGCATGACTGGTTCTCGATCCCCTCGAAGAATGGTAACACGCGAGGGGACATGACCATAATCGGCTCGTGACTGAAGAAGCGCGCAAAACCGAATCGCTGGCCGACGGCTGGAAAGCGCGATGGGGCGAAGCGCTGGCCGCGTNNCACGGTCCTGCGAGAGCCGGTGTACTTCGAGTCGCACCGGGAAGCCTCGAAGTCCGGCATGGCGAACGAAATCGCCGCGATCCGGCTGGTCGACCAGGTCGTCATGGTCAACATGCAGACGGTGCGTGACGACGGGCTCACGGGCTTCGCGCTTCCCGTCCAGGCGCATGAGATCGGCCACCACGTCCTCGTGCCGGGGAACCTGGCGGACAACGCGCGCATGCTCGCCGCCATCCGCCGCGAGCTGTACGGCCTGGAGGGAGACGTCGCGGCGATGGTCGCCAACCTCTACGGAGACCTGCACATCAATGACCGGCTTAACCGGAGTGGCGTCGACATCCAGGGCGTGTACCGGAGATTGCGGGACCTCGAGAAGGAAAAACCGACGGGGGCAAAGCCGTCTGCCGTGTGGCGCGTTTGCACCCGCGCGTATGAGTACCTCTGGCGCCTCCCCAAAGAGTCCCTCTCCCCTCCGGGCGTCACCGACGAAATGGACGCAGACGCCGCCGTCGTCGCCAGCCTCGTCCGCTTCTTCGCGGGCTCCTGGCTCCGCGGCGCGCGCCGCTTCGCAACGCTCCTCTACCCGTGGCTCCTGGAAGACAAGCGGAACGGAAGAGGATCGGAATTTGTGAAGCGCGGGTTGCACGACACGCGAAATTCGGGAGGCGGCGCGGAGGGCCGGGACGCGGCGCCGGAGGGGCTGGCGGAGATCGGGGAGGAGGAGCTGGACGAGGGGGACGGATTCGACGAAGAGATTCGGGGCGCAGGTCACAGGAAGCAGGAGACGCCGCAGCAGGCGAATTCTGCGCCGGAGAAGGAGGGCAAGGGTCGCCCTGGGCAGCAGTTTCGGGAGCCGTGGGAGTATGCGGAACTGATGAAGACGCTCGGAGTGCAGCTCTCGCCCCACGAGGTTACTTCGCGCTACTACCGCGAGCGCGCGCTTCCACATCTCATCCCGTTTCCGCAGAAAAAGCAGCCGCGGGCGACGGAGCCGATGGCGGAGGGGTACGAGGGGTGGGAGGCGACGGACGAGCTGGGGGCGCTGGACCTGTTCGGGTCGATTTCGCGGTCGCCGCAGGTAATCCCGGGGATCACGACCGTGCAGCGGACCTACGCCGAGATCCCGGGCACGGAGCCGGCGCGCAAGCCGCTCGACCTGGACATCTACGTGGACTCGTCGGGCTCGATGCCGAACCCGGCGCACGACATCAGCTACCTCGCGCTCGCCGGGACGATCCTCGCGCTGTCGGCTCTTCGCGCCGGCGCTCGCGTACAGGCGACGCTCTGGAGCGGCCCGGGGCAGATTTCGTGGACGCAGGGGTTCGTGCGGGACGAGAAGGCGATTCTCGGCGCGATCACGGGGAGCCTGAACGGGAGCACGGCGTTCCCGCTCAACGTCCTGCACCAGACGTACAAGGACCGCAAGCCTGACGATCCGCAAGTCCACATCGTCGTCATCTCCGACGATGGAGTCGACACGATGCTTCAGCCCTACGCGCCGGGGCTGACAGGAGAAGCGGTTTCGCGGCTGGCGCTGGAAAAGGCGCGTGGCGGGGGAACGCTCGTGCTGAACATTTCGCCGGGAAGCGTGGGGAGACTGGCGCCGCTCGAGAAGATGGGATGGAAGATCCACGCGGTTCAGCAGTGGGCGCAACTGGTGGAATTCGCGCGGCGCTTCGTGCGGGAGAATTACGAAAAGTGACCGGCGCGGCCGCTACTTCTTCGCCGCGTGGAACGACAGCAGCTCCGACCTCGCGCCGCTCCAGGCGCTGATCCCTTTCGCGGTCGTCGCAATCGCCTTTTCGAAGCAGTTCTTCGCCCCGGGACGGTCTCCCGCGGCGAGCCTCTTCTGCCCCGTGAAGTACCACGCCTCGCACGCCCGTTCGGGGGAAGGCGCCGCCCCAGCGCCGTCGATTTCCGCCAGGAACTCCTTCTCGGGCACGCTTCCGCCCAGGAATGCGGCAATTCGCAGCACCCACGCCGAGGGGGGCGGATCGACGCGCTGTGCAAAGTGAGCGTTGAGGTCCTTCGTCGCCGCGGCGGCGTCTCCGGTGCGCGTGCGGACGACCCAGAGGCGGAGCCAGGCGTTGTCCTCGTGATTGCCGGAAAGGCCGACGTCCAGCGCTTTGCGAAGGTCGGCGAGCGCGCGAGCGAAGTCGAGGTTGATCACGTGGGCGTAGCCGCGCAGGCACCAGGCCCGCGCCAGCGTCGGGTCGATCTTGATCGCCTCCGCGAAGTCGCTGATGGCGGCGAACGATTCGCCGCGGTGGAGCCGGTCGACGCCGCAATTGAGGAAGGCCGCGGCCAGCGACGGCGCGAGGACTGCCGTGTCCTCACCTTCAGTGAACTCGCTCCCGGGGGATTTCTTCTTCACAGGCGCGACGGGGCCGGGCCCCCCTGCGGAACGGATCAGCGGTGGATTGGTCGGAGTATCCTTGGGACGATCACTCATGTTGCAATTGGGGGCGTATAGTCCGCGAAGAGGGGGGAGCGATCAAGCTCGATCGCATTCCGGGGGCGGAGTGCAAATAAAAACATCGGTGAGGGACCCTGAATGATCCGCGAGACCGACCAGGACGGCGTGCGCCTGAAAATCGACGCCACAAACCAGGTGATCGCCCTCGACTGCCCGCAGGACATCACCTGGAACGACCCGGGCCTCGCGAAATCCGTCGCAGAACTCCACCCGCGCGGCTTCGCTTCCGCCTCCATCCTCGCTGCCAAGGCCAAAGCGTTCGACGATGGCCTCATCGCGGCCGTGGAACTTGCGACCGAAAGAGGCGCCGGGACGTTTGCAGGAAAGGAGCAGCTTCTCGGGAACCTCGCCGCAAGCGCCCCGCTCCTGGACGGCGCTCGCGCCCTCGGCTCCGGCGCAACGCCGTCGGATTCCGCCGCCGCGAAACTCGTCGAAGCGTTTCTCGCCGACGAGCGCGCGTCGAAGCCGCTCGGTTTCTACACCTGGTCGCCGGCGCTCGAAAATATTTTCCGGCAGGACCGCTTCCTCCAGCAGGAGCTGGAAGAGCCGGCCTTCAGAGCGGTCACGCTGGCCATGCACGCCAATCCCCGGCTCCGCGGCGAATACGAAGCGTGGATGGCGTTGAACGAGCGCCTCACCAATCCGTTCACGCGCCCCGACCTCCGCCTGCCGTTGGCCGCTCTCGACCGCGGCGCGGCGCCCTTTTTTTCGCGCGGCGTCGCCGTCGCGCCGCCGTCGGAGTCTCCGGAGGGCGCGCTTGTGAAGCGGCTGTACGGCAATGCGCCGATCCCGGAGGGGTTCAACCTCGCGGACCGGCTCATCGAGGAGATCCGCAAGGGCCGCGCCGACCTCTCCCCCACTGCAAATTCCGGCTGGTACGACCGCATCGCGTGGTCGCTGGAGACGCTGGCCGCGCCGGATCGCGGGCCGGAAGCGAAGAAACTCGATCTGTCGAAGACGTACCGCGAAACGCTGGAGGCGCTCTTCAAGGGAATCCTCGCGCTCGCGCGCGAGTCGCACGTCAAGCAGCTCGAGGAACCGTGCGCCGGGTGTGGGCCGCCGCGGCCGAAGGTCCGGCCTGAATTGAGCGTCGAGCCGGTTCCCACACATTACCTCCGCCGCGCGCTGGGGTACCGGTTTGTGCGCGAGGTGCTGGAGTCCGCGTTCGGCTCGCTCAAGGATCTGCGCCGCATGACCGCCGACGGCCCGGTCGCGGCCTCGCTCGGAGAAGAACTCGCGTCGATCGAGCAGCTCTTCTTCGGCGCGCACGTCGCTTCGTGCCACGAGATCGGATTGGCGCCGGACCCGCAGGCGCCGCCCGGGTCGGGCACTGCCTTCGGGAAGTGGGTCGAGAAACTCGCCGAGGATCCGGATCTGAAGCAGGACAACCGGATGATGGTCCCGGTTTTCTACGACCTGGCCCGCAGGCAGACGAAGGTCTGGGCGTTCCTGGGCTGGACGAGCCGTCCGCTGACGGCGCAGTTCAAGACGCGGCCGAAGGTGGAGGTCCTGGCGACGGCGGAGAAGAAAGGCTGGTTCGGTTTCGGCGGAAGAAAGGCGGAGGCGCCGGGCTTCGATTTCGAGGACGCGAGCTACGCGTTGATCTATCCGGTGACGGCGGAGGTCTATGTCACAAAACGCCTGAACAGGGAGGAATTCCGGGCGCATTGCGATCGGTACAAATCGTCAAAAGAACTCGTGGCCAGCTTGAAGTGAGGCGAAGGCCGCTGGAGACAGGCCTTTCGTCGTGCCGTACTTTTCGTTTTGTGTTTTTCCTTTTTCGTTTTTCTTTTCGTTGTTGTCTTCTTTCTCAGAAAACCCGTTCGGTCCCCCCCCTCTTCGTCGCTTCATCCAGCAGTTTCCCCACCAGCGGCACGTATTTGTACCCCGCGAGTCGCGCGGCCCGCGCGAATTCCCCGCGGATTTCCAGATACGGATTGGGGTTCACCTCGATCACGAACGGCTCGTCGAGCTCGTTCACGCGGATGTCCACGCGCGCATAACTCCGGACCTGGCACGCCCGGCACGCTTCGCGCGCAGTGTGCTCGATCTTCCTGCGCAGCCCCGCCGAAATCGCCCGTACCTGCTTCACTTCAGTCCCCTTGTACGCCGACGACTTCGTGTAGAACTTCGCCGCGCGCCCCATGATGTGCAGCTTGCGTGCGCCCAGGCCGCTGAAGTCGACCTCCAGAAGCGGCAGCACGCGATCGGACAGCACGGCTGCGTAAATCTCGCGCCCCTTGATGTACTCCTCCGCCAGCACCGCGTCCTTCGTCGTCCTCAACAGGTGCTTCACCCTCCCCTTCATCTCGTCGAACGTCTTCACGAACGACACGTCGCCGATCGACAGCGAAGCGTCGGACCGCATCGGCTTGACGAACATCGGAAAGTTCAGATGGCCGCCGACCAGGTCGGGTTTCTCGCCCGTGAAGACGGCGAATTCGGGATACGCGATCTGGTGGTACTCATAGAGCTTCTTCGACAGCGCCTTGTCGCCGGCGAGCGCGAGTCCGAGGGACGAGTTCCCTGTAAACGGAATCCCGAGCAGTTCGAGCATCGCCGCGACGCGCGCTTCCTGTTTCCCGTCGCCGCGCCATTCCTCGCAGAGGTTGAAGATCACGTCGGGGGCGGACTTGCGGATGCCGGCGACGAGGGCGTCCAGTTCCAGCGGCACCGGGAAAGGCACCGGCGCGTGCCCGAGCTTCACCAGCGCCCGCGCCACCTGCAGGACGACGATGTCGGGCTTCCGGCCACCGGGTGTGTACGGGGAATAAAGGACGAGGACGCGTTTCATGCGCGCGGGATGTTAGCAAAAGGCGGCGGGCGGGCCCTTCGACTCGCTTCGCTCGCTCAGGACTGACGGGCGGGCGGGCGG